>DATJOW010000215.1:0-11832 GCA_035506715.1 Candidatus Acidiferrum sp. | reverse complement strand
GATTCCCGCAGGTCGGACAACCGCGGCTTGCGGCTCTTGTCCCGCTCCAGCTCGCGGTTCAACTGGCTCAGGACCAGCACCGGCACCTTCAATTCCTTCGCCAGCGCCTTGATGCCGCTGGAAATATCCGAAATCTCCTGCTGCCGGTTCTCCTGTGCTCGCCGGGCAGTAGAATGCAGCAACTGCAAATAATCAACCACAAAAAGCTTCACCCCGTGCTGCTGCGCCAGCCGCCGCGCCCGCGCCCGCAACTGCAAAATCGAAAGCCCCGCCGAATCGTCAATGAACAGCGGCGCCCCGGCCAGCCGCCCGGCCGCGCTGGTCAGCTTGGGAAAATCCGCCTCGCTCATGAACCCCTCGCGGATGCTCCGCAGGTTCACCCGCGCAATCGAGCACAGCAGGCGCAGCACCAGCGCCTCCGCGCTCATTTCCAGGCTGAACACCGCCACCGGCAACTTCTGCTCCAGCACCACGTGCTCGGCAATGTTCATCGCCAGCGACGTCTTGCCCATGCTCGGCCGCGCCGCGATCACGATCATCTCGCTCCCGTGCAACCCGTCCGTCATCCGGTCCAGGTCCGCGAAGCCCGTCGCCAGCCCGTTCAAGGTGCCCTGCCGGCTGAAGTAATGCTCGATGGTCCCGATGGCCTTGCCGACCAGTTCCTTGGTCGTCTGCACGGCGCCCTGCACCCGCGCTTCGCTGATGCGCAACACGTCGCGCTCCACCTCGTCCATCAGCGCGTCCACTTCGCCCTCGTAATCATAAACCCGCCCGACCACGTCGGTGCAGGTGTGAATCATCTTCCGCAGCAGGAATTTTTCGCGGACGATGTCGAGGTAATAGCTCAGGTTGGCCGCGCTCGGCACGGCGTCCTGCAACTGCGCCAGGTAGGCGATGCCGCCGACCTGCTCGAGCAGCTGCCGATCCTTGAGCCGCTGCTGGAGCGTGATGACGTCAATCGCCTCGCGCTGGTCGTACATCTCCACCAGCGCCTCGAAGATCGTCTGGTGCCGCAGATCGTAAAAAACGTCCTTGCCGTCGCCCCGGATTTTTTCCAGGCACTCGCCCAGGCACTCGTTTGGCGAGAGCAGGACGCAGCCGAGCACGCCCTGTTCGGCCTCGGGCGAATGCGGCGGCAGCCGGTCCGCTACCGGGACACGCTGTTGCGCGGCCTTTTGCCTTCGGGCTTTTTTCAGGTCGGGTGCGGCGCCGGCGGTTTCGGAAACGGAATCAATCATGCGAAGACAAGACTGCGCTAATTTGAACCGGCGACAAGCACTAATTCTGCACACCGATTTCCCGTCCGTTCACAGAGTTATTCGCTAAAAGCAGCGTCGACCCTGTGGCTCGAAATCGGCGCGCAGCGCCTACGCTACAACAAACTTAACGCCACCGAAAATTTGACTCGTTGTTGAATGCGATTAGAATTTTCACTCGTTGCGTCCATGAATCGCAAGCCATCATTGCTCGTCGTCTTCCTGACGGTCTTCATTGACCTCATCGGGTTTGGCATCGTCGTGCCGCTGGTGCCGGTTTACAGCCGGCATTATGGCGCCAGCGGCTGGGTCATCGGCGCCATCATCGCCTCGTTCTCCGCCATGCAGTTTGTCTTCTCGCCGATCTGGGGACGGCTTTCCGACCGCCACGGCCGCCGGCCCATCCTGCTCATCAGCACCGCCGGCGCAGCGCTGTCCTACGTCCTGTTCGCCGTCGGGTCCGGATTTGAAAACCACGCCGCCGCGCTCTGGGCGTTACTCGTCTCCCGCGTCTTTGCCGGCGCCTGCGGCGGGAACATCACCGTCGCCCAGGC
Source organism: Candidatus Acidiferrum sp. (assembly GCA_035506715.1). Taxonomy (GTDB): domain Bacteria; phylum Verrucomicrobiota; class Verrucomicrobiia; order Limisphaerales; family UBA11358; genus UBA11358. Next base: position 10,022 of record DATJOW010000215.1, on the reverse strand, counting down.
CTACATTGCCGACATCACGCCGCCGGAAAACCGGTCGAAGCGGATGGGCCTTATCGGCATGGCATTTGGCTTGGGATTCATCTTCGGGCCGGCGCTAAGCGGCGTTGCCCTGAAATTGTTTGGCGGCACCGGGCCGGGTTGGACGGCGGCCGCCTTGTGCGCCGCCAATTTCATTCTTGCGTTTTGCATCCTCGCCGAAAGTTTGAAACCCGATTCCGGCCAGGCCGCCCAGCGTCCGCACCTGGATCAGTGGGGGCATACGCTGGCCCAGCCGAAAATCGGCCTGCTCATTGTGATCTTTTTCCTGGCCACGTTCGCCTTCAGTTGCTTCGAAAGCACCCTGCCGCTGCTGGTCAGCGACAATTTCAATCTCGGCATTGCCGTGGATGAAACCAAGCCGGCCACCACGGTGATCTCGCTGTTTGTATTTTGCGGGCTCATCGGAGCGTTCATCCAGGGCGGCGCCATCGGCCGGCTGGTCAAACTGTTCGGCGAGCCCAGATTGATCGCCCTGAGCCTGTTCCTGACCGGCATCAGCCTGACGATTTTGCCGTTCATCCAGGGTGACGGCCAGCTCAAGTGGTCGGCGGTGTTGCGCCTCGCCGACTGGCCGTGGATCAAAATGCTGCTGGCGCTGGCGCTGCTGGCGGTCGGCTCCGCGTTGACGCGTCCGCCTCTCTTTGGACTGCTTTCGAATCTTGCGCCGCCGAGCGAGCAGGGCGCCACCATCGGCGTGGCGCAGAGCGCCGGCGCCCTGGCCCGAATTCTGGGCCCGATGTTTGCCGCGACGCTTTACACCTACATCGCGCCGCTGCCTTACGTGTTTTGCGGTGCCCTGGCCGTCGTCGCCGCCTTGCTCACGTGGCAATTCCTCTGCCGGAAAGAGGAACCGGCGGTCATCGGCGGCATTCAACCGCAATGAGTTGGTGTGGCGTCGGCGCTGCGCGCCGATTTCGAGCCACAGGCTCGACGCTACAATTCGGCGGCGGATTGGCTGCGATGCTCCCGGCTGTTTGCAGCACAACCCGCCGCCTTCTGCTCACTCAAGCAGAAGCTTCATTCACCCGGCGGCGGTCCGGGCGGAATGCCTTCATCGCCCGGCGGCACATCGCCGTTGTTGTCCCCAACTTCCGGTCCGGGCGGCGGCCCATGGTGCGGGCGCGGCCCGATGAATTCATCCGGGGTCAGTTTGCCGTCGCCGTTCTTGTCCAGCGCCTTCAAAGCGGCGGGCGCGTTGGCAATTTCCGTGGCGTCAATCACGCCGTCGCCATTCGCGTCCAGCGCCTTGACGATGGCCGGCAGCGGCGGACGGGGCGCGTGCTTTGGCGCGTCGGCCGGCGGCGTCGGCAGATACTCGTTGGTGGTCAACTGGCCGTCGCCGTTTTTATCCAGCGTCAGCAGGGCGGCGCTGGCGTTGGCGATCTCGTTGGAGTCAATCACGCGATCATGATTGGCATCCAACGCGGTGACCAGCGGCAGCGGCGGCGGGCGATGGCCGCGCAGCGGCGGTCCGCCGGGGTTGTCCTGGGCGCCGGCGACCAGCGCTGAAGCTCCGAAGGCCAGCAAGGCCAGGGTTGTTTTCATTGTCGTTTTCATGTCGTTCTCGCTTTCTCGTTTGGTTATGCCGGGTGCAATCTTCGGGCGCAATTTATCCGAGGCAACCTTAAGTGAACGTGAAGCGAAGAAAAATTCCAGGCACCAACCTCCAAGCTCCAGAGAAACCCCAAGTTTCAAGTTCCAAAAGTCTTGTGCCGATTGCTTGAAGTTTGGGGTTTGAAATTTCTCGGGAGCTTGGAGCTTGGAATTTGAAGCTTCTTCATGCTTTCTTAAGGTTGCCTGTGTGAAACTACGCCGGCCCAAATGAGAATCCTGATCGTGGAAGACGAACCCGACTTGCTGCGCAGCCTGGCCCAGGCGCTGCGCGAGGAGGGCTATGCGGTGGACATCGCGAATGAGGGCGAAGACGGCTGGTTCAAAGCCGAAAGCTACGACTACGATGCCGTCGTGCTCGACGTCATGCTGCCCAAACTCGACGGCTGGGAGATTCTTCGTCGCCTCCGCAAAATCAAAAAGACGCCGGTGCTCATGCTCACGGCGCGCGACCAGTCGCGCGACCGCGTCAGGGGCCTCGACACCGGGGCGGACGATTACGTGATCAAGCCGTTCGATTTGCCGGAACTGTTCGCCCGCCTGCGCGCCCTCATCCGCCGCAGCGCCAATAAAACCACCAATGTGATTGAGATTGGCGATGTGGCGATTGACGTGGCGGCGCGAAAGGTATCGCGCGCGGGCAAGCCGGTCGAACTGACGGCGCGTGAGTACACGCTGCTGGAATTTCTGACATTGCACCGCGGGGAGGTCGTCACGCGCACGCAGCTCTACGAACATTTGTTCGACGAGAATGACAGCACGCTTTCGAACCTGCTGGACGTGCACGTCTCGAATCTCCGCAAGAAGCTCGGCGCGGAGTTCATCACCACGCGGCGCGGCCATGGCTATTGCATTGAGTGAAATGAAAACATTCAACGCTCAACATCCAACTTCGAACGCTCAACTAAATACACAGTGGTTTTTTGGATGTTGGACGTTGAATGTTGAATGTTGAATGTTCGGCCAATGAGACTATTCAAATCCATCCGCTGGCGCCTCCAACTCTGGTACGGCCTCATCCTGGTGGTCGTGCTGGCCGGGTTTGGGCTCACGGCCTACCAGCTCGAGCGGGGACGGCAAATGCGCCGGGTTGACGAACAACTGCAGCACCGCTTCGACGTTCTTGCTCTGGCCACGCATCCGCCACCTCGTGGTCCGGAACCCCGAGGGCTGCCCTTCAACCGCCCCCCTGCCGGCACGCCTCCCGATGATGAAATGCCTGGACCGCGGGTGCTCCCGCCGCTTGAATTTCATCTGCCGCCCCAAGCCGAAGGGTTGTTTGACGCGAATGACCCGGACGGCTTCTATTTTGTTATTTGGGATCGTGACGGAAAGGAAATTGCCCGCTCCGGCAATTTGCCGACCCATTTTGTCATTGAATTCCATTCCGGAGTTAACCTCCCACCACGAATCGGCAAACCGGCACCCATCACCCTTGACAACTTCGGGAGCAGTCGCAGGTTAATTCACACCTTGCCATCCGGTGAACAAATACGGGTTGGCGTTTCCATCAAGCCCGAATTGACGGAACTCCGCCTCACCGCGTTTACGCTGACGGCCGTTGGCGGCGTGATCTTGCTCTTTGGCCTGGCCGGCGGATGGTGGTTCACCGGCCGCACCCTCCGGCCAATCGCCGCCATCAGCGCCACGGCGGTGAAGATTTCCGCCGGCGATCTGTCGCAGCGCATCAACGCGGCGGAAACGGAAAGTGAACTCGGTCAGTTGGCTTCGGTGCTCAACTCGACTTTCGCACGGCTGGAAACCGCGTTTGCCCAGCAGCGGCAATTCACCGCCGATGCCGCCCACGAACTGCGCACGCCGGTTTCGGTGATGCTCACCCAGACGCAGACCGCGCTGCAGCGCGAGCGCAGTGCGACGGAGTATCGCGAGGCGGTCGAAGCCTGCCAGCGGGCCGCGCAGCGGATGCGCCGGTTGACCGAATCGTTGCTCGAACTGGCGCGGTTCGAAGCCGGGCAGGAATGCCTGCAACGGCAAAAATTCAACCTGGCCCAGACGGCCAGGGATTGCGTGGAGCTGGTCCGTCCGCTGGCGTCTGAACGCGGCATCAAAATTCATTGTGATCTCCCGCCGGTCGAAGCCAGCGGCGACGCGGAACGCCTGGCGCAGGTCATTACCAACCTGTTGGCCAATGCCGTGCAATACAACCAGCCCAACGGCGAGATCCGCATCAGCACGAAAGTGCAGGGCAGCACGATTCTGCTGGCGGTCAGCGACACCGGCCCGGGAATTTCCCGCGAGCATCTGCCACGGATCTTCGAACGGTTTTATCGGGCGGACCCGTCGCGCTCGTCGGGTCAGGCCGGTCTCGGGTTGGCAATTTCCAAGGCCATTGTTGAGGCGCATGGCGGAACGATTGAAGTTACAAGCGAGTCGGGAACCGGAACGATATTTACTGTGAGATTACCACTTGTCTAAAGGTCGATGAATTTACGATTGACGATATACGATTTACGCGGCGCCGTGGAATGGGAAGATAGCTCGTAAATCGTAAATCCAATATCGTAAATCGTTCAACGGAGGAACAATTCCGCGGCGGCGTCGGCGAAGCGCAAGCCCTGGGAACTGAGCCGAAAGCGCTGTTCATCACACAAGGCCCAGCCGCGTTCGGTCAGTTGCTTCATTTCCGCCGACCATTGGTCGCGCAGATCGAAGGCCGTGGTACGCCGGAACTCATCGAACTGCCAGCCGGCATTCATGCGCAGGCCAAAGGCGGCGGTTTCGCCGGCGCGTTTGAGCGGCGGTAGTTCCTCGCGCGATTCGATGGCGCGCTGGCCTCGCTCGAGCTGTTCGCAATAAAGCTGCGTGTTCGACCAGTTCTTGGTCCGCACCCCGCGCACGTAGCTGGTGGCGCTGGGGCCCAGCCCGTAAAACGAGCCGCCGCGCCAGTAATTCACGTTGTGGCGGCAGGCATGATTCGGAAGGTTGAGGGTTGAGAGTTGAGGGTTGAGGGTTTTCGTGCGCGCGAAGTTGGCGACCTCGTATTGCCGGAATCCAGCCGCCGTGGTTTGGGCGACCAGTTCCTCGTACATCGCGCAGGCGAGGTCCTCGTCCACGTCGAACTCGCCAGCCTGCAATTGGGCAAACAGCGGGGTGTCGTCCTCGTAAATGACCTCGTAGGTGGACAGGTGTTCGCTGCCGAGCGCCAGCGCCTCGGCCAGGGTCGCCCGCCAGACCGCCAAAGTCTGGCCGGGAATCGCGAACATGAGGTCGAGGTTGAGATTGTCAAAACCGGCCCGGCGCAGGATATCGAATGATGTGAAGACCATCTCCCGCGAGTGGATGCGGCCCAGGCGATCAAGCAGGGATTCGTCGAGCGACTGGACGCCCATCGAGATGCGGTTGACGCCGAAGTCGCGGAGCAATTTCGCCTTGTCGGCGGACACGGTGGCGGGGTTGCATTCGACGGTGAACTCATCCGCGCCCAGCAGGTTGAGCCGTTCCAAGGTGCGCAGGATCTGTTCCCACTGGCGGAGATTGAGCAGGGACGGCGTGCCGCCGCCGAAGAAGATCGTCTTGGGGTTCAGGTCGTCCGCGACCAGTTCCAGCTCCCGGATCAAGGCGGCCACGTAGCGGTTGACGAGGTCGCCGCCGGAAGGCTCGGAGTAAAAGGCGCAATACGCGCATTTCTGCGCGCAAAAAGGTACATGAACATACAAGCCTTCGCTTTTGTTCATGGCAAAACCAGCCATGAACAAAGGATAGCTCCTTCGCCCATGGCTGGCGAACGAAAACTCCCGCGTCGCGGGATACGACGAAACGTCACGCCAGCACTACGTAGGATGCAACCGCTGGACGTTCTGGGCCTTCAGCCCTTTGTCGCTCGGGACAACCTCGAACGAGACTTCGTCACCTTCATTCAAGGTTTTAAAACCCGAGCCGATAATGGACGTATGATGCACGAAAACGTCCTGCCCGGAACTCTGGGCGATGAACCCAAACCCTTTTTTATTGTCAAACCATTTCACTTTGCCACTAGCCATAATTAGACTCCTGAGCTGACGAGGTCCTGCTTAGAAAGCAAAAAAGACACGACTAGACCAAGTCGTGCCCCCTTCACTTTTCAAAAGTGTTCATGCCTCAATTAGTGGGGCCATCATAAAACCCTGAACGGCGAAGTCAAGCGCTAGTTTCGCCGAGGTTACAAACAGGTTGCCCACAGGTTACCGGCCGCCGGACCGGCCCCTCATACCTGCAAGGCCTGGTTCAGGAGCTGGGGCAGGTAATTGCTGATGGCGGCCTCCCCCACCACGAGGGTGGCCCCAGCCTGTTGCGCCGCCGCCCGCAGCGCCGCCGCCTGCTCGCCGGCAAAGGCAATAATGGGAACATGCTGGGTGGCGGCATCGGCCTTCAAAGCCGCAATCGCGCGGCAGACATCCTCCCGCTTCGATTCCAAATCCACCACCACCAGCATCGGCCCCTCGCTTTGCGCGCTCCGGAGCAAGGCCGCCAGGTCGTTGACCGCCTGGACCCGGTATTTCAGATCCTGCAGCCGGTTCACCAATTGGCTGCCCGGCAACAATTTCTCGTAAAAAACCAGCGCCAGCGGTTGCGTCATGGGCACAACCTGCCGGTTAAACGGCAAAAATGCAAAACAGTTTTTGCCGGATGGTGCCCCGTCCCCGCCGGACCGGCCTGTCTGCACCCGTCGTTTTCCCGCCACCTCGGCGGTCCGCCAAAACAAGGTCTTTTTCTGACATCTTTTTTACAAACCTTTGACCCGCACCTGACAACTTCCCGCCTGGGTCAAGGCATCGTAGCCGCATGAAAAAATCACTGCTCTTCCTGAGTCTGGCGGCGGGGTTGGCTCTCCCCCTGTTCGCTGGAGAAACTTTGCGCCTCAACCTGGTCCCCGACCGCGACATTTTGTTGCGAAACCGGCCCCAGGAAGTCGTCGTGAAAATCGATCTCAGCGCCATCGCGGACCGCCATCAGCACCGGCGCACTCCGCTCAACCTGGCCGTGGTGCTGGACAAATCCGGCTCCATGACCGGCGCCAAACTCGAGAAAGCCAAGCAGGCGGCCCGGCAACTCGTGGACCGCCTGGCACCGGACGACGTTTTTACCCTGGTCATTTACAGCGACGAAGCCCGGGTGCTCGTGCCGGCACAGAAGGTGGAGAACAAAGACGCCCTGCGGGAAAAAATTGAAGGCATCGAGGCCGGCGGCAGCACCGCCCTTTATGCCGGGGTCAAGGCCGGCGCCCGGCAGCTCCGAGACTATTTCTCCGCCAAACGCATCAACCGGGTCATCCTGCTCTCCGATGGCCTGGCCAATGTCGGCCCCAGCTCCCCGTGCGAACTGCGCCGCCTCGGCCGCGACCTCGCCGTGCAGGGCGTCTCCGTGACCACCATTGGCGTCGGCGACGACTACAACGAGGACCTGATGGCCGGCCTGGCGGAGGCCAGCGATGCCAATTACTACTACGTCCGGGATACGGAAAAACTCCCGGAGATCTTCGCCAAGGAGCTCGGCGAAATGCTCACCGTTGCCGCACGGGAGGTGCGGATTGAAATCATCTGCCCCGACGGTGTGAAGCCGCTTGGCTTCATTGGCCGCGCCGAGAAATTTGAAGACCAAACGGCCACCGTGAATTTGAGCCAGTTCACCCTGGGCCAGGGTCGGTATCTGTTCCTGCGCTGCCGGGTAACGCGGCCCCAGCCTGAGATCGCGCGCGTCAAGATCCGTTACACCGACGAACTCGACAACGGCCGCGAGCAAGCCACCGACGGCGTGGTGAAAATCGGCTACACCGACGACGAATCCGTCGCCGACCGGTCGCTCAACGCAGCCGTCAACGCCGAGAAGGTGCTGGTGCTGACCGCCGAAGCCAAGGACAAGGCCATCGCCCTGGCGGACGCGGGCGATTACAAGCAGGCGGCGGCAACGCTGGCCAGGCAACGGGAGGCGCTCAATGCCGCCTCCGCCAACGCCCCGGCCGAAGTGCAGGTTCAAATCCGGGCCGAGACCTCCAATCTGGGTGATTTCAATGACCGGCTGGTGAACGGCCAATACGACGGCGCTTCCCGCAAGGCCCTGCAATCGCAATCCTACAACACCCGCAACTCGAAATGAGGCGCAGGGTCACAACCAACCGTCAACCGACAAGACCATGAAAGCCCGATTAATCCTCATGCTCGCCGCGGCCCTGCTGCCGCTCCCGCCGGCGTTGGCCCAGAGTCCGCCGCCGCAGATCAATGTCTCCGGCTCCGCCGAAGTCAAGGTGGCGCCGGACGAAATCCACCTGAGCGTCGGGGTGGAAACGCGGGATGCAGCTCTCGACGTCGCCCGGCAGCAGAATGACGAGCGCGTGGCCGGCGCGCTCGCCTTTCTCAAACGCGGCGGAGTGAAGGACCAGGACGTTCAAACCGATTACATCAGCGTTGAACCGGACTATGATTTCAACAAGTCCCGTGTCCAGCCGGTGGCCTACATCGTCCGCAAATCCATCGAAATCAAGCTGGCGGCGGCCACCAACCTGGAAGGCACGCTGACCGGCCTGCTTACCAACGGGATCAATTACGTGCATGGCATTGATTTCCGGACGTCGCAATTGCGCAAGTTCCGCGACCAGGCCCGGGAAATGGCCATCAAGGCGGCCCGGGAAAAGGCGGATGCCATGGCCTCCGCCCTCGGTGTCAAACGGGGCAAGATTTACAGCATCAACGTGAACGACTGGGGCGGGGGCTGGAGTGGCTTCGGGGGCAGTTGGGGCCAGCGGTGGAATTACGGTTACCAGGGACAGAACGCGGTCCAATACCGCGCCGACTCCGGTGGAATGGCCGATATCAGTGGCGAAACCTTTTCGGTTGGCCAGATCAGCGTTTCGGCCACGGTCAATGTATCATTTTTGATCGAGTGAAATTCAGGCTTGGTTATGAACGGAGACGTGGGATATTTCCCGGAGCAAGCCCATGAAACGCGTCGCGCTGGTTTTTGTGCTGGCGGTGTTGCTGCCGAGCCTGGTGCTCGCCTGGCTGGCCTTGCGCTCGCTGCGCGACCAGCAGTTTTTACTCGAGCGCCAGGAAGCGCTGCTGTGCCAGCAGGTGACCGACGCGCTCGCGGCGAAGATTTCCGATTTCCTGGCCCAACAGCAGCAGGCTTTTGGCGCCCAGGTCGAAAGCCTGTTGGCCGGCCGCGATGCCCGCGCCGCCGCCGCCCAGTTTGACGCCGAGCTTCGCCGGCGCTGGCCGCTGGCCGAAGTCGGCTTTTGCGTCACCGTGTCGGGCCAGATCCTGTCGCCTTCTCCCAACGCCCGCGCCGATGCCCGGACGTTTTACCTGGACAACGGCGCCTTCCTCGGCAATCGCGAGACGGTGGAGGTTTACAACAACCTCAACCCTTTGAACTTCGCCCGCAACACCGCCAACCCGCCGGCGGCGGCCGACGGTTTGGCCGATCGCAAGCCGGGGCAACTTGCGTTCGCCCCTCCATCTCCGGCGGCACCGGCACGGCAAAAGGAGGTCGCCTCGGACCAGGCGGCTGAGCCATCCGTTCCCGCAAATCAAACCCAGAAGCTGGGGGAAGAATCCAACACCGCCGGGCGGCTCGGGTCGGCCAGCCCCGCGCCGGTTCAATCCCAGGCCTATAATTACAAGGCGGCACAGGTTCGCAAGGTCATGCCCCAAAGCGGTTATTATCCGCTGGGCGACAAGGCGCAAATGCCGGCTCCGGCGCAGGAAGCCAATCTGTCCAAAGTGGTCCCGGCCGAGGCGGAATTCGGCCAGCTCATCGGTGGCGGCACCGACGGGATGCTCGCGCGGTTTCTCCAGAACAAGCTCCGCCTCATGTTCTGGCACCGGTCCGGCGCCGACCCGAATCTGATTTTCGGCGCGCAACTGGACCTCGACCGGGTGGTGGACGAGATCCGGGTGCTCGTGCAGGCCGACACCGATTTGCGCGACGAAATCTGTGCCGCCGTCCTTGACGACAACGCCAAACCGGTGACGCTCTCCCGCGCCGGGTTTCAGGCCGGCAACTGGAAGCATCCCTTTGTCGCCACGGAAATTGGCGAAGCGCTGCCGCATTGGGAGGTCGCCGCCTACCTGGTCAATCCGGCGCAACTGACCCGGGCAGCGCACACCGCCCGGCTGACGCTCGGGTTGCTGGTGGCGGTGCTGATGCTGGCCATCGGCGTGGGCAGCTGGCTCATCGTCAGCAGCCTCAACTCTGAGCTGAAGCAGGCGCGGCAAAAGACCGATTTCGTCAGCAATGTTTCGCACGAGTTGAAGACGCCGCTCACGTCCATCCGGATGTTTTCCGAACTGCTGGCCGAGGGCCGGGTGGCCGACCCGGCCAAGCAGCATTCCTATTTGAACATCATCACCGCCGAAGCCGCGCGCCTGACCCGCCTC
>DATJOW010000214.1:0-2052 GCA_035506715.1 Candidatus Acidiferrum sp. | reverse complement strand
CCAGGCTTACGTCACCAAAATCACGAACCAAATCCGCCGTATCGCCGAGGCCATTTCCGCCTGCGACTGGACATTTGCCGCCGCCGACTTCCGGCAGACGCTGGCCTCCGTTCAACCGGGCGATCTGGTCTATGCCGACCCGCCCTACGCGGGCCGGCACGTGGACTATTTCAACTCCTGGTCCGAATCCGACGAGACCGAACTTGGCAACCGGCTCAAACAGCTTCCGTGCCGTTTCATTCTTTCCACCTGGCACAGCAACGAGTTCAGGACAAACGCCATGATTGAGTACCATTGGAGCGACCCGCGATTCCATCTTCTGACGCGCGAACATTTTTATCACGTCGGCTCCACGGAAGATTTGCGCCATCCCATGATTGAAGCCCTGATCACCAATTTTCCAGTTGGCCCGCAGCCGCAGGAAGTTGAAGCGACGGAACAAATGGCGTTTTTTGAAAGGCCAGTGCGGGAATACTCCGCCTGACGGTTTCAGAATTCCCTTGTTTGCCGACAAACACATGGCCACCGCCGATGAAATTGCGCAGGTGATTTACGGCGCGGCCACCGACGGCACGAACCGGCTGCGATACTTTTGCGGCGAAGACACCGGCGGTTTGGTCAAAGCAAGGCGTGACTTGAGCGAGGAACAATTTGTTGAATTCATGCGCTCACGTTTTTCTGCCGGAAATCCATAAACCGCTCGGCGTTAAGAAATGAAGAGCATTTTTAACCACGGATTAACACAGATGTCCGAGCTGACATTACTTGGGACCAACCTCTTACAAGGACTGTCAATTATTAAGTCTCGCATAAATGGGTAACGTTTGGTCACAAAGAAAGCTCGGCTTGTTGCCAGAAAGCCCGGATCAAAGCTGGCCGGCGTTGGGTGCGCCGTAGTTGTCGCCGGGCCTCCCGGCCCAAGTGAGGAATGTCTTTGGGACAGAAGTTGGCCAGCGCGTGGCCTTTGAGATGACCCCAGATGTATTCGACGGGGTTGAGTTCCGGGGCGTAAGCCGGCAGGCGTGCCAAAATGATGTCGCCTTGCGTCCGCTCGACATAACGTTGCACCACCCGACTGCGGTGGACGGCCAGCCCGTCCCAGATTACCAACAGTTTGCCGGGAATTTGCCGGCGGAGATGGCCCAGAAACTCCGCCGCTTGTCGGCCTTTGATGCTGCCGCGATAGAGGCGGAAGTAAAACTCCCGCCAAGTGATGCCCGCGATGATGGAGAGTTTGCCCCAAGCGTGACTGAAAACCAGTTGCGGGGTCTGACCTTTGGGCGCCCAAGTCCGCACGACGTTCGGGCGCTCCGACAGGCCACTTTCGTCCACGAAGACAAGGGTTCGCGCTTCTTTCAGGGACTTTTTTTTAGCGCGGGCCAGGTATGTTTCTTCCAACGGGCGATCGCCGCTTCATCCCGTTGCACCGCCTTGCCCGCCGGTCGCTGGAGGCTCCAGCCCATCTGACCCAACACCCGCCAGACATGGCCCGGATGCAGACGCACGCCACTCTGGCGATGGATCAGTTCGGCCACGCGCGGCAACGTCCAGAGGTCGTTGAGGAAACCGTGGGCTTGAGCGCCTTGCAGCAGCGCTTTCTCCAGTTGTTGCTGGTCGCCCGGCTTGAGTTTGGGACGGCGCCCCAAGGGTCGGCGCTTCCACGCCGCGCCCCGAACGGTTTTGCGCTGGCGTTCCCAACGCAAGGCGGTGGGACGGCTGACGCCGCAGCGGCGAGCCACTTCCGCCTGGGAAATTCCTCGGCCCAGCAGCCGCATCCCGTCACGCCGTCGTTGTTCCATTCCTTCGAGATCCCGCTTGGTCTTGGCTTTCATGCGGGATGAATATGTTACTCATTTATGCGAAAGTCAATAGGAAGTTCTTATACGGGGTCATCCAACCCAGTCTCTCCCGGGTCACAAACAGAAATATCTGTCCCAAGCCCTTTGGAGTGAAAACACCGCGACCGATGGCCTGAAACCCAGCCAGTCCCCAGAGGCGTGACAAGACCTGACGGTCATAGCTTTTGCCGACCTCCAATGGGTTTGTAAAGCG
>DATJOW010000213.1:0-36832 GCA_035506715.1 Candidatus Acidiferrum sp. | reverse complement strand
GTCGGGAGAAATTGCCGGGCGTGGAAGTATTCAACCTCGCTGACGACAGCCTGATCAAGGACGTGATCCGCCGCGGCAAGCTCACGCCGCGAACGGCCCGGCGCGTGGCGGGACACGTCGCCTCCGCCGGGCAGGCGGGCGCCGATTATATTCTGGTCACCTGTTCCTCCATCGGCCGCGCCGTGGAGGCGGCGGCCAAAAATACAAAAGTGCCGGTGCTGCGCGTGGACCAGCCGATGGCCGATCGGGCCGTGCAAACCGGCCGGCGCATCGGCGTGATCGCCACCCTGCCGACCACGATGGAGCCGACGGCCGATTTGATTTCGCGGCGCGCCAAAAAGGCGGGAAGGAAAATCCAACTCACCTCGCGGCTCTGCGCCGGCGCCTTCGACGCGCTGATGAGCGGCGACGGGGCGAAGCACGACGCAATGGTGGCCGCCGCGCTGAGGGAGTTGTCGAAACAGGTGGACGTGATTGTGCTGGCGCAGGCGTCGATGGCCCGGGTGGTGGAGGCATTGCCGCCGGAAGACAAACGTGTGCCGATTCTGGCCAGCCCGGGCATTGCCGTGGATTATTTGGCGACGGTGCTTTGAAATTTCCGATTTACGATATGCGATTTACGCGCCTTTCAACCGGCAATAGGAAACAAGAACGCTGAAAGAGCCAGTACCCGCTTCTGCAAGCTAAATGTATCCATTGGCAAAAGTCTGTTTCAGCCTGTGGCTGGTAGCGCTGGTCGCTGTCGTGGTCGGTTCATTCCTGGGCTGGGCAACTTGGCAGCCGTTGGCAGTGATACTCATAGTTGCCCTCGCCATTTCCCTTCGGTTTATTCCCAGACTGCGTGGCTACCAATTCACCGCCTGGATCATCGCGGCGGTGACGGCGGCCATGATTTATCCGGCGGCATTTCTGAAATGGGGCAGCCTCGACCTCCGCGACAAGTGGCTCATTCTCATCGTCGTGCAGATCGTTATGTTCGGCATGGGCACCCAGATGAGCGTGAAGGATTTCACCGGCGTCGCCAGATCGCCGCGCGGCGTGTTCGTCGGCATCATCTGCCATTTCTCGGTGATGCCGCTCGTCGGCCTGGCGCTGACAAAAATTTTCCGATTTGAACCGGAAATTGCGGCGGGCATCATCCTCATCGGCTCCTGCTCGAGCGGGCTGGCCTCCAACGTGATGGCCTACATCGCGAAATCGAACCTGGCGCTTTCCGTCACGGTGACGGCCATCACCACGATGATTGCGCCGCTGATGACGCCGCTGTGGATGAAGTTGCTCGCCGGCACGCTGGTCGAGGTGAGCTTCTTCAAAATGATGATGGAAATCATCAAGATCGTGCTCGTGCCCATCGGCGCGGCGTTGCTGCACGATTATCTGAAACATGCGCCCTCGCGCGGACGCCAAATCATCCTGACGACGGCGGCAATCGGGGCGGCCTGGATTTTATTTTTGGCATGGGGCGGCTGGAACTTCTTCGCGGCCCGCGCCCCGGATTTGGCTTTGACGGTCATCGGGATGAGCGGCTTTCTGCTCGGGGCGGTGGTGGTCGGCGTGGCTTATCATTTCCTGGCCTCCAAACTGTCCTGGCTGGACCGGCGGATGCCGGTGTTTTCGATGGCGGGCATCGTTTATTTCACCACGGTCACGACGGCAGCGGGCCGGGACAACCTGCTACAGGTCGGGGCGCTGTTATTCCTGGCGGCGGCGCTGCACAACGCAGCCGGCTACGGCTTTGGCTACTGGCTAAGCCGGGCGGCTGGGCTGGATAAAAATTCCGCGCGGTCGGTGGCATTCGAAGTCGGCCTGCAAAACGGCGGGATGGCCTCGGGTATCGCCGGGGCAATGGGCAAACTGGGCACCATGGGACTGGCGGCGGCCATCTTCAGTCCGTGGATGAATGTCTCCGGCTCGCTGCTGGCAAATTACTGGTGCAAGCGGCCCGCCCTTGCTGAAGCTCCGGTGCGGCGAGCCGGCGAGTTAAATGCGCCTTGAAACGATGAACCCACAACGACTAACTTGGCCGGCGCGCACGCCGGTGGCTAATCAAAGGAAAAACTCATTTTATGCCTGAAACCGCAAAATCCGCTTCCTGGGTCGAGCGCCTCGATGCGCTCTACGAGTACGAACGCGAGCCCATCAAGGAAAAAGACCTGCACGGCTGGAAAATTTTCTGGGCCACCTTCGCTGGCGAGCACATCGCCGGGACGGAATTTGTCATTGGGCCGCTCTTCGTCATGCACGGCTGCACGGCGGTGGATGTGCTGCTGGGGCTGCTGATCGGCAATTTCCTCGCCGTGCTGAGCTGGGCGTTCGTCTGCGCGCCCATCGCCGTCAAGACGCGCCTGACCCAATACTGGCAGCTCCGCAAACTCGGCGGGCCGTGGCTGACAATCGCCTACAGTTGTGTTTTCGGCATCATCTTGTGCGTTCTGGCCGGAGCCATGGTGCGCGTGTCCATGACCTCGATTGCGCTGCCGTTCGAGAAACTGCTGGCGCAACCGGGAATGGAACTGGGTACCTTGCCCGACTGGGTGTGGATCGTGCTGGCGGTGGTGGTCGGGTCGGTCATCGCCGTGCTGGCGGTGCTGGGGTTTGAAGGCATGGCCATCTTCTCGAAAATGTCGGCGCCATGGATGGTGACGGTGTTTTTCATCGCGGCCATCGCGACGTTGCCGTCGCTGGGTTGCCATTCGCCGGGCGATTTCTGGCGGGTGGCCAATGAAAAAATCTGGACCGGCACGGTTGCGCCGGGCATGGGCAAATTCACCATCTGGCATGTCATCGGCTTCGCGTGGCTGTGCAACATGCCGCAGCATTTCGGCATGGGCGACATGACCATCCTGCGGTTTGCGCGCAAATGGCAGATGGGTTTCTGCTCCTGCGCGGGCATGTATCTGGGGCATTATTGCGCGTGGGTTGCCTCCGGCATTTTGTGCGCGGCCGCCATCAATGTCGGCATCGCGACCGATCCCGGCCCGATTGCCTACCTGGGCGCGGGGCTGGTGGGCGCCATTTGCGTGGTGGTGGCGGGCTGGAACGTGGCGAGCCCGACGCTCTATCGCGCCGGCCTGGCGTTGCAGGTGGCCACGCCGAACTGGAGCCGCTGGCGGGTGACGCTGGTTGTCGGCGCCGGCATGATCTTTTGCGCATGCATTCCGGCGCTCATCAAACACCTGGACCTGATGGTGACCACCAACGCGCTGGTCATCCTCCCGCTGGGCGCGTTCATCTTCATTGACATCTGGCTGTTCCCAAAGCTGGGGTTGCAGTCCAATCTGGCCGAGAAAACCGGGGCGCTGATCAGTTGGCCGGCGGCGGCGGCGTGGATCCTGGCAGCGTGCTTCTCCATCGCGGCGTTCTTCTACAAGAATTGCGATCCGATCTTCCCGATTTTCCTCGTGCTGCCCGAATGGCTGGTGGCGGTGGCGCTTTACATCGTTCTCAGTTTCATCCAGCAAAAATTCCTTGGCACCGGTCAAGCCGTCAACAAAACCAACTGACATGAAAACACTGCTTAAAATCATTTCCTTTGCCGGGCTCGTAATCATGTTCGCCGCGGCCATCATGGTCTTCAACAATGCGATGAGCAAAGACAACTATCTGGTCGTGGCGCTGATTGGGACGGTGATGTGGTTTGCCACCGTGCCGTTCTGGATGAAACGCCGGCTGCATCATTCGGAATAAAGCACTGTGATATCTGCCTCTGACCTTCGCGTTGCTCACCTGCGCTGCGAGTATCTCGTCGCGCCGCTCGGCATTGACGAACCTGCCCCGCGCCTGAGCTGGGCCATTGAATCAAACCGCCGTGGCGCACGGCAGGTCGCCTGGCGCATTCGAGTCGCGAGCACCTCCAAAAATCTCGCTGCCGGGGAATGCGACTTATGGGATAGCGGACGCGTGGCCGGGAATCAAACGACCCAGATCGCCTACGCGGGCCGGCCGCTGCATTCGCGCGACATGTGTCATTGGGGCGTCGAAATCTGGGACGACGCCGGCCAGCATGCGCGTTCCGAACCTTCGCTCTGGACGATGGGTCTTTTGGAGAAATCGGATTGGTCGGCCAAATGGATTGCCGCGGATCCGGAAATCATCAAGCACGACCCGGAAGCCGCCAGGCCCACGTTGACCGACCCCGGCACCCCGGCGTTGTTTCGCAAGGAATTCGACGTGCCGGCTTCGGTCAAGCGCGCCACGCTGTACGCCAGCGCGCGCGGCCTGTTCCGGCTGCGCCTCCGCGGCCGACGCGTGAGCGAGGACGTTTTCGCGCCGGAATGGACCGATTACGACAAGCGCATTCACTATCGCACTTACGATGTCACCCGCCTGGTCGGCCGCGGCCGCAACGTCATCGCGGCGATGCTGGGCGACGGCTGGTGGAGCGGCTACGTCGGCTGGCAGGAGACCCGCGGCCGCTATGGCAGCCTGGAGAACAGCCTGCTGGTCCAGTTGGAAGTGGAGCTCGCCAACGGCGAACGCCTGACCATCGGCACCGACCACACCTGGAAATGCAACACCGGCCCGATTATCTCCTCCGATTTCATGATGGGTGAAATTTACGATGCCCGCCGCGAACGCACCGGCTGGGATCGCACGGATTTCATCAGCCGGGGCTGGTTGCCGGCGCGCGAGGTGACCGCACCCTCCGCGCCGCTGGTCGCCCAGCGTTCCGAGCCGGTGAGGGTCGTGGAAACCGTCGTGCCGGTTTCGATGAACGAGGTCCGCCCCGGTGTTTTTGTTTACGACCTGGGCCAGAACATCACCGGCTGGGTGCGGTTGCGCTTCAACGATGCCCCAGCCGGCATGCGCGTTCAACTCCGCCACGGCGAACGGCTCAATCCGGACGGCACGTTGTACACCGAGAACCTCCGCCGGGCGAAAGCAACCGACATTTACATCTGCAAGGGTGGCGGTGAGGAGGACTGGGAACCGCGTTTTACGTTCCACGGTTTTCAGTACGTGGAGCTCACCGGCCTGACAGTGCCGCCGGCCAGCAACACGGTCACCGGCTGCGTCGTTCATTCTGCCACGCCGCCGGCCGGGCGGTTCGAATGCTCGCACGCGGGCGTAAACCGGCTCTGGCTGAACGGGCTCTGGTCGCAGCGCGACAATTTCCTGAGCGTGCCCACCGATTGTCCGCAGCGCGACGAGCGGCTCGGCTGGATGGGCGATGCGCAGGTCTTCCTCCGCACGGCGAGCTACAACATGGATGTCGCGGCGTTCTTCACCAAGTGGATGATTGACGTTGAAGACGCGCAAACGGCCGATGGGATTTTCCCCGACACCGCGCCGCGATTGCGTGAAGGCGAAAATTTCGTCGGGCTCGATGGCTTGGGCGGCGCCGCGGGCTGGGCCGATGCCGGCGTCATCGTGCCCTGGACCATCTGGCGGGTTTACGGGGACAAGCGGATCCTCGAGCGCCACTGGTCGGCGATGACCAAATGGCTGGATTGGATCGAGCGGCACAATCCCGATAGCCTGCGCACGCGTGAACTGGGCAACAATTACGGCGACTGGCTGTGCATCCCGAGCGACACGACGTTCCGGACGCATTCGCCGATGAAAAACCTGCTGGCGACGGCTTATTGGGCGGATAACGCCGCGAAAATGAACCGCATGGCGCGGGAACTCGGCCGCGAGGCGGAGGCCAAACGTTTCTCTGACATGTTCGAAAAGGTGCGCATCGCGTTTCAAAAGGAATTTTTGCGCGAAGACGGCCGGTTGACCGTTGAGACCCAGACCGCCTACTTGCTGGCGCTCGCGTTCAATTTGTTGCCGGAAGATGTACGCGCTCGCGCGGCGGAACATCTCGTGGAAAATATCAAGGCGTTGGACTGGCACTTGAGCACCGGCTTCATCGGCATCAGCCATCTGAATCCGCAACTGACGCTGGCCGGCCACGCCGACGCCGCCCACCGGCTGCTGCTGCGCGACGATTATCCGTCGTGGCTTTACCCGGTGAAACATGGCGCGACGACGATTTGGGAGCGCTGGAACGGCTGGACGGAAAAGGACGGGTTCTTCAATCCGCAAATGAACTCCTTCAACCATTACTCGCTCGGCTCGGTGGGCGAATGGCTGTTCCGGCACGTGGCCGGCATCGAACTGGATCCGGACGAGCCCGGCTTCCAGCGGTTTATGCTGCAACCGTTTATCGGGCAAGGTCTGGATTTTGCCCGCGCCAGTTATCGCACCATGCACGGTGAGATTCTGAGCGACTGGAAACGCGCGGGAAACAAATTGACTTGGTCGGTCCGGATTCCCGCCAACACCGTCGCCCGGGTTTATGTGCCGAGCGAACCGGGAACTCTCATGACCGAAAGCGGCGTGCCGGTTGAGAAAGCCGAAGGGTTGCGGGTAATCGGCCGCGAAGGGAAATTCCTCGTTTGCGAGGCTGGCGCCGGGAATTATGTTTTTGGGAGCGACTTCATTTTGAACCGCTAATTTACGCTAATGGTACGCTAATGTTTTGAGGCAAGGGCCATTTAAATCCTGAAAGATTAGCGTTGGTTAGTGCAGATTAGCGGTTTTCCCTTTCCGGTATGAAACCGGAAATCTACAAAGACGAGGGCTACAAACTGATGGGCGCGGCGTTCGAGGTTTACATCGACCGCGGGTATGGTTTGGCAGAAGAGATTTACCAGGAATGTCTGGAGATCGAACTGGAGCTTCGGAGCATCCCGTTTCGGGCGAAACAGGAATTAATCTGTTTTTACAAAGAACGGCAGCTTAAGAAACGATACGTTCCAGACCTGTTTGCATTTGATGTTCTGGTGGTGGAATTGAAGGCGGTGAGCGAGCTGGCGCCGGAACACGAAGCGCAACTCATCAACTATATGCGCATCACGCGACAACCGGTCGGTTACCTGATTAACTTCGGCCTCAAAGAGACGCTGGAATGGAAACGGATCATTCTGTCGGAATACATTACCCGGTAGTCGGCAAACCGGACTAAACCGCTAGTCTGCGCTGATTGTACGCTAATTTTTTAGGAAAAGGCCGTTTCAGCCGCAGGCTATTAGCGTTGATAAGCAAAGATTAGCGGTTCGGTTCTTTCCTCGCCGGAAGTTTGTTGGCAAGAAGGCTAGCGTCTCCATAGAATCGTTCCATGAAACGTCCGCAGGTTTGCAAACCCGCGATACAGCAGACTTGGAAGTCTGCGCTACGATTTGCCGCCATCTTCTATCTTCTATCCTCCATTCTCGCTTCCACGGCGGCGATTGCCGCCGACCCGCCTTCGCCGTCCGGCTCCGGCGCGGCAAGTACCGTGCCGCAGTGGGGCATTTACGAAGTGGTGCTGAAAAGGCCGACCAATGGAAACCCGTTCGTCGATGTGACCCTCGCCGCCGTGTTCAAAAACGGAACCAATAGCGTCGAAGTGCCGGGGTTTTACGACGGCGACGGCGTTTATCGCATCCGGTTCATGCCCGATCAGCAGGGTGTCTGGCATTATGAAACCAAGGCGAATCGCCCGGAATTGACCGGCAGGGCAGGCGAATTCACCGTCACACCGCCGGGCAAAGGCAATCACGGGCCGGTGCGCGTCCGCAACACGTACCATTTCGCCTACGCGGATGGCACGCCGTTCAAACCAATCGGCACAACAATTTACAACTGGCTCGACACGCCGGAAACGTTGCAGGAGGAAACGCTGCAAACGCTCGCGGCCGCGCCGTTCAACAAGGCGCGGATGCTGCTCACGCCGCAGAAGACGGCGTACCGGACCAATTTCCCGCCGCCGCGGTGGCCGTTCGTCGGCAAACCGCCGCATGACTGGGATTACACGCGGTTCAACCCGGAATATTTCCGCCACTACGAGAAGCGCATCGAGCAGCTTCGCGATTTGGGCATCGAGGCCGATTTGATCCTGTTCAATCCTTACGGCAAATGGGGATTTGAGAACATGGACGCCGCCGGCGACGAACGTTACGTCCGCTACGTCGTCGCACGGTTCGGCGCCTACCGGAACGTCTGGTGGTCGCTCGCCAACGAATGGGATTTTCTGCACACCAAGACCGAGGCGGACTGGGACCGGCTCGGCGCGCTCGTGCAACAATGCGACCCTTACAATCACCTGCGCTCGATCCACAACGGTAACCTGCTTTACGACCATAACAAACCGTGGGTGACACACGCGAGCATCCAGAACGGCGTCGCGGTGCAATCGGCCGCTGCCGCGGAGTTGTATCGTGATGTCTGGCGCAAACCGGTGGTTTATGACGAAATCAAATACGAGGGCGACGCCAAGTACCGCTGGGCGGACCTGTCGGGTCCGGAAATGGTGCATCGATTCTGGTGCGGCACCATCGGCGGCACCTATGTGGGCCACGGCGATTATTTCACGACGATCATCGAAGACACCTGGACGTCGTTCGGCGGCAAAATGAAGGGCGAAAGTCCGCCGCGGCTGGCGTTTCTCCGCAAAATTCTCGAGGAAGGCCCGGCGGAGGGCCTGGATCCGATTGACAAATGGAACGATCCCGACACCGCCGGCCAGGCCGGGGAATATTATCTCACCTATTTCGGCAAGGCCGCGCCGACGAACTGGGTGTTCCAGCTCTACAAACGCGGCGTGACGGACGGCATGATGTTTAAGGTGGACGTGATTGACACCTGGAACATGACCATCACGTCCGTGCCAGGCGAATTCGTGACGAAGAAGAAGGACAATTATTATTTTGCGGACGCGAAAAACCGGTCCGTGCCGCTGCCGGGCAAACCGGGCATCGCGTTGCGTGCTGTTTACGTCGGTGGCGGCAGCGGCAAGGCCGATGCGAACGCGTTTATCGATCCAAATCAGCCGGCGGCGCAGAAGCCGGCGCAGCAGTGACGCGAAGGGCGGGGTTTTAACGCAGAGACGCAGAGGCGCGGAGGTAGAATTATTTGGAGTGCGGCGGGAAGCGAAGCGCCACGCCGCTTTGGGAGTGCTGCAATCAAAAGCGGTGTCGCCGCTGTGCTCTGACACCGCAGTCCAAAATGGACTTGCGCGATTCGCACGGGCTTTTACGGAATCACCCAGCGGGTGGGGACTGCGTTGGTGGGGACACCAACGATGCCCGCGGTGATCCCGGAATTCAAGCCTTCGCTTGTTATCGGGAGTACCGAGCCGCTGACCAGGCCGACATTACCCACACCCTTGTGCCGTTCTTTCGTCCAAGCGACAGTGGTGTTGGTTGAAAGATTCAGAACGCCGGGTTTAACCCGGATTCCATTAATAGCCAGGTTGTCATCACCGTCCAAAATCATTTGCGGATACATTTCCGTGGCATCCAAACTGAAGAAATAGCTAATGTTCGCATCGCTGAAATTCTGGAAAAAAGACGCGGCACTGGTCCGTTGCGTGTCATTGGGACAATGGACGATTTTCGGTGTGCTCAGTTCGTTGGACATGGTTTGCCACAGCAGATACGCGCTGCCGTTGGTGACCAGTTTCATGGTTTCAGCGTTAGTGAGCACAACCTGCATCGGGTATCTGTCGCCGTTGTCACCCGCCCACAATCGAAAAAAAAGGCCGACTTGTTTCAGGTTGCTGACACAACTGGTCCTTCTGGCTTCTTTTCTTGCCGAAGCAATTGCCGACAACAAAACAACCGCTAGCAATATCACGACGCCGATGATCACCAGCAGTTCGATTAGCTTGAATCCTGAAGCCCGATGGTTAGTGCGGTGAGCGTTCATGATTTCCGTGTTTGCCGTCAGCATTGGCAGCGTGCGCTGGCTTGGCAAGGGGATTTCGAGGACGAGGACGATTTAAAGCACCCGCTTCACCGCCGCCAGCCAGCCGGCGTGAAGTTGTCGGGCTTTCGCGGGGTCCATCTGCGGACGGAATGTTTTCGTTTCGCGGGGCAGGGCGGCGAGATCGTCCAGCGATTGGCAGTGCCCAAGGCCAAGCAGGCCATTCATCGCCGCGCCCCAGGCGGAGGATTCGGCGACTTCAGACACTTTCAGTCCCGCGCCGGTCAGGTCGGCGGTGAATTGCATCAGGAATTTGTTCCGCGTCGGGCCGCCGTCCGCCTGCAGGCTGGTCAGCGCCAGCCCCGCGTCGGCCCGCATCATGTCCAGCACGTCGCGAATCTGGTAGGCGATGGATTCCAGCGCGGCGCGGGCGATGTGCTCCTTCCGCGTGTGTGCGGTCATGCCGATGAGGGCGGCGCGGGCGTCGGGCGCCCAGTAAGGCGCGCTCAACCCGGCGAACGCCGGCACGAGGTAAACCCCGCCGTTGTCGGCGACGGCCGTCGCGAGCGTTTCGACTTCGGAAACGTTCTGGATCAGGCCGAGCTGGTTTTTGAGCCATTCGACGGTGGCGGCGGAGAAATTGATCAAGCCTTCAAATGCATACACCGGCTGGCCGCGCCAAACCCAGGCGAGCGCCACGACCGCGCCTTTTTTCGGCAATTGGAACCGGTTGCCGATGTTCAGCAACACGGAAGTGCCGGTGCCGAAGGTGGCCTTGGCCATGCCGGGCCGGTAACAGCGCTGGGCAAACAACGATGCCTGCGAATCACCCATGACCCCGACGATGGGAATGCGCTTGGGTAACGCGCCGCCGGCATCGGTCTCCCCAAACTGGGCCGAGCTTTCGCGGACTTCGGGCAGCGCGCGGAACGGCACGTAGAACAGCTTGCAGAGCGGCTCGTCCCATTTGAGTTTGCCGATGTCGAACAGGAGCGTGCGGCTGGCGTTGGTGTGGTCGGTGGCAAAAACCCTGCCGCCGGTCAGGCGATGGATGAGGTAGGTGTCGATCGTGCCAATGACGGCCTCGCCGGATTTGAGTTTAGCGGCGAGATCAGGTTTTTCGGCGATGAGCCATTTGAGTTTGGAACCGGAGAAGTAGGTGTCGATTTTTAGACCGGTCTTGCGGGCAACGAGCTTTTCGCGGCATTGGCGGCGGAGTTTCGTGCAAAAAGGGTCGCCGCGGCGGTCCTGCCAGACGAGCGCGTGATGCAGCGGTTTGCCGGTGGCGCGGTCGAACACGAGGACGGTTTCGCGCTGGTTGGTGAGGCTGAGGCAGGCAAGTCGGGAAAGTTTTTCGCGGTTGCGGTTGGCGATATCGCGGATGACGACGAGGACGTTCCGCCAGATTTCATCGGCATCGTGTTCGACCCAGCCGGGTTGCGGGTAGATTTGTTTGTGATCGCGCGCCGCGCGGTCGAGTACCTGGCCGGCGGCATCGAAGAGGACCGCCTTCGTGGCGGAGGTGCTTTGGTCGAGGGCAAGGATGAACATAGGACGAATGGGACTAATGGATTAGGTGACTGCGAGCGGCGAGTCGGGCGCGGGTCATGCGTTCGCGGAGTCCACCTTCCTTGAGAAAATCCTGTTCGAGGCGGCGTTTCTTCTGGTCAAGGAGGTAGTTGGCCTGGTGGATGAGGCAGATGGCGATGTTGGCAACCACTTCCGGCGGCCGGGTATCGACAAACTCACGGAAGGACTCGCAGGTCACATGAGACCTATGGCCAAGGCTTCGAACATATTTAGCTTCCTTGGAATCTTTATCCCACTGGTGCAGGTCCCGTACTCGCAGGAAATCTTCATAATCCTTGAGCAGTTCTTCCAGGCTGGCGCGGGCGACATTGGTCAGTTTGAGTTCAGTTTCCTTGGACGTGCCGGACGCTTCCGAGCCTTCGAGGATGTTCTGTTTGCCGGAGCGGGCAGCCTGGATCATCTGGTCGATGGTACGGTCACCGGGCTTCAGGAACTTGTGGCAGAAACGAAAAGTGATGTCGTAAACCAGCTCGGCCTTCTGGTAGGAAAGCAACTCCCGATAATTACCGTGAGGTGGAATGAAACCGTGGGCGCTCATGGGTCACATAGGTCGTATAGGACTCATAAGCTTCGTGGCGAGCGTGGCCAGCCCCTCCATGCTGATGCCGTAGTGCCGGAAAATATCCGCCTGCGTGCCGGTGACGGTGTCTTCATCCGGGATGCCCACGATGCGGAACGGCACGCTCACGCCCGCCTGCAACAGGGCGGCAGCACAAGCCTCACCCAGCCCGCCGTGAACGCTGTGTTCTTCCACGGTAATAATCGCCTTGCACTCGCGTCCGGCTTTCAGAATGGTCTCGGCGTCGAGCGGTTTGACCGTGTGCAGGCTCAGAACGCGGCCGTTCAATCCGCGTTCGGCCAGTTGCGCGGCGGCCAGCAGGCAATGCACCACCGTCTCGCCCGTGCCGATGAACGCGAAGTCTTTGCCATCGCGCAAGGTGATGGCTTGGCCGACTGCAAATTTCGTTTCCGGCCGGTGCAGATCATACGTCGCAGCCTTGCCGAAACGAATGAAGAACGGGTGAACCGCCTTCGCCGCGGCGCGGATGGCTTCGCGAGTTTCGAAATTGTCCGCCGGCACGATGATCGTGAGGTTGTTGATAGCCCGCAGGGTGGCGAGGTCGTGAAGCGAATGATGCGTGCTGCCGAGCGCGCCATAGCTCACGCCGGCGCTGATGCCGACGAGCGTTGCGGGAACGTCCGAGTAACAGACGTCGTTCTTGATCTGCTCGAGCGAGCGGGCGGTGAGGAAGCAGGCCGGCGAAACGCCGAACGACTTCTTGCCGCACGCGGCCAGGCCGGCGGTGATGCCAACGAGGTTTTGTTCGGCGATGCCGACTTCGACGAGTTGTTTGGGCAAGGCCTGGCCGAACGGCGCGAGCTTGCCCGAACCACGCGAATCGCTGGTGACGGCGATGATGTTGGGGTTGGCTTTCGCCAGTTCCTGCAACGCGGCGGCGAACTCATCGAGATTGGCGCGGCCCATTTTGAGACCGAGTTTTTCGGCCATGGCCTTGGCGGCGGGCGTGAACATGGAAGGTGCGGGCGCGCTCATAGCGTGGCGCAGACTGTCAGTCTGCTGTATCGCGGATTGGCAATCCGCAGGTCGTGCGAAACTCGGACGTCTGGCCGAATGCCAGTCGGCAACACGGCAGGTTGCCAACCTGCGCCACATTGTCGGTACCGGGTGCAACCGCTCATCGGGCAACCTCCTTCAGTTTGGCTTCCGCCGCGTCCAGTTCACTCAAAGCCTGTTTCAACTCGGCCTCGCTCGGCACGCCGTGATGCCATTTGGCGGTGTTTTCCATGAAGCTCACGCCCCGGCCTTTCACCGTATTGGCGATGATACACGTCGGTTTGCCGGCGGCGGCCGGCTTGCTCAGCGCATCAGTGAGTTCAGTAAAGTCATGGCCGTTGACCGTTTTCACCGCCCAGCCGAAGGCGCGCCACTTTTCGTCAAGCGGTTCGTTGCTCATTACGTCATGCGTGTGGCCGGAAATCTGGAGCGTGTTGTGGTCGATGATGGCCGTGAGGTTGTCGAGGTCGTAGTGGGCGGCGGCCATGGCGGCCTCCCAGTTCGAGCCTTCGGCCAGCTCGCCGTCGCCGAGCAGGGTGAAGACGCGGTAGGGCGCATTGTTCATTTTGCCGGCGATGGCCATGCCGACGCCGATGGGGAGGCCGTGGCCGAGCGCGCCGGTGTTCATCTCGATGCCGGGAATGTGCCGCGTGGGATGGCCGACGAAAGGCGATTGATAGCGGCAGATGCTTTTCAATTCCGATTCCGGGAAAAATCCGCGGTCGGCGAGCACGGCGTACAGCGCCTCGACGGAGTGGCCCTTGCTCTGGACGTAGCGGTCGCGGTTTGGATCGGAAATGGTTTCCGGCGAGACGCGGAGAATGCGGTTGTACAGAACGTTGAGGATGTCCATACAGGACAACCCGCCACCGGTATGGCCCGCGCCCGCTTCGAAGATCGCTTCCAGCGTCTTTTTGCGCAGGCGGACGGATTTCAGTTCGAGTTCGTGGTCGGTTATTTTACTCACAAGGCAGTTTGATGATTACAACTTGTTCCGTTTTCAACGGCGCGGACTCGATTCGAATGCAGGCAATTTCAGGAATTCGACTATCGCGCAAAACGACAGTCAGAGTTACTTGATCGCCCGCGCAAAGGCGTTGCGATTCTGTCTCCGCCAATGTGCCGTCAATCTCATTCGATAGCCACGCGCGCGCCCAGACGTGCGCGCCGGAAGGACCGTTGAGCTTTGCCAGGAAAATTGCCGTCGTCGTGTTGGGAATTTCAACGCGAACGTCGCTCAAGAAGAAGGATCGGGACGAATCGTGCGAATCAGCCAGAGGACGCAACGCAGAGGTCGAAGGGATGAGTGGTTTGTGATCAGCCATAGAATGAGGCGCACTTTTTCTTGCGCAAGTGGACGGCTTTGAGTTGGAGTTCGTGGTCGGTCATGCAATTCATTTCGCCCCGGCGGCTTTCAGCGCTCCAGCGATTTCAATGAATCCACCGCGCGTCGCTGCTTGCAAAGGGGTGTAATAGCTCCCCGGTGCGGCGTTGGGATTCGCACCCGCCTGCAACAGGAGTTGAACGACTGCTAGGTCGCCGGATTGCGCCGCGCAGTAGAGCGGCGAATTCAATGAAGAAGGGAAATCAAGGCGCGCTCCCGCTTTGACCAGCTCGCGGATAATTTCGAGGCTAGCCAGCGATTTGGTTTTGATCCACGCCATGCTCTTGATTCGCTCCGGCGTCATTGCCTCCCGGCCTGATTGATTGTTCTTTTCCATCTCGCGGAGCAAAGCTGCGTCGTTCACGCGATCTCCCACCGCGCCTTCCAGTGCGGTTCGTCCGGTCAGGCAAGTGTTGCTTGTCCCAACTGCCTCCAGGTTCGCGCCCGCGGCGATCAGGCGTTTCACCAATTCAACTTCGCAGCGATACACCGGGCCGAGCAGGATAGGTCCAGTCGGTTTGCACCCGGCTTCGAGAAGTAATTTCGCCGCCTCCTGATTTCCGCAATCCACCGCGTCATAGAGCGCCGTATTGCCCTTGTTCGTGGCGAGGTGCGGGTTCGCTCCGTGTTGCAGGAGTAGCCGGACGATTTCGATCTTCTCTGGCAAATCCACCGACAACATCAATGGTGTGAGGCCGCGCTGGCCTTCGTCGGGATTTGAAACCGTGACGTTCGGATCTGCCCCGGCTTCCAGAAAAAGCCGGACGATTTCGGTGCGATTGGCAATCACAGCGTCCGCGAGCAACTTGCTCATGTTGTTCTTGGCAAGCGCGCCCGCCTTGATCAGCGATTTGATCGTCTCAGTTGCGCCCGCGTAGATCGCTTCGCGCAATTCGCCAAGAGTTAGTTTCGCGGCCTTCATGAAAACGATTTTTAACCATTGTGGCTGTAAACTTCCCACCCGAAATAATTCCCAAACGCCTCGGCCAAGATTTCTGCTGAGTGCGATTGCGTCATGACGACGTGATGCTCGAAGCCTTTTTTGCAGACGTAGCGCATGAGCGATTGCAGGTTCGGAATGTGCGCGACGGCCCGGTTGCCGAAGGTGTCAAGCTTGTCGTTGGTCAGTTCGCCTTCGCCGACGTAGGTTCGGATGCAGCCGTCGGGGTCGGCAGTGGTGATGCGGCCGAACGTCAGCGGACCGGCCGGGGTGCGACCGGCCAACGCGCCGTAGGTGTTTTCCACGCCCAACGTGCTTCCGAGGATGGGCGCATTGGCGATCTTGATGTCGGGCAGAAATGATTTCGCCCAGTTGCCGCAGTGGAACAAGACGCACTTGTCGTCGTCGTCGGCGTAGTTGTTGTTCCAGTCCACGAGCGCGGCAGGGGTGTTGCCGGCGAGCTGCATGGCGTACATGGTGAGGACGCCGGTGACGTCCACTTCGCAGGCGCTGGGCAGGAACTTCTCGCTCATCATGCTCATGAGGGTGCAGACGTTGCAGCCGAAGTTCTGCTGCACCGAGGTCCAGCACTGGATGGCCGTGGCGTCAATCGCGTTGGCGTCCATCCACTCGGTCAGGATGACGCCGAGCTTGGCCATCTGGAGGAGTTTTTCCGGCGGCACGCCGGGGGCGGGGGCGTAGCCTTTGATTTCGGCGAGCTTCTTTCTGACGGCGGCGGCCGAATCGGCGAGCTTGCCGGCTTTGGCGAGAAACTCGGAGAGGTCAACGGTGGTGACGCTGATGCCATGGCGTTCGAGGATTTTCTCGGAATAGCGGACCGTGTTGAAGGCGCCGGGGCGGGCGCCGACGGCGCCGAGGCGGACGCCGCGGGTGCCGTTGACCACGCGGCAGACGCCGAGGAAGTTGTGGAGGTCGGCGGCAAACTCCTTCGAATCCGGGCGGCAGACATGTTTCCTCGTCAACGTGAATTTGATGCCGGCCTGGACGAGGTTGTTGCTGACGGAAATTTTGCCGCAATACGCATCGCGGCGCCGGGCGGGAGATAATTGCTTCAGATCGTCGGGATAACCTTGAATCAGCACCGGCACGCTTAACCCGGACATTTTCAACGTGTCAGCCACGCCTTTTTCATCTCCGAAGTTCGGCAGACAGACGAGCACGCCGTCAATTTCACCGGCGTGCCGGCGGAACAGTTCGGCGCATTTGCGGGCGTCAGCATGAGTTTCGACTCCGCCCAATTTGCTGTCTTTGGGGCTGAGTTGGACGGCGCGGATGCCGGCGGCGGCGAAGATTTTGGCCAGATCGGCCCGCGCTTCGGTGACGAGCTGGTCGGGGAAAAAGTCGCGGTTGCCGTAAATGACACCGAGGCAGGGTTTTGAGTTGGCGCGTTTCATAATATTTGCATGGTTAAGACATTGTTTGATCCTCGCTACAGTCCATCCGGAACCGCCGGCGCGGGAATCACTGGTCCAAGAGAAACCGTTTTCGGCCGGTCCGACGCAAGTTTTTTCTGCTTCGTCATCCCGGGCTGTCATTTTTTACAAATTATTTGGCGATTTTAAGATGACGGTTCAGGCGCGAGTGGATATAGAATAAATGTCACAGCCAGAAAGATAAAAATGTGGGTTACCGAGTCAACCCGGGCCAGTCAATTCGCAAACTGTTTGCGGCAGGAATGCCCTTGTCCGGTGCGCGAACCCCGGCGGGCGGAGGCATGAGCGCATGAACGCGTTACGCTGGCCGGATCTGGTGGTCATCGCGATTTATTTCGCGGCCGTCGCCTGCATCGGATTCTGGTTTGCCCGACGGCAGACAACGACCGAAGCCTACTTTGTCGCCCGTCGATCGGTGCCGCACTGGGCCATGGGGCTGTCCATCTTCGCCACGATCATCAGCAGCATCACGTTCATTGCTTACCCCGGCGCGGCGTTCAAGGGCGACTGGAACCAGTTGGTGCCCGGCTTCATGGCGGTCGGCGTGCTGCTGGTCGCCGGGACGACGCTCGTGGCTTTTTTCCGCCACGCGGTGGGCATGAGCGCGTATGAATATTTTGAAAAGCGCTTTGGCTACGGCGCGCGGGCCTACAGCGCGCTGGCGTTTGCCGCGGGCCATTTTTCCAAGATGGGTTTTGTGCTGTTCACGATCACGGCGGCAATCTGCGGCATGACCGGCTGGGACAAATATCTGGTGATCGTCGGGGCCGGCTTCGTAACCATCCTGTACACGCTGATCGGCGGGCTGGAGGCGGTCATCTGGACCGAAGTGTTGCAGGGCATCGTCAAGCTGACGGGAGTGGTGGTGGTCATCGGCGTGCTGCTAGCCATCATGCCGGGCGGCGCCGGAGCCGCCTTCCGGCTTGCCGGCGAACAGAATAAATTCAGCCTGGGCAGCTTCGAGTTCGACCTGACCGCCAGCGGCAACTTCTGGGTGATGCTGTTTTATGGCGCATTCTGGTACCTGCAGAAATACGCGGCCGACCAGACGCTGGTGCAGCGTTACCTGGTGGCCAAGAACGATCGCGACGCACTCAAAGGGGTCGCCCTCGGCGCGTTGCTGTGCGTGCCGGCCTGGACGGCGTTCATGCTGGTGGGCACGTTGCTGTGGGCTTACTACCAGCTTGCCAACGAAGCGTTTCCGGCCTACCTGCTCGGCCCGAACGGCAAAGTGATCGCCGACCAGGTCTTCCCGTACTTTCTGACCACCAAAATTCCGGCCGGCCTGGCGGGAATCTTCATGGCAGCCCTCTTCTCGGCGGCCATGTCCACCATGTCCTCCGATCTCAACTGTCTCTCCGCGGTGGGGGTGGAGGATTACTACCGCAAATTGCGCCCGGGCTCAACCGACCGCGAACGCCTGACGGTGGGCAAGATCATCGTCGGTGTCTGCGGCACGATTGCCGTGGGCATCGGCGCGTTCATCGCGCGCAAGGGTGAGGGCGCGTTGACGCTGTACTATGCGGCGACGGCGATTGTCTCCGCCGGGCTGGCGGGGATGTTCCTGCTGGCGTTCTTCAGCCGGCGGGCGAACCGGCAGGGATTGTGGATTGGCATCATCGCGGCGCTGGCGTTCACCGGCTGGGCAACGCTCACCGGCGGCAAATACAAGATGCTGTCGCTGGCCGGCTGGGATTATACTTGGCCGGACGTGATGATTGGAGTGATTGCCCACGTCATCGTCCTGGTGGTCGGCTGGCTGGCGAGCTGGGGGTTCCCGGCTGAGCCGGGCGTCAAAAAGGAATGGACCTTCTGGGGCTGGCTGGACAAGCGGCGAGCGCTGCGCGCCAGTGACCTGATGGCGCCGTTGGCGATGGAGGCGAAGCCGTGAATACGGTCACGCTGCTCCAACCGCCCCGCCTCGTTTTCGGAGCCGGGTGCGCCGCCGATTGCGTGGAACTGTTTGGGCAACGCGGCATCCGGCGCGTGCTGTTGGTCAGCAGTTCGCCCGTCCTGCCCCAAATCGGCTTTCTGATTCGCGCCCTGGAACGGGCCGGGTGCGAAGTGATCCCCAGCCGGCCGGTGGACCATGAGCCGACCGTAGCCATGTTCGAGCCAATGCTGGCGGACGCAAAGGCGGCGGGAATTGAAGCCGTGCTGGGCGTGGGGGGCGGCAGCCCCCTGGATGTGGCCAAACTCGTCGCCGCCCTGGTGCGCGGGCAGCAAGCCGTCTCCGAGGTCTTCGGCATCAACCTGCTCCGGGGCCGTGAGTTGTTCCTGGTCTGCCTGCCGACGACGGCGGGCACCGGCAGCGAAGTTTCCCCCAACGCCATTCTGCTGGACGAGGCCGACCAGTTGAAGAAAGGCGTGATCAGCCCGCACCTGGTGCCTGATGCGGCGTTCATCGACCCTGCGCTGACGCTTTCCGTGCCGGCGCCGGTGACCGCGGCCACCGGGCTGGATGCCCTGACGCACTGCATCGAGGCCTACGCCAACAAGTTTGCGCATCCGCTGACGGATCTGTATGCCCTGCGGGGCATCCGGCTGATTGCGGAGAACCTGCACCGGGCGGTCCAAAACGGGGCCGATGCCGAGGCGCGCGCCAGCCTCGCCTTGGGCAGCCTCTACGGCGGTTTGTGCCTGGGGCCGGTCAACACGGCGGCCGTGCACGCGCTGGCCTATCCGCTCGGCAGCCGGTTCAAAATCGCGCACGGGGTTTCCAATGCGGTGCTGCTGCCGAACGTTTTGCGGTTCAATTTTTCCGCGGCGCCCGAACGTTACGCGGAGGTGGCGATGGCGCTGGGCGTGGAGCGGAACCAATCCGCCCTGGGCACGGCCGAGCACGGCGTGGAGCGGATTGCCGAACTTTCCCGGGCCTGTGGTGTCCCACAACGGCTGTCCGACTTTCAAATTCCGCGGGAGGCGATTCCGGCCATGGCCCGGGCGGCCATGCAAATCACGCGGTTACTCAAGAACAACCTGCGTCCGGTGACGGAAGCGGACGCGGTGAGCATTTACGAAGCTACTTATTGAAATGAAGAACGCATCCAAATATTGCGGGGCGGTGATTCCCATGATCACTCCGCTGACGGCATCGGGCGAACTGGATGAAGCGGCGGTGGACCGGCTGGTGGACTCGCTGGTGGCCGGCGGGGTCCGGGGGGTTTTTGTGCTGGGCACCACCGGCGAAGGGGTGCATGTGCCCAAGGCCTTTCGCCGGCAACTGGTCCGGCGCACGGCCGACCGGGTGAAGGACCGTTGCCTGGTTTATGCCGGATTGGGCGACCTGCAAACCTCGGAGTTCGCGTCGGCCAACGATTATTTCCGGGACGGCGCCCACGTCGTCGTGGCCCATCCGCCCATTTCCTCGCCGGTGGCCGAAGCGGGGCTGGCAGACTGGTACCGGCTGTTGCTCGGTCAACTTGAAGGCCCGCTGATCCTTTACAACATCCCGATGACAACCGGCGTCTCAATCCCGCTGGCGGCGGTGGAGATGTTGCGCGGCCATCCCTGGCTGGCGGGCATCAAGGATTCGGAAAACAACCCGGGCCGGCACGACGAATTAATCCGGCGTTTCGGCGGGCGCGCGGATTTTGCCATTTTTGTCGGGGTGGGGGCGCTCATGGAGAACGGATTGAAGTTGGGCGCCCAAGGCATCGTGCCCAGCGTGGGAAATTTAATTCCGGACGTTTGCCAGAATCTGTGCGCCGCGGCCGAGCGCGGCGACTGGAAGGCGGCGGACGATCATTTTTCCCGGATGAATGCCGTGGCGGCGCTCTACCAGCGGGGACGCTCATTGAACGAGTCCCTCAGCTTGCTCAAAGCGGCCGTCAGCTGCTGCGGGTTCTGTGCCCCGCATGTTCTGCCTCCGTTGCGTCCGGTTTCCGAGTCGGAGCTCATCGCTTTGCGCAGCCAGATGGCGCGGTTGCACCTGCTCAACGGCAAGTCATGAATCCCCGGCCCATCCTCGGCCTGACGCTGGGCGATCCCGCCGGCGTGGGGCCGGAACTCTGCCTGCAGGCGTTGGGCGACGCCGGCGTGCGGCGCCGCTGCGTCCCGG
The DNA here is from genome assembly GCA_035506715.1 of Candidatus Acidiferrum sp. GTDB lineage: Bacteria > Verrucomicrobiota > Verrucomicrobiia > Limisphaerales > UBA11358 > UBA11358. The sequence continues at coordinate 16,153 of DATJOW010000213.1, read as the reverse complement.
TGCTGTTTGGCGACGCGCGGGTGATCGAGCGCATCCGGTCCGGCGTTTTCAAGACCCACGGCCGGAGGCGTTCCCCAGCCGGTTCTCCTGGCCGGACCGTCTCGCTGCCGGAATGGGAAAAACTCGGCCGGGTGCGGGAACCGCTGATGGTTGATTGCGCGGCCATTGACGGCCGACGGTTCGAGCCCGGCAAGGTGTCGGCGGCCTGCGGCCGCGCCGGATTTGTTTTCATTGAACAAGCCATCCGTTCGGCGCTGAAGCGACAAATTGACGGTGTGGTTACCGCGCCGATTCACAAGGAGGCATTGCGGCGGGCCGGCGTCCAATATCCGGGGCACACGGAGATTTTCACAGCGCTGACGGGCGCCCGGCGGACGTGCATGATGCTGTACTCCGAGGTCTTGACGGTGAGCATGGTGACCACGCATATCGGTTATCGGGAAGTGCCGGAGAAGCTGTCCGTGCAGCGCGTCCAGGATGTGATTGAACTTACCGCCGCGGCCATGCAACGAATCCGGCGCCGTCCGCCGCGCCTGGCGGTTTGCGGGTTGAACCCGCATGCCGGGGAACACGGATTGTTCGGGCAGAAGGAAGAGGAGCGGTTGGTGGCGCCGGCCGTGGCGCGAGCCCGGAAGGCCGGCATCGCCGTGGAGGGGCCGCTGCCGCCGGATGCGGTGTTCACGCCGGGGCAACGGAAACGGTTCGACGCGATCGTCACGCTCTATCATGACCAGGGGCATATCCCGTTCAAAATGCTGGCCTTTGACACCGGGGTGAACCTGACGCTGGGCTTGCCGATTATCCGCACGTCGGTGGACCACGGGACGGCCTTCGACATCGCGTGGCAGGGCAAGGCGGACCCGACGAGCCTTTTTTCCGCGATTCGCGTCGCGGCAAGGCTGGCGAAAGACCGCCTGAGCTCCGGGCGACCGGCGCGACCCATGCTTCCATGAAATTATGATTGGTGTGATTGCAGACGATCTGACCGGAGCCGCCGAGCTGGGCGCGGTGGGGCTGCGCCACGGGCTGCGCGCGGAAATCGTGCTGTGGGGCGAGCCCAGCGGCGACGCGGACCTGGTCTGCGTGGACACGGACTCCCGTTCGTGCGCTTCCGAGGAGGCCGGCCGGCGGGCGGCATCAGCGGCCCGATTGCTGCGCGCGGCCAAGGCGCGCTGGATTTACAAAAAAGTGGATTCGGTTCTGCGCGGGCAAGTGACCGCGGAGGTGGAATCGGTGATGCGGCAACTCCGGCTCAAGCGGGCGCTGTTGCTGCCGGCGAACCCTTCGCTGGGTCGGAAGATCCGGGACGGGCGGTATTTCGTGGGCGGACGGCCGATTCACAAGACGGAATTTGCCCGCGATCCGGAGCATCCGCGGACCTCGGCTCAAGTGCTGCGCTTGGTGACCCCGTCGTCGAGCACACCCATTTGTGTGAGTCGCCCGGGTGATTCCCTGCCCGGCCGGGGCATTGTCATCGGCGAGGCGGCCACCGCGCAGGATGTCCAGTTGTGGGCGAATTGCCGGGACACCCGGACGTTGAGTGCGGGGGGATCGGAGTATTTCGGGATGCTCCTGACGGCGGAGAAAAAAAAGCCGGCCGCGTCGGAGGCAAACGGGTCTCTCCATGACGCATCCGGTCGCGAACTGTTTGTCTGCGGCACATCCTCCCAGTCCTCCCGCAAATTTGTGAAGGCGGCGCGGGCGGGAGGGACGCCGGTGTTTTCGCTGCCGATGGAGCTGGCCTGGCGCCCGGAGTTCACGCCGGGGGCGGCGGAAGTCATCAGCGAGCGGGTCGTGGCGGCGTTCCAGTCCCAGGCGCGGGTGGTTCTGAATGTGGGTCTGCCGCCGGTGCGCGAAGTCGCCATGGCGCGGTTATTGTCGGAGCATCTGGTGCAAATTGCCGAGCGGGTTCTCCGCCAGGTGGACGTCGGGCATGTGTACGCCGAGGGCGGCGCCACGGCCACGGAGTTGGTGCGCCGGATGGGCTGGGGCCGGTTGAAGGTGGTGTCCGAGCCGGCCCCGGGCGTGGCGACGCTGGCGATTGAGGGGCAACCGGTCCGGTGGCTGACGGTCAAGCCGGGCACTTATGCCTGGCCGGAGCAGTGGACAGCGAAGCGGGAAACCTGCTAAAAGAAGGGTATGGCCAAGTTGCGCGGGTCTTCGGAAAATCTGACCTTTGTGGATCCGTCGCCGATAGCCCGGCGGCTGCTGTGGCATCTTTTTTCCATCGGTTCCCGCCGCATGACGCAGCCGGATCATCACCAGCGCTTTGAAAAGCCGGGAGCGCACCTGTTCTGGGTTCAATCCGGCGAAGGCGAATTGGAGCACGAGATCGGGCGCTGCGCCCTGGGGCGCGCGAAAAAAGTCTGGCTGGTGGACATGGGCAAGCCGCGGACCTACATGCCGGCTCCGGGCCGGCACCTGACCATCACCGGCTTCCGGTTTGGCGGGCCGGGCCTGGAATTCTGGCACGAGGAAATCCGCGGAGACGGCAATGCCGAGTTCACCCTGGACGACTTCGGGTTCGTCAAGCAGTCTTACAACGAGTTGATGCGGCTGGTGCGCCGTCGGCCGGCCGGCTGGGAATGGCAGATCCATGTCGTCATCACCAACATGCTCGGCAAGTTGCTTATGTCGCGGCAGTTTCTGGATTCGCCCCACGCCGAGCTGCCCGAACCGGTCGTCCGCGTCCTCAACGCCATCTCCGCGAATCCGCTCCGGGACTGGAAGGCCCGTGAACTGGCGGCGGTCGGCAAGATCAGCTACTCCGGCTTGCGCGCCCTCTTCCAAAAATCCGGACAGGGGACCGTCCATGAACACATCCAGCGGGCGCGGCTCGACCAGGCCCGGCTGCTGCTGGCCGACAAACGACTCTCAATCAAAGACGTCGCGGCGCAACTGAGTTTTTCCAGCGAGTTTTATTTCAGCCATTTTTTCCGGCATCACACCGGCATGACCCCGACCGAGTTCCGGCAGCATCTGAAAGGCTGAAATGAAAAGAGCTCCCAAATCCAAACTGCCGATCCCGGCAAAGATCCAAACTTCAAACTTCAAAAATAATTTCGCGCACATTTCAAAAATTGGAAGTTGGAATTTTTCTGGAGCTTGGATGTTGGTGTTTGGGTATCTTCTGTTGACGCAAAGTAATTTCGCGCAAGAAACGGAAGTCCAGTTTTTGAGCGGCCGCGGCAAGGATGACGCGGTGCCCTGGCGCTTTCGGTGCACGGCCAACGCGCAGTCGGGCTATTGGACGAATCTGCCGGTGCCTTCGAACTGGGAACTGCACGGCTTCGGCACTTTGAGTTACAAAAAGGACCCCACCAACGCCTGGGACGAAAAAGGACTTTACGAACGGGATTTCACCGTGCCCGCCGACTGGTCGGGCCGGCGTGTGTATCTGGTGTTTGACGGCGCGATGACCGACACCAGCGCGAAGCTCAACGGTGAACCTGCCGGCCCGATGCATCAAGGCGGATATTACCGGTTCAAGTACGAGGTGACCCGGCTGCTGAAATTCGGCGCGACCAACCGGCTCGAAGTGACCGTGGCCAAACACTCGGCCAACGCCTCGGTGAACAAAGCGGAGCGGCTGGCGGATTACTGGGTCTTCGGCGGCCTCTACCGGCCCGTCTATCTCGAAGCCGCGCCGCCGCAATTCATCGAGCGGGTGGCGATCGATGCACGGGCGGATGGGGCCTTTTCCATGGATGTCTTCGCCAGTGGCATCACCGACGCGGACAGCGGGATGAAACTCGAGGCGCAAATCACCGACCTTCACGGACAGCCCGTTGGTCCGGTGTTCGCCGGTGACCTCACCGGCACCAGAGCCACCCTGAAAACACAAATCACCAGCCCGCATCCGTGGACGGCCGAGACGCCGAACCTGTATAAGGTGGAAGTCAGGCTCAAACATGGCGACCAAGTGCTCCATCGCTTCACACAGCGCTTCGGCTTCCGCACGTTTGAAGTGCGGGACGGCGACGGTCTGTATGTCAACGGCCGCAAGGTGAGGCTGAAGGGAGTCTGCCGCCATTCGTTCTGGCCCGATTCGGGCCGCTGCCTGAGCACGGCCGTCCAGCGGCTCGACATCGAGTCCATCAAGGACATGAACGCAAACGCCGTCCGCATGTCTCATTATCCGCCGGACGCCGAGTTTTTGGATTTGTGCGACGAGTTGGGCTTGTACGTACTGGATGAACTGGCCGGCTGGCACAATTATTACGACACGGACATCGGGACGAAGCTCGTCGGAGAAATGGTCACCCGCGACGTGAACCACCCGTGCATCCTGTTTTGGGACAACGGCAACGAAGGCGGGTTCAACACGAACCTCGACAGGGTTTTCGGCGAATTCGATCCGCAGCAACGGCGCGTGTTGCATCCGTGGGCCACGTTCAACGGACTGTGCACGGCCCATTACCTTGCCTATGACAAGGCCCGGATCGCCGCCGCCGGCCAATCGGTTTATTACCACGCCAACCAGGAGCTCGTCGCGACGAACGACTCCACACCATACATTTACCTGCCCACGGAGTTTCAGCATGGCTTGTTCGACGGCGGCGCGGGGGCGGGCCTGGACGATTTCTGGGCGATGATGATGCGGAGTCCGCGGTGCGGCGGTGGGTTCATCTGGGCGTGGACGGACGACGCCGTCAAGCGGCCGGACACGGGCGAGATGGACACGGCGGGCAACCAGGCCCCCGACGGCATCGTCGGCCCGTACCGCCAGCGCGAAGCCAGTTATTACGCTATCAGGGAAATCTGGTCGCCGATCCAGGTGAGGCTTGAGACCAACGGTACGCTTATCGTCGAAAACCGTTACAGCTTTACCGATGCAAGCCAGTGTCGCTTTGTGTGGCGGCTTCATAATTACTGGGAAACGCATTGGCAGCTTATGCCATTTTCTGCGGACATGGGGGTGGCGAAGGCTCCGTCCATACCGCCCGGGACCAAATGCTCGTTCCAGCTCAACCTGCCCCAATACTGGAACACCAGTGCCGATGCGCTCTCACTCGTGGTTCAGGATCCGAACGGTCGCGAGCTTGGAGAGTGGGTCTGGCCCCTGTCGCGACCGCATGAGGATCTGCCCCAGAATGCGGACATTGTCGGTCGAGCCGATCGCTTCGGCGGCACAAACACCGGGGTGATCGAACTGAAATGCGAAGAAATTTTTCAAAGGCCGGGGAACATTATCGTTCGAATAGACGGTCGAACCGGTGAGTTGATAGGGGTTGAGCGTCATGGCAAAAAATTTTCGTTGGCCAACGGCCCACGACCGGCGGCGACCAACATCACGCTGAAGAAGGTGGCCTGGCAGTTGCGCCGGGATGGTGGGCTCCAATGCGATTACACCTACGCCGCCGAAGGTACGAATGCTTACTTCGGCGTGGTGTTTGATTATCCGGAAGGGCTTGTGAAGTCGAAGCTATGGCTGGGCAATGGGCCGTATCGCGTCTGGAAAAACCGGTTGCGCGGCCAGACGCTGGGCGTGTGGAAGAACGATTACAACAACACCATCACCGGCTGGCGCGACTGGCTTTATCCCGAGTTCAAGGGTTGCTTCGCCGACGTGCGCTGGCTGCAACTGGACACGGCGGAAGGACCGATCACCGTTGTGCCGGAGAAAATTCCTTATGTGCAAGTGCTGACGCCGGAATGGCCGCCGACCAACCTCGTCGGAAAAGCCTTCGCGCCGTTGCCGCAGTGCGGGCTGGGATTTCTGAACGCGATCCCCGCCATCGGGAGCAAGTTCAAGGATGCGACGGCGCTCGGACCCCAGAGCCAGCCGAATGTCGCGCAGGGCGTCTATTCCGGCTCAGTCAGTTTCTACTTCGGCAAGCTGCCTTGAACAACGCCTCGGACGGTTCAGAGCTTTGAACGAAATTCGTATTTGCCGGACTCGACCGCAAAGACCGCGCGGCCGTTTTCGTACCACAGCAATACCACCCCCTTGCTCGACGCCGCCGGATGGTTGCCTTCGGTCACGTCATCCGCCGATTTGGCGGGAACATAAACCGTTGCCGTTGTGTTGGCGGGGATTGTCACGTCCAGTGTGAACTTATCGCCGGCGCGTTTCCAGTCGCTCGCGATTTTACCGTGGAGGGAATCGTAACTGGCTTTTACCCAGGCGAGGTCGCCGGCCGGTTGGGGATTGATGATGATTTTTTTGAAGCCCGGGCCGGTTGGGTCGGAGCCAATGCCGGCGAGGTCGCGATAGAACCACTCCTGGATCTGGCCGAGCATGAAATGGTCCTGGGATGCGCCCCGCCGCGCGTTCCAGGCCTCGGTCAGGCTCGTCGCGCCCTGCCTGAGCTGATAGCCGTAACCCGGCTTGTCCGACTGGTTGTTCAGGTCGAAAATCACGTCCGAGCGCCCGCCTTCGGCCAGGGCGCGGAGCAGGTAGCGATAGCCGACGTCGCCGGCGGTGAGGGCGTTGGTATGAGCGCGCACATCACGCACCACGGCGTCCAGTACCGCGGCGCGGTTGGTGGGGTCCACCAACCCCATCACCAGCGGCATCGCATTGGCGCATTGCGAGCCGGTGGCATAGGTGTGGTTGGTCGGATTGAAAAATTCGCGGTTGAACGCAACATAGATTTGCTCCGCGCGATTTTCGAACCGGGCGGCATCATTGGTTTCACCGAGCAGCGCGGCGATCTGTGAGAGGATCCAGTTGTCGTAAAAATAAAAGGCCGTGGCGGTCAGCGCAATGGGAGTCAGTTGGGGCAGGCCGGAAATTTTCGGGCCCAGGTCGTACCAGTCGCCCAGGCCGTGATCGACAATGTCATTCGTCGCCGTGGTATCGAGGTAGGCGACGTATTTTTTCATCACGTCGTAATGCCGGCGCAACAGGTCGAGGTCGCCGTCGAATTCATATTGCTGCCAGGGCACGATGAGACCGGCGCTGCCCCACTCGAGGGAGTCGCGGAAGCCGCCCTTGAACACGGTGTACTCGGGCGCAATGGTGGGAATGAGGCCGCTGTCCAGTTGCGAATCGGCGATGTCATTCAGCGTCTTGGTGAACAGCTGCGCCAGGTCGAATTCGTAGCGCAGCGCCGGGCCGTTCAAATGGTCCTCTTCGAGCCAGCCGAGCCGCTCCCGGTGCGGACAATCGGTCAGGATGCTGACCATGTTGTTTTGTTGCGCCCAGCGGACGAGCGTGCGGATGCGGTTGAACAGCGGATTCGAGCATTCAAACTCACCCGCCGGCGCCGAGTCGGCGTGAACCGCGCGGCCCTCGATGGCCTTGATCCGCGGCAGTGTTTCACCCAGCCGAGCTGGGATGAAATGCACCTGCACGTAGCGGCAGCCCACATAAAAGAATTTGGGCGACCACGTCTCGGTGCCGCCGGTCGCCTTGGTGAATTCGCACCAGACCGCGCCGCGGTGTCCCACGCCCATCGAGCTCTGATTGACCGAGCCGTTGGTGTTCAGCAACTCCGCCGGGATCAGCCGCACGCGGCTGCCGGCCGGGCCGCTCACGCGGATTTGCAGAACGTGCGCGGCATTCTGGCCAAGATCGAAGACCACATCGCCATTGGTCAGGGTATGCCGGGCCACCGGCAGATGGACTTGAAATTCACGGAGGGGTGGTGCGGCGCGGGACCGTCCCTTCAATTGCCCCCCCGGACCGTTCACCACTCGCGCGGACTCCCACTGGGATTCTTCAAACCACGGTTTATCCCAGCCGGGTCGCACCAGCCGCGCGTCGAAATCTTCGCCGCCGTAAATCGAAGAAAAGGTGATCGGGCCCGGCGCGACCCGCCATTGGCCGTCGGTGCGGATGATTTCCACCGAGCCATCCATATATTCGAGACGGATTTGGGCGATGGCCTTGAGCGGGCCAAAGGAGCCTTTGAACTTGGTGAAACGATTGGTGTCAGGCTGCACGACATGGTACATGCCGTTGCCGAGAAAAAGCCCGGCGGCATTCCTGCCTTTGTGCAACAACAACGTGATGTCGCGGGTGTCGTACAGGCAGGTCTTGTCGTACTTGGTCCAGCCGGGCGACAGATAATCGTCACCGGCTTTTTTGCCGTTCAGAGTCAACTCATATTGGCCCAGGCCGCAGACATTGGCCAGTGCACGGCGGAGTCCGGGTTTGACCGTGAACTCGCGGCGCAACAGGAGAGTTTCAACATTGGTCGTGGGAGAAGTAATCCATTTTGCCTGCCAGTCGGTGTCCGCCAGCAATCCCATGGTCCAGTGCGCGGGCTGGCTCCAGGCGGAGGGCCGGCCGTTTGCGTCCCACACCCGGACTTTCCAGAAAACCTCCTGCGCGGACTTCAGCGGCCGGCCGGCGTACGGAATCTGAGTGGTTTCGTCGGACGCGACCTTGCCGCTATCCCACAAGTCGCCGTCGTCGTGCTTGAGCCTGGACATCGAGGATGCGACGAGGATTTGATAAGCCGTTTGTTTTTGAGCGCGTTCCGGACTTTCCACCTTCCAGAACAGGCGAGGATGCGGCACGTCCACCCCGAGCGGGTTGACGGCGTATTCGCAGCGCAAGGCGACCGGGTTCAATCCGGCAGCGGGTGAAGCCAATGCGACCGACAGGATCCAGGCGATCAACGATATTTTTTTCATGGCGAAAGCAAATCCTGAAACGCGGCCTCCAGCCCGGCGCGGCTTTTAATGTCTTCGGAGACCATCGGCCCGTTGTTTTCCCAGAGGTTGCCGGGGCCATTGGCGTTCTTCAGGAATTTTTCCGCCGGACACCAGTTGTCACGCACGGTGATGAACGATGAGCCTTCGTCAAGATACAGGTAAAACCAATGGTCCGGGTCCGGCACGTTCGGGCTCATCACGATATCGGACACAACGTTCTCGCTGATGAGTGTGCCGGGCTGGGCCGAGAGCGTGTATATGCCGGCGGTGTCGCCGAGCCGCTCGGCGACGTGATGGATGCGATTGGCGTAAATCACATTGTCGCGCATGCAGTTGGTCGCCGGAGTCCAGCCCCAGCCCAGACTGATACCGGTGTAGGGCAGATGGCTGATTTCGTTGTGCTGGATGGCGGTCTGCCGGACGTAGCCGGCGACGATACCGACGCCGCCCCAATCTTCCGTGCCGCAATCCGTCACCAGATTGTTGGCGATCGTTTCGTGCGTGCAGATTTCGCGCTCGTCCTTGGGATTGTAGGCGAGGTGCGTTTCCATGCCGGGATCGGCGAATTTGCCGATTTGCATTCCATTGCCGCCGAGGTCGCAGAACACACAACCTTCAATCAAATCGTCGTGCGTCCCCGACTGAAAATCCAGGCCGGCCGAGGCCATGTGTTCGAACCGGCAGCGGGCGAAGGAAAGGTGATTGGCGTTGGCCACGGTCGCTCCCGCCGGTGCCCGGCCCAGCCAGGCCTGGTTGTCCAGCTTTGGCCGTTCGGCCGTGCCCTTGGGCTTCAACCGGTAGGCGTCCAGCATGAACATGGTGGCCTGGAGCGGGACGTGTCCGGCCTCGGACGGCCGCCGCCAGGCGGCGTGCTCGAACTGGATGCCTTGGAACGCCAGATGTGTTACCGGCCGGTCCGGCGTGCCCTCTACGCGCACGAGCGTTTCAAGCGCCGGGACGACCACTTGGGCTGCGGGCAGGTCCTCGCCGGATCGCGGCCAGTAATAAATTTTGCCGGCGGCGGAATCCTCAAACCATTCCCCGGGCGAATCGAGGAGTTCAACCGCATTGGCCAGGAAGAACGGCGCCTGGTAGTTGGTGCTGACTTCCACCGGCGGCCAGGGATGCTCGAATTCGATTTTGCTTTCCGGTTGCTGGAATGTCAGGCAGGCCCGGTCGCCACGGATGCGGATGGAGCCGACGCGCAGCACGGCGATTTCCCAGACCTGGTCAATGACCATTTCCAGTTGTGCCGGGCTGCGAACGGCACCGAGCGCTGATGTCGGGATCCAGGCTGCCTGGTTGGTTTTGTCCCACCCGACGAGGCGATTCAGCGCATCGCCGTTCGGTTCGCGGGCGCGGACGGCTTTGCGGCCGTTGACCCAGAGCTGACGAAATTCCAGCGGACGCCCGCCGAATTTCGGCGCATCCGCCACCCAGACTTGGCCGCGGGCGATGGCCGGCAGGCCGGCGATTTTGCCTTTGAGGGGTTTCCAGCCTTGAATCGGAACTCCGCCGCTCACCACCGGCTGTTCGTTGGGAGCGGCTTCAATGAGGGTGGGACTGGTTTCCGTGCCGGAATCTTCCGGACGGAAGAACAGCGGGCTGTCGAGTTGATAAATCCCCCCTCGCAGGATGATGCCCACCGGTTCATTGGTGCCCACCCGGTTCAGCCGCCGAAGCTCGCGCGCCTGCCGTTGGGCGGCAGCGATGGACGCCAGCGGCTGCGCCGGCGTGCCGGCGTTAGCGTCACTACCGTCCGGGGCCACCCAGAATTCCGCCGCCGGGACCAACCGGAGCAACAGGCACGACAACAGCAGAAGGCGGAGAAATTTTTTCACAAGTTTTGCGTGATGCTAAACAATTGCTCACGGTCTTACAATGCGGGTTTGCGCAGTTGCGGTTGTCTGGGCCGGGGCTATAATCGCCCCACACTTCAAACGATTTTATGAAACCAACTGGCTACCGCATCCTGGCTCTTTCCCGGCTGGCCGCCCTGATTTGCTGCCTGACGACCGTTGCCCCGGGTTTCGCCAAAACCACCGTCACCGATTTGCGCTGCGAAGGGCTGGACAATCCGATGGGCATTGACGCGCTGCGGCCGCGTTTGAGTTGGGTGTTGATTTCCGATGAGCGCGGCCAGCGCCAGACGGCGTATCAAATTCTGGTGGCCGGCAACCCGGACAAGCTCGAAGCCGGCCAGGGCGATTTATGGGACAGCGGGAGGGTCTATACCGACCAGTCCATCCAAGTGGGCTACGCCGGCCGGGTGTTGCCCTCCAACGCGCAATGTTTCTGGAAGGTCCGGGTGTGGGACAAGGACGGCAACGTGTCGGACTGGAGCAAGCCGGCAATGTGGACGATGGGAATCCTTCAGCCCGCGGACTGGCACGCAAAGTGGATCGGTCTGGATGGCGAGAGCGTGACCAATTACCTCACCAACACGTCCTGGATCTGGTTTCCGGCCGGTGAGCCGGCCAAGACCGCGCCGCCGGGGTCGAATTACTTCCGCCGCACGTTCTTTCTGCCCGACAACGATATCAAGCGCGCCCATTTCGAGTTGACCGGCGACAGCGAGGCCAAAGGCTTCCTCAACGGGCACGACATCGGCGGTCGGAACAATCCTCGCGTTGTTCGTGACCAGGACGTCACGTGCCGGCTGGTGCCGGGGACCAATGTAATTGCCCTTATCGGCATGAACAAAGGCAAGGCGCCAAAGCCGGCGGGCGTCATAGCGCGGTTGACCGTCGAATTTGAAAACGGCGAGACGCTGATCATCCCCACTGACGAGCAATGGAAGGTGTCGGACAAGGAAACCAATGGCTGGACCGGGACCGGTTTTGACGATTCCAACTGGATCGCGGCAACCAATCTCGGCCCCGTCGGCATGGAGCCATGGGGCAACGTCAGGACGGCCGAATCGCGCCGCCAGCCGGCGCGCTGGTTGCGCAGGGAATTTACCGCCGGCAAGAAGATCCAGCGCGCCACGGTGTCCTTTGCCGGCCTGGGCTGGTCGGAGTTGTATTTGAATGGTGCCAAAGTCGGCGATCACGTTTTGTCACCGGCGTTCGCCCAGTACGACAAGCGCGTGTTTTATGTGACGTATGACGTGACGAAGCAAATGCAGCGCGGGAGAAATGCGCTGGGTGTGGTGCTGGGCAACGGGCGCTACTATGCCGACCGGAGCAAGATTTATTCCGGCACGCCGGATTTTGGCTGGCCCAAGCTGCTGCTGCAGTTGCGCCTCGAATACGCGGATGGCTCGGTGACGAACGTGGTCAGCGACGAGTCCTGGAAGCTGTCGACGAACGGCCCGATTGTGGCCAACAACGATTATGACGGCGAGGAATACGATGCGCGCAGCGCTTTCCGCGACTGGAGCCGGCCGGGTTTTTACGACCAGTACTGGCAGCCGGCGCAGCCCGTCGAACCCCCAGCCGGCGTGCTGGCCGCGGAGATGATCGAGCCCCAGCGCGTTACCCAGACGCTCAAGCCAGTGTCGCTGACCGCCCCGAAAACCGGCGTGTATATTTTTGACATGGGCCAGAACATGGTCGGATGGTGCCGGCTGCACGTGTCCGGGCGGGCCGGGACGAAAGTCGACCTCTGTTTCGCGGAGAATCTCAAGCGGGACGGCACACTGGATCTGGCCAACATCCGGGGCGCCTTGGTCACCGATACCTACACCCTGAACGGCAGCGGGGACGAAGTCTGGGAGCCGCGCTTCACCTGGCACGGGTTCCGGTATGTGGAACTGACCGGCTTTCCCGGCGAACCGACGCTCGATACGATCGAAGGCCGGGTGGTGAACGACGACCTCGCCACGGCCGGCACGTTTGAATGCTCCAACCCGCTGCTGAACCGGATTTACCAGGCCATCATCTGGGGCGTGCGCGGCAATTATCACAGCATCCCGACTGACTGTCCGCAACGGGACGAGCGCCAGGGCTGGCTGGGGGACCGCTCGGAGGAGTCGCTGGGCGAAACGTACCTCTTCGATAACAGCCGGCTTTATGCCAAATGGGTGCAGGACATGGCGGACGCCCAGCGGACCAACGGCAGCGTGCCCGATGTGGCCCCGGCCTACTGGCCGATTTACTCCGACGACGTCATCTGGCCGAGCAGCGGCGTGATCATTCCGGAAATGCTGCGCCGGCAATTTGCCGACACGCAAACGCTGGCCCGCCATTATGACAGCGCCAGGAAGTGGATGACTTACATGAGCAGTTTTGTCACCGATGGCCTTATTTCCAAAGACGCCTACGGCGACTGGTGTGTGCCGCCGGAGGACCCGGGCCTGATTTTTTCCAAGGACCCGAAACGGCAAACCGACAAGACTCTGCTGGCCACGGCTTACTTTTATCACGACCTCCGGCTGATGGAAGGGTTCGCGCAGCGGCTGGGGAAGACCGAGGACGCCCGGCGATTCCGCGAGCAGGCAGAAAAGATGAAGGTGGCCTTCAACAACCGGTTCCTCAACCGGAAGCTCGCCCGATACGACAACGGGACGCAGACATCGAGCGTGCTGCCGCTGGCGTTCGGGCTGGTGCCGGACGAGCTGCGGGCACGGGTGTTCCAGCAACTGGTGGACAAGATAGAAAAGGAGAACCGCGGCCACATCGGCACCGGCCTGGTCGGCGGCCAGTATTTGATGCGGGTATTGTCCGACAACGGGCGGCCGGACCTGGCGTGCCAGCTCGCGACACAAACCGATTATCCGAGCTGGGGTCACATGCTGGGGCAGGGCGCCACCACCATCTGGGAACTCTGGAATGGCAACACGGCCGACTCGGCCATGAACTCCGGAAACCACGTCATGCTCGTCGGCGACTTCGTCATCTGGCTCTATGAAGATCTGGCCGGCATCAAACCCGACCCGGCAGCGCCGGGTTTCAAACACATCCTCATGAAACCGTTGCCGGTCGGCACTTTGCGATTTGTGCGCGCCACGCACCGGTCGCCTTACGGGTGGATCGTGAGCGACTGGAGGCGCGAGGGCGGGACGTTCGATTGGCAGATCGAGGTTCCGATGAACACCACCGCTACGGTTTACGTTCCGGCCAAAAGCCTCGACCGGGTCCTTGAAGGCGGCATGTTTGCAAAAAATGTTCCGGGCCTGAAATTCATGCGGATGGAAAACGGCCGCGCCGTATTTGAGGTCGGCGGCGGGAAATACCATTTTGTCAGCGAATGACCCGGCAACTCGGCCATCTGGGGGTGTTGTCGGCGCTGTTATCGGTGACCGCTGGGGCGAGCGCATCTGAACCCGCAGCCCTGGTGAAGTCGGAATTCATTTTCACCAACGCGCCGTTTCCGTCCTGCCACGCCTCAACCCTGGCGGAGACAAAATCCGGCCTGGTCGCCGCCTGGTTTGGCGGCACCCGCGAGCGTGATCCGGATGTCTGCATTTACGTAGCGCGAAATACAAACGGCCATTGGTCGGTGCCGGTTGAAGCGGCCAATGGCGTCGGGTTCGCCACCAACCGTCTGCCCTGCTGGAATCCGGTTTTATTCCAGCCTAAATCCGGCCCGCTGCTGCTGTTTTACAAGGTCGGGCCGAGTCCGGCGACCTGGTGGGGCATGATGATGACGTCCGCGGACGACGGCCAGACCTGGTCGAAGCCGGTGCGCCTGCCGGACGGAATACTGGGTCCGATCAAGAACAAGCCCCTACAACTGACGAACGGTGATATACTCTGTGGCTCGAGCACCGAAGGCGACGGGGGCTGGCGGGTGCATTTCGAACGCACCGGCGATGGGGGGAAAACCTGGCAGGCGACCCCAGCCGTCAACAACGGCAAAGAAATCGGGGCCATCCAGCCCAGCCTGCTCTTTCACCCGGGCGGCCGCCTGGAGGCGGTGGGCCGAACCCGACAAGGGCGGGTTTTCCAGATCTGGTCGGACGACGGGGGCCGTACTTGGGGAAAAATGACATTGCTGGAGCTGCCCAATCCGGATTCAGGCACAGACGCCGTCACCTTGAAAGACGGGCGCCAGTTGCTGGTGTACAACCACAACACGCGCGATCGCACGGAGAACAAGGGACGCAGTCCGCTCAATGTCGCCCTCTCGGAGGATGGCATCCGTTGGCGGCCGGTGGCGGTCCTGGAGGACGATCCCCACGCGCCCAACGGCTTTGCCTACCCGGCAGTGATTCAAACCGGCGATGGTCTGGTTCACATCACCTATACCTGGAAGCGACAGCGCATCAAGCACGTGGTCCTGGACCCGGCGGCGCTTGAACCACGTCCGCAGCCGTGAATCAAGTGTGGCCTGTGAAGCTCGCCCCGCCCGGATTCGGAAGGAGAAGACCATCTCTCGGCGATGGACGGTCTGATGCGGGATTCATTTTTAAAAAAATCGCCCGCTCGTTTTGCGGCGCCGCGGGCGGCGGCGGTTCGGGAACGCGGCAGACCGGCTTGTCATTTTTCGCAAGCGATTTGTTATTTATTGCATTACCTATGCAAACGGTATATGGTAAATAAAAGCTGTAAATTCCATTTAGCCCAATATGCGCATATTTACGACCGGTTTAGCCTCCGTGCCGCACGATAGAAAAGTCACGGGGCAGAGTCGCGAATTCCGGAGCCGCCGGTCGGGCGGTTTTACCCTTATCGAGTTGCTGGTGGTGATTGTCATCATTGCCATTCTGGCGGCGCTTTTGATGCCGGCGCTGCAGCGGGCAAAGATCAAAGCCCAGGGGATTGCCTGTATGTGCAACACCAAGCAGCTGTGCCTCGCCTGGTTGATCTATGCCGGGGATTATGAAGACCAGATGATGTCGGTGGACAAATGGATCGGGAAGAATTCCTACATGGATTGGGTGGGTGGCTCCGGCAATTGGAACAAAGACGCGCTGATCAGCGGGGACCAGGCCTTGATCGCACCCTACATCAAATCGTTGGATATCTTTAAGTGTCCTTCGGACAAATTTGAAAGTGCCGGCGATCTGGCGGTCAATCCGGCTCCCCGTTTGCGCACCATTTCCATGAATTCAGCCTTGGGCGGCGGCTCGCAAAATCCGAATCCCACTCCACCCCAGTATCCGGATGGGCGCATCTTCCCGAACAAGGGAGCAACCAAAATGACCCAGTTGCGGGTGCCCGGTCCGGACAAGGTGTGGGTGATGCTGGATGAGCATCCGGACAGCATCAACGATGGCCAGTTCCACTTTGATGCCGGATTCCAAATAAACGGCGGCGCTTATTGGCGGGATATGCCGGGCAGCTTGCATGGGGGCGCAGGCAGTCTGACTTTTGCCGATGGCCACTCCGAGATTCGGGCCTGGCTTGAAAAAGGTGGCAAGTCCGCAACGTCAACGGTGTGGCCGGTGATATTTCAAGAGTTTCCGAAAGGTGTCCCCGGCGCCGACATGACGTCAAAACATCTCCCGTGCAAAGGGAGCCGTGACTGGGGATGGATGAATGACGGAATGCCGTCCAATTATCAACCCTAACCCCCACTTTTCGGCAGCCAACCCGGTAACCCTTGTTTCATCAGATTCAAATTTTTTCCGAAACTCCAACCAACCAAATCGAACATTATG
>DATJOW010000212.1:0-29693 GCA_035506715.1 Candidatus Acidiferrum sp. | reverse complement strand
CTGGCCGGTGGCGACTTCGCGCCGTTCATGAGCGAAGTGCGGCGGCTGGAGCTGGAAGACCGGGTGCTGGTGCGCGAGCGGGTGAGCGATATCGAGGATTACCTGCAAATCGCTGACATTGGCCTGTTCACTTCCGAGTCGGAAAGTTTCTGCCTGAGCATTCTCGAAGCGATGTGTTTCGGTTGTCCGAGCGTGGCCTCCAGCGTGGGTGGAATTCCCGAAGTGATTGAAGATGGCGTGAGCGGCGTGCTGGTGCCGTTTGGCGACGTGGATGCGTATGCGAAGGCGATCACGGATTTAATTCGGGAGCCGGAGCGCCGGACGGCTTTGGGCCAAGCCGCCCAGCGTCGCGCCCGCGAACATTTCTCCGCCGCCGCGATCGTGCCGCGCTACGAAGAGCTTTATCAACAGGTGCGCAGGAGGAGCTGAATACCAAAGTGTGGGGGTCCGCAAACTTCCATAACGCGCTTCGTTCCCAGCCGGCTGGTCCGGCGACAGCCACCTTCCGGGCCGCTCTGCCGGGCGGTGAGATCAAGGCAGTTGGTGATCCGGGATGCTGCAGGTCGGTGGCTGGCCGACGGCATTGAGCAGGTACGTGCCGCCGGCTGGACATTGGGGCAATCGTTCGTGTACGAGGTAAACTTTGATGTCATCAAAAGTGGGCACATCGGTTGAAGACTTGCCTTTTTCGAGGGCCCATTGCTGCTTGGCGGCGTCAATCTGCCCGAGATGATTGATGCAGGCATTCTTTTGCGAAACCGTCCGGGCTTTGATGAAATTAGGGATGGCAATGGCGGACATCCCGCCCAGCACGGCCGCGGCGGGCAGGAGCGCGGAGGTGGCGTAACTCTGGCTGCCATTGCCGATGGTCAGACAACCTTCCGGCGTATTGACGCCGACGGAACAGGCAAACGCAGGCCGGTTCTGGAGCAGGGATTGTATCCATTGTTTCCAGCGAGGGTCCGTCTTAGCATTGGCCGCCATGGCCTGTTGCTGCACCAGTATCAAGGCTCGAGTAAATCGCTCGCTGACAAACGTGAACTGGTTGCCCCGATCGGGCAAGCCTTGCGCGAGATGCTTGAATTCGTCGGTTGCCTTCAAGCCGGGTTTCTGTCCGCTTTTCACGGCGACCGCGTCGTCAATCAGCGCATCACTGGTCGCGATGAACAGGTAACCGCCACTGCTCGCCGCGCTGGGCCGAAACTCGCCGAGGAATGGAACGGGCACCGGCATTGTCCGCATTTTGAGATCGGGCCGGTCGTTCTTAATAATTTGCGGGCTGGTTTTTAGTCGCTCATCAATGCAGTTGAAGATGGTCTCATCGTTGACTTTGACGACGACCAGAAGGCCGGGCGCCGGAACCTGCAGGGCGGCGCCGGGCATCGGAACGGGAATGCTGTTGGACGGGTCGAGGGTGACGACCAGGCCAAATTCGCCGCCGAGCGAATGAAGGAACGCATCCCATTTCACCTTGGCTTTGTCTTCGAACTGGGCCGGGAGTTGCTCCATCCAGGCCTGGGCTTGAGGCAGGCCGGCCTGGGCCACTTCCTTTTGGGCGGCCGTCCAAAGCACCGGCAAATCCAAGTCTGAGAACACCGCCAGCGCGGTATCGGCGGGCAGGAGGTCGAGGCCGGAAAGCGGGTGCGGTTCCTTGCCGGTCAGTTGCCAGAGGAAGCCGTTGCCTTTGCCCGAATAATGATGCAACAATGACTTGTTCCGAAACAGGCCCTTCTCAATTTCCACGGAACTCAAACCTACGCCACTGATGTCCTCGACGCCGCTGTCGTGGATGAGATGAGTGGCAAGGTCGAAGATTTTGTTGACGTTGGTGGCCTCGTCCGGCCTGAGATTGGGTATCGCGGTGAAGGTCTCCCGCCAGCGGCCGATCCTGGCGGAAAGGCCGTCGAGCCATTGCGCAGTGCCGAGATACAGGTAAAAATTGCCGCCCGGGTCGAGCTGGGCGGTGACCTCGTTGAAGCTGGTTTTGGTGACGGAAGCCGGGCTCGAAACTTTGGCCGGGGTCCCGGTCGGAGTTCCGGATTTGCCGCAACCATAATTGAGCAGGACCAGGATGACGATGAGGACCAGCGCCGGGGTGCAGAGCAGCAGGTTGATTTTTTTCATAATGCAATCTCAGTTGCCATGGGAGTGAGCCGGTTTCCTGTCTAACCAAACACCTTTCAACGCATCGGTAAAGTAGAAAGAAGGCCGGGAATTGTAATGGACATCAGTCAGGCTGAAAATGGCTTGCGGCAGTTGACGCCCCGGGCGCCGGACTGCAAATCTCCTTGTTTCGCTGTTTAGTTGTGGTTAGCCTGACCGTATGAATCGGAAAGAAACCCTGATTCCGACCTTTGGCAAAACTTCGGCGGCGTGAAGAGTTTATCCCACAAAGTGCTGGCGTTGGTTTTGTTGTTGGCTCTACCCGCGGTGGCGCAGGCGCAATTCAGCTTCGTGACGAATGCCGACGACACAATTACGATCACCGGTTACACCGGGTCCGATAGCGAGGTAACGATTCCCGACCGAATAGAAAATCTGCCTGTCACCCGCATTGGAAACGCTGCATTCGCCAACTGCACCAGCATGACCAACGTGATATTTCCTGACAGCGTCACCAGTATCGGGAACGCCGCCTTCGTTTACTGCGCCAACTTGATCAGCGTTACAATTCCCGATGGTGTCACTAACATTGAGGGGGGTGCGTTTGCTGGCTGCGCCAGCCTGGTCGGGGTTACGATCCCTGACAGCGTCACTAGCTTGAGCAGTGGCGTATTCGGCGGCTGCACGCACCTGGCCAGCGTCATAATCCCGGATAGTGTCACCAGCATCGGGGATTCCACGTTCTACCGCTGCTACAGCCTGACCCGTGTCGTCATCCCCGATAGCATCACGAATATCGCGGACTATGCGTTCAATTACTGCACCAACCTGAGCAACATCTTGATTCCCGACAGCGTGACCGACATCGGGTATAAGACATTCTCCGACTGCCAATCACTGACCAACGTGACAATCGGCAACGGCGTCACCAACATTGGGGATTGGGCATTCGCCTTTGGCCCCGGCCTGATGAGCGTTTGCTGTCGTGGCAACGCGCCCGGCCTCGGTGGCGCCAATGTGTTCTACGGCGACCCGGCCACAACATATTATTTACCCGGAACCACAGGCTGGGGCCCGACATTTGGGGGACTTCCAATAGTGTTGTGGAATCCGGACGTGCCATTCACTTACACGACAAACAGTGATGGCCTTACTCTGACTATTGCAGGATATACCGGTTCCGGCGGGGTGGTGACGATACCGGACAGAATCAATTTTTTGCTCGTCACTACCATCGGAGACCACGCTTTTTTCGAATATACCGAAGCCACGAGCGTTAGGATTCCTGACGGCGTTGTCAGCATTGATGATTGGGCGTTTTATAACTGTAGTTTTCTGACTAATGTTATATTTCCTGACACCCTTACCAATATTGGAGACGTAGCCTTTGCCGCGTGTTGGAATCTAACAGACGCCGCAATTCCCGACCGTGTCAGCAATATTGGACAAAGCGCATTCGATTATTGCGGTTTTACCAGTGTCGCGATTCCCAGCGGCACGGTCAGGATCGGTGACAATGCGTTTGACAGTTGTTGGAGCCTGACCAACGTTACAATTTCCAGCCACCTGACCCAGTTGGGTACCAATGTGTTCGGTTCCTGTTTCAACCTGCTGGCCATCACAGTAGATACGAACAATCCGGCCCTCAGCACCCTGGATGGCGTTTTGTTTAACCATGACCGATCGTTGCTCATTCTCTTCCCGAAGGGAAAAGTGGCAGACTACTCAATTCCCGAAACTGTGACCGGCTTTGAGTCTACTTTCGAAAACGCCAGTTTAACCGGCATTACCATTCCCAGCGGTATCACCGCCATCCCCGATGATATGTTCGCAAGCTGCCTCAACCTGACTGAGGTTACAATTCCTGATGGCGTGACAAATATCGGAAATTCCGCGTTCATTGCCTGCACCAACCTGGCGAGCATCCTAATCCCAAACAGCGTAATTACCTTGGGCGAAAACGCCTTTGAGAGGTGCTACCGTCTCACCGGCATTACGATACCCGATCATGTTATTGGCATTGGGAATTATGCGTTTGCCTGGTGTACCGATGTGACCGGCGTCACCATTGGCAGCAGCGTTGCTCGAATCGGAGACAGGGCATTTGTGGACTGCTGGCACCTGCGTAACGTCGTTATTCCGGGCAATGTCGTCAGCATCGGAGACAACACGTTTGATAACTGTCTGAGCCTGACCAACCTCACGATCGCCCGCGGCGTCGCCAGTATCGGGAACTGGGCGTTCTATTTTTGCAGCAGTTTGAACAGCCTTACGGTCCCCGGCAGTGTGACCAACATTGGTGACGCCGCATTTGAGGCCTGTTTCAACCTGACCAACGTTGTGATTCTCAATGGCGTCACCCGCATTGGCAATTGGGCGTTCGGTGCATGTTTCGGTCTGATGGATATCACGCTTCCCGCCAGCGTCACCAATATCAACGAAGGGATGTTCAATGGCTGCACCAATTTAGAGAGAATCTTTTTCGGCGGTAATGCTCCTGCCGTCGTTGACGTAACTCCTTTCTCTACTCCCTCCAATTTGACTGCTTATTACCTTCCAGGCACCGCGGGCTGGCCGGAATTTGCCGCACTGACCGGGGTTCAAGTGGTTTTATGGAACCCGGAACCACAGACTGCTGACGGCAGCTTCGGCGTGGGAACCAATGGCTTTGGCTTCAACATCGCAGGGACGGCCGATATCCCTATCGTCGTTTCGGCCTGTACGAATCTAGCAGATCCCACTTGGATTCCGCTGGTGAACTGCAGACTTACCAATGGCTTGGTCTATTTCAACGATCCGGCTTGGACCAATTTTCCGGCGCGCTTCTACCATATTTCCCCTCACTGAAAGCTGGCACGCCAAAATTCTCTTTGAATTCCGCCCGTTACTCGGCCAGAATCCATGTTCACTTTGAATTCTGGATTCCGGATTCCGGCTCCTGAATTCTTCCGAACATGAAACGCACGCATCATTGCAACGAACTGCGCCCGGCCCACATCGGGCAAGTGGTCACGCTGACCGGCTGGGTCCACTCCCGCCGCGACCTCGGCGGCCTCATCTTCATTGACGTCCGCGACCGGGAAGGCCGCACCCAGACCGTGTTCGACCCGTCCGATTTGCCGAAGGACCTTTTCGAGCGCGCCGCGGCGCTGCGCAGCGAATGCGTCATCCGTGTCACCGGCAAGGTCCGCCAGCGCCCGGAAGGCACCAACAACCCGAAAATTCCCACCGGCGAAGTCGAGGTGATGGTCAAAGAACTCGAGGTCCTCAACGTCGCCGATGTGCTGCCGTTCCCGGTGGACGATCCGGAAGTGGCCAGCAAGGTGAACGAAGAATTGCGTCTCAAATACCGCTACCTCGATTTGCGCCGGCCGGAAATGGCGCGCAATCTCCGCCTCCGCAGCAAGGTCGCCACCGCCACCCGCGTGTTCATGGACGAGCAGGGCTTCCTGGAAGTCGAGACGCCCATGCTGTTCAAGTCCACGCCTGAAGGCGCGCGCGAATTCCTGGTTCCCGCCCGCACGAATCCCGGTTTGTTCTACGCGCTGCCGCAATCGCCGCAGCAGTTCAAACAAATCCTCATGGTCGGCGGCGTCGAACGCTATTTCCAGCTTGCCCGCTGTTTCCGGGACGAGGACCAGCGGGCCGACCGCCAGCTCGAGTTCACGCAGATCGACATCGAGATGAGCTTCATCGAGCGCGAGGACATTTACACGCTCATCGAAGGTTTGCTGAAGCGCATCTGGAAGGTCGCGCTGAACCAGGACGTGCCGGTGCCGTTCCAGCGGATTTCCTTCGAGGAAGCCATGAACCGCTGGGGCATTGACAAGCCGGACACGCGCTTCGGGATGGAGCTGGTGGATTTCACGGAGGAATTCCGCGCCAGCACGTTCAAGGTCTTCAGCGGCGCGGTGGCCAGCGGCGGCGTGGTGAAGGCGCTCAATGCCAAGGGGCTGGCCGGCGCCACCCAGGGCCAGATTGAGACGATGACCGATTACGCGAAAAGTTTCGGCGCCAAAGGTCTCGCTTACATCAAGGTGGAAGGCGGCGAATGGAAATCGCCCATCGTGAAATTTTTCAACGATGCCGAGAAAGCCGCGCTCACGAAAAAGCTGGCCATTGAGGAAGGCGACCTGATTTTATTCGCCGCCGACCAATGGCTGAATGCCTGTGAAATCCTCGGCAAGATCCGGCTCTACTGCGCCGACGTTTTGAAAGGGCAGTGGAAACTGACCATTCCGGCCGACCGGTTCGATTTCCTCTGGGTGGTGGATTTTCCGCTGGTCAGTTTCGACAAGGAACAGAACCGCTGGTATTCGAGCCATCATCCGTTCACCGCGCCGGTGGCGGAGGACATCCCGCTGCTCAAGGCCGACCCGAAGAAGGTGCGCGGCCAGCATTACGATGTGGTGGTGAACGGCGTGGAACTGGGCGGCGGCTCGATCCGCATCCACCAGCCGGAAGTGCAGAAGACCGTGTTTGAAGAAGTGCTCAAAATCCCGCCGGACCTGGTGAAGGCGCGGTTTGGGTACATGCTCGAGGCGTTCCGCTACGGCGCCCCGCCGCACGGCGGCATCGCGCTGGGCTTCGACCGGCTCATCGCCATTTTGTGTGGCACGCCGAGCATCCGCGACGTGATTGCGTTCCCGAAGACAGCCAAAGGGACCGACCTGATGACTGATTCGCCCGGCAGCGTGGAGCCGAAGCAGCTGCGCGAGTTGCATCTGGAGTTGAAAGTGGCGAAGAAGGAATAATATTCGCCCTGCGGTTTCCGGAACAGGCGCCTTCTTTCCGGGAGCGCTGGCGTTTCGCCGGCGGGTTTCTGCGCTTTGTTTGCGGATTGCCGGCGAGACGCCGGCGCTCCCAGGCTCATGGAAAGGCGGATAAACCGAATGTGTGTCAGAATCGTGATTCCAATCGTCGCCGTCGCGTCTCGCGTATGTTGCTGACCCTCGTCATCGGGTATGGTTCTTTGGTGCTGGCGGTGGCGGTGTTTCAACGCCGGCTGATTTATTTTCCGCGAACTATCCCGCCCGCGCTCGCAGAGGCGGCTGCGGCTGAAACTGGTTTTGTCCCCTGGCGCAACGCGTCGGGACAGATCATCGGCTGGAAGCTTCCCGCCCATTCGCCGCCGTCGGCGAGCGTGCTGATCGTCCATGGCAACGCGGGCTGCGCGATTGATCGGGGCTACCTCGCCGGGCCGATTCATGAGGCGGCTCCAGTTGACGTTTATGTCTTGGAATATCCCGGCTACGGCCCCCGCGCAGGTTCGCCCAGCAAATCCACTTTGCTTGCCGCAGGTGAGGAAGCCCTGCATTCGCTGCCGGACGACCGGCCCAACTATATCATCGGCGAATCCATCGGGGCAGGTGTGGTCTGTCACCTGGCTGGTGCGCATTCTGCGAAGGTCGCCGGCTTGGTGCTCTTCGCGCCGTACCACGACTTGGCGACCGTAGCGCAACGCCGGATGCCGTTCCTGCCTGCGTTCTTCCTCCTCGCCGACCGTTTCCGGCCGGCGCAGGACCTGGCCCATTATCAGGGCCCGGTCAAAATGGTGATCGCCGGTTCGGATGAAATCATCCCGGCGGATTACGGACGACGGTTGTTCGATGAATACTCCGGCCCGAAAAGCCTGCAAATCATTCCCGGCGCCCGCCACAACGACATCGCCGAGCAATCGCCCGGCTGGTGGGGCCAGGTTTTTGAATTCTGGCGGCAAAACGCCCTGAAATAGTAAGGGCCGGTTTTATGGATGGTTCGGCAAAGTTTTTTTGGAATCCTTTTCATTAGACGTGGGGGACGCCGGCGCTCCTAGGATTGCGGCGGCGAAAATCTTTTACCTGCTGCGGTGTGACGTTATCATGCGGCGGCATGAAACGGCTCCGGGCGCTTTTCCGCGGTATCCGAAATTTCTGCCGGTTCGGCTGGATCGTGATACTGGCGGCGAACGATTTTGTTTTCGGCATCCGGTTGCGGGGAAAATCCTCCAGCCTGGTGGCGCGGGCGGCCTGGTTGCAGCGCTGGAGCCAGCGGGTGTTGGAGGACCTGAATATCCGCGTCGAACGGCGCGGCGTTCCGCCCGCCGCCGGCGTGCTCGCCTGCAACCACCTCAGCTACCTTGACATCATCGTGCTCGCGGCCGCGCAACCGGTGATCTTCGTCGCCAAAAATGAAATCCGACACTGGCCGGTGTTCGGCTGGCTGGCCCGTGGGGCCGGGACACTGTTCGTGCGCCGCGACCACAAGTCGGACGTGGCCAAGTTCAACGATGCCTTCGCGGCCGTCGTGAAGGAGGGCGTGATTCTGGGATTGTTTCCGGAGGGGACCAGTACGAACAGCCGGCAGGTTTTGCCCTTTTATTCGTCCCTGTTTGAGCCGGCGGTGCAGGGGCGCTGGCCTGTGTCCGCCGCTCGCATCGGGTACGCGCTGGGCGACGGGTCGGTCGAAAATGATATTTGTTACTGGGGGACAATGACTTTTTTTCCGCATTTCCTCCGGTTGCTGACCCGGGGAAAGGTCTCGGCGGCGGTGGCCTATGCTCCGGCGCTGGCACCGGGTTTGGACCGGAAGGCGATGGCGCGTCAATTGCATCGGCAGGTGGAGGAAATGGCTGGCTTGGTTTCAAAGGCAGCTGCCATCCCTGACGAATCCGGTCGCCGGGTGGATTTTGTCCACCGCAACTAATGTTGGGTTAAGCCGGACTGCTTCCTGTGCCCGCCGCGTGGATTCCGCTTGTTGGATTACCCCGGTTTTGTCATCACTGCACTTGGACGGTTTTATGAATGAATTATTTCAAAACCTGATCAAGCTCCAATCCCTCGAATTCGGTGATCGAAAGGATGCCCAGGCAGAGGCAGCCATCGCGGCCCTGCGAGCGCAAATCCCCTCCCAGATTCTCGGGCACTACGACCGCCTGGTCGCGCGCGGGAAGAAGGGCGTGGCGGCGGTTCGCGGCCAGGTGTGCAGCGGGTGTCATATGCAGGTGCCGCTGGGGGTGGTGATGACCCTCCGGCATGAGGAGGACATCCAATTGTGTGAAAATTGCGGCCGATATTTGTACCTGCCATCCGTGGACGAGGCCGAACAAGTGGAGACGGCATCAGCGCCGAAAACGGCCCGCAAAGCGCGCAAATCCAAGAAGTCGTTGCAGATGGCCTAGCCCTCGGAAGGCGGTGGCATCCAACCGGCCGGGGAAGTCGGAGCTTTCCGGTTGTGACGCCGGGTGATCTGTCGGCGTGAACCCAATTCGCAGCCGAGACGGCCGCGGCCTCAATCAGCACCCAGGTCTGACCCCGAAAACAAAAATCCCGGCGGCCCTGGCCGCCGGGAGAGGGAAACGAACCGTTGTTTATTCGCCGTAAACGGTGACCGTGGTTTCGACATACACACCCAGTACGCTGGTGACATGATAATCCACGTGCTGGATCTTGGTGATGCCGCCGGCAGCGCAAGCCGCCTTGATGCTGGAATCGCCCGTGGCCACGCAAATGATGCCTTGTGACTTGGCTTCACCCACCTTGCTGGCGCCGGTATTGCTCGTCGCCATCAGGGCGCCGGACACGTCCGTGTAAACCATTCCGTACGTTCCGCTGGCGCCGCCCATGGGGCCGACGCAGCCGGTGATCAACAACGCCAACGCACCCGCGCATGCACAACCAATCAGTTTTCTCATGGTAGTTCTCCTATGTTTTTGGTTTTGTTCAGTTCGTTTGTTTGTTTGCTTCCGGGAACAGACAACTCCTTATTAAAAAATACGTTCGAAACTGTCAAGCACTGAAATCGATTGGCCCGGCCCGCGCCGCGATTCATTCCTGTGTGAAGTAACTCAGGTTCTCCAGTTCGATGGCCAGGTTCACGTTGTTGACCATCACTTCCTCGGGCACGGTGAGCACAATGGGGGAGAAGTTCAGGATGCCGTTGATGCCGGCGGCGATCAATCCGTTGGCCACTTCCTGGGCGACGGCGGCCGGCACGGTCAGGATGGCCATCCGCACCCCATGCTTGGGCACAAATTCGCGCAAACGTTCCATGCCATGAATCGGCTGCTGGATTTGCTTGTCCCGCCGGCGGTGCGGCTCGACGTCGAACGCGGCAATAATTTCAAACCCCTCCTTTTCAAATCCCCGGTAAGAGAGCAAGGCCAGCCCCAGGTGACCGGCGCCGACCAGGATGACCGGCTGCAGGCGCGAGGTGCCCAGTTCCTCGGCAATCCGGGTGGACAGCTCCACCACGTCATAACCCAGACCACGGGTGCCGAAGGTCCCAAAACAGGCGAGGTCCTTGCGCAGTTGCGCGGATTTCACCCCGGCGGCGCGGGCCAGCGCATCGCTCGAGACCGTGCCCAGACCGTTTTCCCGCAGCCGGGCCAGACAACGCAGGTAGAGCGAAAGACGGTAAATCGTCTTGCGCGGAATGTCGGCGCGACCGGGTTTTTTCAAAGCGGGCCAATCTTAAACCAGCCGGGAAGGCGGGGCAAGCGCTTGACCAGGCCGCGGGCGGCCCCGGGACCCATCCGGGTGCCTGGCCAACACCGGGCCATTAACGCTTGCCAAATGGCCGCTCTGGGTTAAAGTAGTCGGCCAATTTTCAATATATGCATTTAACTGTCTTAAGTGTTGTCCTGGCGCAGGCGACCAATCCCTCCCCCGGCCAACCCGCCCAGCCGACGGGGCTTTCGGGCCTGTTTGCCAGCCCCCTGACGTTGATCATTTTGATGCTGGTCATGATGTATTTCCTCATGCTGCGTCCGCAGCAGCAGCAGCGCGCCCGCCATGCCGAACTGTTGAAGAACCTCAAGTCGGGCGACCGGATCATCACCGCCAGCGGCATCGTGGGCGTCGTCATCACCGTCAAGGACCGCACCGTTTCCCTGCGCTCGGCCGACGCCAAAATGGAAGTCACCAAAGCTTCGGTCACCGAAGTCCTCGCCGGCGACGGCGCTGAATCCTGAGCCAGCCATGAAATCAAACGATCGTTGGAAGTTCATTCTCGTCGTCGGCATCCTGGTCTGGGCGCTGTGGTCCGTCGGCATCATTGGCCCCAACTCGCCCACTGCCAAGCCGCTGGTACCGGAGTTTGCCCGGCGGGCGGTGAACCGGGACGCGGTGTTCACGAACATCCTGGCGCAAGCCCGGGCGCTGCAAGAGGCGCATCCGGAGCGCGAGTTCGCCAACTTGCAGGCGGCCATCGGCACGAACAGCATCGTGAAGTATTTTCCCTTCTTCGACGCGAAGAACGAGCTGTATCCGAACACCTTTATTCTGAACCAGCTTCAGCGCGATGCCTCGGGCAAGATCAAGCTCGGCCTCGATTTGCAGGGCGGCACGTCGTTCCTCGTGGAGATGGACACCAACGCGCTGGTTTATGTCGAGACCACCACCAACGCCACGACGGGCCTGGTGGAAACCACCACCAACCTGGCCCATGTGGAAGGCGCCCTGTCTCAGGCAGTCGAGGTGCTGCGCAAGCGTGTCGATTCCTTTGGCGTGGCTGAGCCCATCATTCAGCCGGCCGGCGGCAACCGGATCCTGGTCCAGCTGCCCGGCCTGTCCCAGGCGGCCAAGGAAAGCGCCCAGGCGCAGATTCAAAAGGCCGCCTACCTGGAATTCCGAATGGTGAAAGAGGACAGCGCGCAGTACGTCAACGAGCAGACGGGCGAGATTCTCCAGCCCATTCCTCCCGGTTATGAAGTGCTCAAGCATATCGAGCCGCAACCCAGCGGTCCGCCCAAGGTTGAGGCCGTGGTCGTAAGGAAGAAGCCGGAGAACCGCCTGGCCGGGGACATCGTCGAGACGGCCATGGCCATTCGCGGCAACCTGGGCGAGCCGCAGATCGAATTCCGGCTGAACAGTGAAGGCGCGAAGCGGTTTGGCGAAGTGACCCGCAACAATATCGGGCAACGGCTGGCCATCATCCTGGATGGCGATTTGTACTCTGCTCCCGTCATCCAGAGTGCCATTGAAACCGGCAGCGGCCAGATCACCGGCCATTTTACGCCGGAACAGGCCATGCAACTGGCCAACGTCCTCCAGAATCCGCTGCGCGCGCCGCTGGTGCCGGTCTCCTCATATGATGTTGACCCGACCCTGGGCCGGGACTCGATTCGTAGCGGCGTTTACGCGTCCGTCTGGGGCGTCCTGCTGGTTTCCGGGTTCATGCTGGTCTATTATTTGCTGGCCGGCGTCGTGGCGAATATCGCCCTGGTCACGAACATCATCATCCTGCTCGGGGTGATGTGCTCCATCGGCACGACCCTCACCCTGCCGGGCATCGCGGGCGTGGTACTTACCGTGGGCATGGCGGTGGACGCCAACGTGCTGATTTACGAGCGCATCCGCGAAGAGCTGGCCAAGGGCAAATCACTGCGCGGCGCCATCGCCGCCGGTTACGCCCGCGCCTTTGGCACCATTTTTGACTCGCATGTCACCACGCTGATTTCATCCATCATCCTGATTTTCATGGGCACGGGCGAGGTCAAGGGTTTCGGTGTCACGCTCACCATCGGTGTGGCGGCCAGCCTGTTCACCGCGCTCGTGGTGACGCGGCTGATTTTCAATTTCCTGCTCGACCGCGACTGGATCAAGTCGCTCCGGATGTTCCACCTCATCCGCGCCACCAAACTCGACTTCATGCGGCTGGCCAAGCCGGCCTTCATTTTGTCCTGGACCATCATCGTCGTCGGCCTGGGGTACGGCATCTTCGACCGCGGCACGAAGCTCTTCGGGGTGGATTTCGCCGGGGGCGACAGCACCACGTTCAGTTTTGTGCAGAAACTGGATGTGGAACAAATCCGGAGTGCGCTGAACGCGGCCGGCGAAAAGGACTCGCAAATCCAGTACCAAAAGGACGTGATGGGCGGGGGTGCGGAAACCCTGCGGGTGACCACCTCCACCGGTTCGGCCGCAAAAGTCGCGCAGGTCCTGGCGGAAAAGTTTCCGCAGTCCCGGTTCACCGTGGCCAGCCAGCAGCAGGTCGGCGCGGTGGTGGGCTCGGAAATTCTGCAATCGGCCGTGATCGCCTGCGCGCTCTCGCTGTTCGGCATCCTGGTTTACGTCGCGTTCCGTTACGAATTTTCGTTTGCCGTGGGCGCGGTCGTCGCCGTGATTCACGACGTGCTGATGACCATCGGCTGCTATTGCATCGCCAACGGCATCTCCGGCCGTGAATTCAACGCCACGGTGGTGGCGGCCATCCTGACCATCATCGGCTTCTCCACCAACGACACGATCGTGATCTTCGACCGGATTCGGGAGGACCTCAAGATGGGCGTCCGCGGCACGTTCCGGGATATCATCAATCAGGCACTCAATCAGACGCTGAGCCGGACGCTCATCACCTCCGGCACGGTGTTCCTGGCGACGACGGCCCTGTATCTCTTCGGTGGCGGCGTCATCAATGATTTTGCGTTCACGTTCCTGATCGGCATCATCACCGGGACCTACTCGAGCATCTACATCGCCAGCGCGCTGGTGCTGTGGTGGCACAAGGGCGAACGCCCGGCCATCGGCGCCTCGCAGGTAACCATGCAAAACACCGCGTCGGCGAAAGTCTGACGCCTGTGGCCATGCTGGGTTTTGTCGCAATCACGCCTTGGCATTGGGCGGGGTTCATCCTCTGCGTGTTGTTTTTCCTGGCGCTGGACCTGGGGCTTTTCAATCGCCACGCCCATGTGGTCAAATTCCAGGAGGCCGCAGCCTGGAGCACGCTCTGGTTTGTGCTGGCCATGGGATTCGCGGCGGCAATCTTGTGGGGACGCGGCCGCGAGGAGGCCGTGCAATTCACCACGGGCTACCTCATCGAATTGTCACTCTCGATGGATAACGTGTTTGTCATCGCGCTCATTTTCGCGTTCTTTCGCGTGCCGTCCCAGTACCAGCATCGCGTGCTGTTCTGGGGCATCCTGGGCGCCTTGCTGATGCGCGGCGTTATGATCGCCGCCGGAGCGGCGCTCGTCCAACGCTTCCAATGGACGCTGTATCTGTTTGGCGCCTTTTTGATCGCCACCGGCATCAAAATGCTCCTGGTGCGGGATGGAGGCGTCCACCCGGAGAAAAATCTTTTCGTCCGGGTCGCGCGAAAATTCTTCCCCGTCACGAATGAACTGCAAGGCCAGAAATTCATCGCCCGGGTGGATGGCCGCCGCGTGCTGACGCCTTTGGCGCTCGTCCTGCTGGTGGTGGAGACGAGCGACTTGATTTTTGCGCTCGATTCCATCCCCGCCATATTCGCGGTGACGACCAAACCTTTCATCGTTTTCACCTCGAACGTCTTCGCCATTCTGGGCCTGCGCTCGCTCTATTTCCTGCTCGCCGGGGCGATCGACTATTTCCGCTATTTGAAGGTCGGGCTGTCGGTCGTGCTCGTTTTTATCGGGGTGAAGATGCTCCTGGATCCGCATGGCGACGAGCCGAGATGGATTCAGGTCGAAATCCCGACGGGCGTTTCCTTGATGGTGGTGGCCACGATCATTATCATTGCCATCGTGCTGTCGGTCATGGTCGCCGAGCGTGAAAAGCGCACCGGGGCCGCCCGTCGCCCGAACCCCAACCCGTGATGAGATATCGCTGGTCGCTTGCCCCGCCGCAGCCCCTGCTTGCCGGGCAATTGGCGGCGCGGATCGGCATTCCGCCGCTTCTGGCCCAGTGCCTGCTCAACCGCGGCTTCAGCGAACCGTCCGCGATCGCCGATTTCCTCTCGCCCCGCCTCAGGAATCTGGCCGACCCGTTCTTGTTGCCGGACATGGCGGTTGCCGTCGAACGCCTGTTCCGGGCGCGCGAACGTGACGAGCCAATTGTCATCTTTGGCGATTACGACGTGGACGGAGTCACGTCCACGGCGCTGTTGATGGACGTCTTGCGGCCGCTGGGCTGGAACGTGGAGTCCTACCTCCCGCATCGCCTGGATGAGGGGTACGGCCTCAGCTCCGAGGGCGTTGAGAATTGCCGCAGGAAATTCCCCGTAAAGCTGCTGTTGGCCGTGGACTGCGGATCCACCGCCGTGGATACCATCCGGCACCTGCGCTCGGGTGACGTGGACGTCATCGTTCTCGATCACCACCAGGTCGCCCAGCCCCGGCCGGAAGCCGTGGCGCTCGTTAATCCGCAGCGCTCAGCGCTCAACGTTGAATCTTCAACTGCCTTTACCGAACTCTGTTCCGTTGGGCTGGCGTTCAAGCTGGCCCACGCGCTTGTGAAACGGGGGCGCGAAACGGGCCTCCCCGGCGCAGCGGAATTTGATTTGCGGCCGTTGCTGGACCTGGTGGCATTGGGCACCGTTGCCGACCTCGTCCCGCTGACGGGAGAAAATCGCATCCTGGTTTCCGCCGGCTTGGAGCGCTTGAACACCACCCGGCGCCCCGGATTGGTGGCGCTCAAGGAGATTGCGCAGTGCCCGCCGGATCTGGGTCCGTACGAAGTCGGTTTCCAGCTCGCGCCGCGTTTGAACGCCGCCGGCCGGCTCGAAACCGCCGAGGAATCCCTGCTCCTGCTCCGGGCTCAAGATCTGGCCGAGGCCTGGCCGATCGCCCAAAGTCTGGACGCCCGGAACCGGGAACGGCAGAAAATCGAGCGGGGCATCGCCGAGGAAGTCATCGGCGCGGTGAAGGCCAAGTTCAATCCCGAAAAAGACTTTGTCATCGTCGAAGGTCGACTGCTCTGGCACATCGGCGTGGTCGGTATCGTCGCGTCGCGAGTGCTCCAGCAGTTTTACCGTCCGACCCTCATTCTGGGCGGCGAGGGCGGCGAGTGGCGGGGTTCGGGCCGGAGCATTGCCGGATTTGACCTGGCCGCGGCGCTGGACGAATGCGATGATTTGCTGATCCGGCATGGCGGTCATGCCCTGGCCGCCGGCTTGAGCCTTAAGCCCGACCAATTGGACGCCCTGCGCCACCGGCTGAACGAACTGGCGCGGCGCGCATTAAAGCCCGAGGATTTGCAGCCGGCGCTGCGCCTGGACGCGGAAACCGGCCTGGATGAAATGAGCCTGGAGATGCTCGATGAGCTGGCGGTGTTGAAGCCGGTCGGGCAGGGAAATCCGCCGGTGCAATTTTGCGCGCGCAACCTCACGCACCAGCGCCCCTTGCAGCGCATCGGCGCCGAAAAGAAGCACGTGAAGATGTGGGTGACCGACGGTGGATCCACCCAGGAAGCCATTTGGTGGAACGGCGGCGAGGCGGCTTTGCCGGTGGGTTCTTTCGATCTGGCTTTCGCACCGCAGATCAATGAGTACAACAACCGCCGGTCCGTGCAGTTAAAAGTGCTCGATTGGCGGCCGGCGCGTTCGGACACCCAATCGGCTTAGCCAATGTTATTCGCTTAAGGGAATATTCTCCGGTGACGGAGCCTGGGCAGCGGCCTAACCTGGTTGCCAGGGCCAAGCTGCTGCTCGGCCGGGCAGCGCAGCAGCACCGCCACCCATGAAATTCGGAAGCTACCCGGGGCTGCGGTTGCTTGACCGCCGGAGCCGCTGCCTTTAGGTTGGAGTCATGGCGAACGCGCCAAAAAAGAAGAAACGAAAAGCAATCCTGCTGGGCGTCGGTTTGGATGCCGACGGTCACAAGTGGTTCACCACCGGTCCGAACTTCGCCCTCGTCGGCGGCACGGAATCCACGCATGAGCAGATGACCGAGAAAGCCATCAAGATCAACGAGAAGCTGAAGGCGCGCGGCAAACAACTCGAGACGGTCACTCACGAGGAGTTTAACGACATCGCCCATGAAGTCGGTCTCAAACCGGTCAGGCAGCGTTCGAATTAAAATTGGGGCAGCCGCTCTGCGTCGGCCTGTCTTCAGCTTCGGGAAAGGGTCGGCCTCAAGCCCGCAGCGGCAGGAGTTCGAGCTTTTCCATCCGCGCGCGCGTCTTTTCGGGTGTCTCATGCAGTATGGCCCGCCATCCGCGCGCGGCGCCGCCGGCCACGTTTTCCGGGCGGTCGTCCAGGTAAATGACGTCCGCGCCCTGCCGCCCCGCCAGTTTTTCCATCGCCAGGTAAATTTCGGGATCGGGCTTCATGGTGCCGACTTCGAAGGAATAAATGTAACCATCGAAGTTGGCAAAAAAGGGAAAATTGCGGCGGATGTGTTCCACCGCCAGGTCGTTCGTATTGGAAAAAACATAGGTGGGGAAACCCTGCTGGCGCACCCGGGCCTGCAGTTCAATCATGGGCGGAATTTCGGTGAAGATGTCGGCAAAGAACGCGCTGAATTCCTCCAGCGTGCCGCCAAAACCGGTCGCTCCCTGCACCCGCTCAAAAAATTCCCGGCGGGTTATCCGCCCGGTTTCGTAATCAACCACGAAACGGGATTGCTCGATGAGCCCCTTTACTTCCGCCAGGGATTTTCGGCTGTGGGCGGCGATTTTGCGGGCGGCAATCGAATAATCGAAATCCACCAGCACCTTGCCGAGGTCAAAGACAACGACCGCGCTCACGACATTTCCCGGCGTCCTTCCAGCGCCCGGCTCAGGGTCACCTCATCGGCATATTCCAACCCGCTGCCGGCCGGCAAACCGTAGGCGATCCGCGTTATCTTCAGTCCTGGCCGCGCCAGCCGCTTCGCCAGGTAATGACTCGTCGCGTCGCCTTCCACATCCGTGCTCAGCGCGATGATCACCTCCCGGATGGACTCCGGGGCCAGACGTTTCTCCAAAGCGCCAATGTTCAGGTCCTCCGGCTCGACACCGTCCAGCGGGGAAATTTTTCCCCCGAGCACGTGAAACCTGCCGCGATAGGTCGCGGATTTTTCAACGCTTAAAATGTCCACCGCCCGTTCCACGACGCACACGAGCGTGGCGTCGCGCCGCGCATCGGAGCAAATGGAGCAGGGGGATCGCTCGGTCAACGCGCCGCAGGTGGTGCAAAATCCGATTTTGTCCCGGGCCTGCAGCATCGCCTCGGCGAGCTGTCTGACCGCGGCCGCTTCCGTCTGGACCAGGTGCAGGGCGATCCGCTCGGCGGAGCGCGGCCCGACGCCGGGCAACTTGCCGAGCGCGGCAATCAACGCGGTGATGGAATCGGGCAACATCAATCCTCCTTGTTCTCTTCCTCGTCCTCGGTTTCTCGATGACGAGGGCGAGGAGGGGGACGAATCGATTTTCAACCAAACCCCGGCAGGCTCAATCCGGCCGTGATTTTCCCCATTTCGGCGTTGGAAATCTCCTTGGCCTGCCCCAGCGCCTGGTTGGCGGCCGTCACGATCATGTCCTCGAGCACTTGGGCATCGGACGGATTGAGCGCCTGGGGGTCAATCTTGACGGATGCGAGGCTGCCGTCGCATTTGGCGGTGACCTTGACCGCGCCGCCGCCGCTGGTGGCTTCCACGGTGCGGGCGGCCAACTGGGCCTGGACCTGTTCCATTTGCTGCTGCATGCGCGCAGCCTGTTTCATCAATTTTCCAATGCTCGACATGCCGGCAGTTTAAACCAGCGCGCGAACATTTCCAGTCCGAAAGAGTCTTGGACCTCGGCTGAACCGGAATCGACACGGATCGATTGGCTGAGAGCGTAGCCGTAAATGATTTGGGCAGCACTCTCTCCACCAGGGTGGTTTCATAAAGATTTGCAACTGTAGCGAGAATGGTCCTTACTGCTGAATGGCACGCTATCAGTGGCTGCTCTTCGACGCCGACGGCACCTTGTTCGATTACGAGCGGGCGGAAGCGGCAGCCCTCGCCTGCGCCTTCCAGCAAAGCGGGCTGCCGTATCAACCCGATATCCTCACGGCTTATCGCGGATTCAACCAGCGGGTATGGCAATGGCTGGAAAATGGGCAGACCACCCCGGACCGGCTGAAGGTGCAACGCTTTGAATTGTTGTTCGCGGCGACCGGCATCAGATATTCACCCGCTGACTTCAGCACCGTCTATCTCAAATGCCTGGGCGATTGTGCCGAACTGATGGAGGGCGCCCGCGAGGCGCTGGATCTGCTGGCACGCTTCTACCGGATGGCCATTCTGACGAACGGGTTGCAGGCGGTGCAACGGCCTCGGCTGGCCCGTTCCGGGATCCATAGCCGTATATCGGCCATCATCATTTCGGAAGAAGTCGGCTTCGCCAAGCCGGCAAAGGAATTCTTTGACGCCGCCTTCGCCCGGTTGGGGAATCCGCCCAAACACGCAGTCCTGATGATCGGCGATAACTGGGCGTCCGATATTCAAGGGGCTTTCCGGTATGGCTTGGACACGTGCTGGTTTAATCCTCACCATCAGCCGCGCCCGGACAATTTAAAAATCACCCGGGAGGTTGCTTCATTGTGGGAATTGACTGACTGGCTGGGACAGGCAATCGCATGCGAAATTCCATCCCGTTCGATCCGCCCGGCCGGCGAAAATGCGAAAGATTGAAATCACGCGCGAACCTCGACGATCTGGCCTTTGAAAATCTCCAGGGCCTTTTGGATCAGCGGATCGTTCTTGAAATCGCTTTTGTTGAACACCACCGGGGCCGGTTTCTTTTCCGCAACCGCGGCCGCAGGTTGGGCGGCGGCGGGAGGGGTCGCCGGCGGGGTGCCGGCGACCGGGGCCGGTGCGACAGGTTTGGCCGCCCGCCCTGCGGGCGCCTCGGCCTTGACGAATTTAATCTGGGCGTTGGCGTGGCCGAGTTCGGCCAGCTTGGTCTGAAGCAGCGTATGATTCCGCGCGTTGTCCACCAGCCCGAGATGGTCTTCGAACTCAGGATCGAAGCCAACGGTCAAGACTCCCTGGGCAAACGAAACCGGATGGGCGTCGAGCAGGTAACTCCGCGTGAATTGGCTGACCCGACCGACCGTTTCGAGCAGTTTACCCCATAATTCTGTCAGGTCGCCGGACGCGGGTGCGGCGGCGACAGCTGCAGCAGAAGCAACCGCCGCCGAATGCGCGGCGGGTGATTTTGCCGCCGGTTTGACGGCAGGCGAAAGGGCGGGGGAACTCGCGGCGGGAGCGGCCGGCAGGGTGCCGCCGCCGCCCCGCAACTGATTAAGCTGTTTCAAAACGGTGTCGAGGCTGACTGCCTGCCGCGCTTCAATGGCCTTCAGCAAGGTTACTTCGAGCAATATTTTGCGGGACGCGGCATCGCGCAGCCGGATCTCCGCATCGGTCAGCACTTCCAGGATCCGGGTAAGCGATTCCACGCTGGCGAAGGAGGATTGTTGCTTGAGCGCCGCCACCTCGGATTCCGACGCCTCCAGGAGATTCGAATCGCCGCGCGAGACCTGGAAGAGCAGCAGGTTGCGGAAATGATTCAACAGGTCGGCCAGTAGCCGGCCGAGGTCCTTGCCATGTTGCGCCAGATCATTCAACCCGTTCAGGGCGCCGGGGATTTCGCCGGCCAGGATGGCCCGGGTCAGACCCAGGACCTGGCCTTGGGCGGCCAGCCCAAACATGGACAGCACGTCGGCTTCCTCAATCTTGTCGCCGCAAAAGCTGATGAGCTGGTCCAGGGCGGATTCAGCATCACGCAACCCGCCATCGGCGCCGCGCGCGATCGCCAGGAGGGCCGGTTCATCGATCTTCACCCTTTCCAGTTTCGCGATGTGGGCGAGGTGTTTGACGATGAGCGCGGAGGGGATGCGGCGCAGGTCAAAACGCTGGCAGCGCGACAAAATGGTGGGCAGGACCTTTTCCGGGTCGGTGGTCGCGAACATGAACTTCACGTGCGCGGGCGGCTCTTCCAGCGTTTTCAGCAGGGCGTTGAACGCCGCCGTCGAAAGCATGTGAACTTCGTCGATGATGTAAATCTTGAATTTCGAGTTGGCGGGCGCGTACTTGCAGGTTTCACGGAGCTCGCGGACCTGTTCGACGCCGTTGTTGCTGGCGCCGTCGATTTCCAGAACGTCCAGCGATCGGCCTTCGGCGATTTCAATGCAGCGCGGGTCGTCGTCGTTGAAATGGGTCTTCGGACCCCCGGTGCAATTCAGGCATTTGGCGAAGATGCGGGCGATGGTGGTCTTGCCGGTGCCGCGCGGGCCGCAGAACAGGTACGCGTGCGCGATGCGCTGTTGTTCGATGGCGTTGGCCAGCGTCTGCGTGACGTGCTCCTGGCCGACGACGTCCGCAAACCGCTGCGGCCGGTATTTCCGGGCAATGACCTGGTATGACATTTTCGATTTATGATTTACGATTTACACGCCGTTTTGCGATTGCGGTGGCAATCGTAAATCCGAAATCGCAAATCGTAAATGGAAATGCCAGGGTGACCACGGCAGATACGGAGCAAACTACCGTTGCTGCCTTCCGGCCCTGGCGGGGTTTGTAAGTCCACATTCCATGGGCCCTGGCGAAAAAGAGCCTAGCGCAGGTCGGGAAGGTTGTCGAGCCAAAGCCGTTGCCGGCCTATCCCAATTGGGCGGTTGTCATCTGGTTGCTTTGTGTCGCTGTTCCGCCGGGGCCTCAGCCCGCTCCCAGCCGGGCAAGACCCGATACCAGGTCGGCGCATCAAAAAAAACCCTCCGCCATCAAAATTTTTGATTCACACCCGCGCGTCATTTGGATTAAGCTCGCGACACGCCTCCCCAAGAGGAGCGCCTGCATGATGTGGATCGAGCAATTGCAGTCCGCGCCCTGGCTCCGGGCAACCGGTTGCGCAGCGGTTGCTTACGTGCTCGGTTGTTTCGCCACCGGCTATTATCTCGTCCGGGTGCGCACCGGCCGGGACCTCCGTGACATTGAGAGCGGCAGCACCGGGGCGCGCAACACCGGTCGCGTCCTGGGAAAATCCGGCTACCTGCTGACCACGCTGGGTGACATGACCAAGGGCGCGCTGGCGGTCTGGTTCGCGGCGGAATTCACGAACCAGAACCGGTTCAGCATGGGACTGGCCGCGCTGGCCGTGGTAGTCGGGCATGTCTGGCCGGCCCAACTGCGTTTCCGCGGCGGCAAAGGCATTGCCACCTCGTTTGCCGCATTGCTGTTGTTTGATTACCGGGTGGCCTTGACGATTCTGGTCGTGTTTCTTGCCGGGTGTGCCATCACGCGCAAAAGCCTGTTTCCGGCCATGGCCGCCTACCTCTGCCTGCCCCTGGCCGACGCCTGGTTTCACCGCACGGGGTTGACCGCGACGCTGATGACCCTGGTGACCGCGATAATTTTGTTTGCACACCGCCGGAATTTAGCGGAAGAAATGGCTGCGCTGCCGGCGCGGCGTGACATGACGTCCAAACCCGAACACACAAAATTATGAGCCCAACGGAACCGCTGGTTTTCAAAGTGGCCGCCGAGGACTGGGAGTTCGAGCAGATTCATCGGCTGAACTACCGGACCTTTGTCGAGGAAATACCGCAACATCAGCCGTCCGCCGTGCCCCGCCTGGTGGACAAGTTTCACGCTGAGAACACCTATCTCATCTGCCTCAGCAACCAGAAGCTCGCGGGCATGCTCGCCGTCCGCGGTAACCGGCCGTTTTCGCTCGACCAGAAATTGCCGGCCCTGGACTCGTACCTGCCACCCGGGCGGACCATCTGCGAAATCCGGCTGCTCGCCATTGAAAAGAAATTCCGCGGCGCGCGCGGCGGCCAGGTCTTGTCCGGCATCCTCGCCCTGCTCTGGCAGCACGGCGTCGAAAAAGGCTATGACCTCGCCATCATCTCCGGCACGACCCGGCAACTGAAGTTGTACTCGCACCTGGGCTTCGTGCCCTTTGGGCCGATGGTGGGTGGCGGCGAAGCGCAATTCCAACCCATGTATGTCACGCTGGAAACCTTCGAGGTCACGGCCCGCGAATTTCTGCGGTCATCGCCCGCCCGCTCCTTTCAGCCCAGCGCGGTCAATTTTCTGCCCGGCCCGGTCGCCGTGCGGCGCGAGGTGCGGCGCGCCTTTGAGCAGGCCCCCGAATCCCACCGCAACGACGGGTTCAAAACCGATTTTTCCGCCACGCGGCAGATTCTTTGCAGCCTGGTCAACGCCCGGAATACCGAGTTGTTCATGGGTTCGGGCACCCTGGCCAACGATGTCGTCGCCGGGCAATTGTCGCTGATCGGCCGGCCCGGGCTCGTGGTGACCAACGGCGAATTCGGCAACCGCCTGGTGGATCAGGCGCGGCGGGCCCGGCTGGAATTTGACGTGCTCGAATTTCCCTGGGGGGAACCGTTCGACCTGGCGACGGTCGCGGCAAAACTTTCCGCCCGGCCCGCGCCGGCCTGGCTGTGGTGCGCCCATTGCGAAACCTCGAGCGGGGTGCTGAATGACCTGGCAGGGCTCAAAACCCTTTGTGCCGACGCCGGCGCAAAATTGTGCCTCGATTGCATGAGCACCCTCGGCACCATGCCGGTGGATTTGCGCGGCGTTTACCTGGCGGCCGGATCCAGCGGCAAGGGTTTGCGCGCGTACCCGGGACTGGCGCTGGTGTTTTATCACCATGACGTGGCGCCGGCGCCGGACCGGCTGCCCCGCTACCTCGACCTCGGCTTTTACGCCCAGGAGCAGGGCATCCCGTTCACCATTTCCTCGAACTTGCTGCATGCCCTGCACGCCGCCGTCCGCCGTTTGAATCTGGAAAAGCGGTTTGAGGAAATTGCCGGCCTCTCCGCCGGGTTGCGCCTGCGCCTGGCCGAGATGGGCTTTACCCTCGTCGGCCAGGATACCCGGACATCGCCTGCGGTGGTCACCATCGCGCTGCCCCCGGACCTGAACTCGGTCAAGGTGGGCGAAGCCATGCAGGAGGCGGGCTATCTGCTGAGTTACAACAGCGGCTATCTCCGCCGCAAGAACTGGATCCAAATCTGCCTGATGGGCGAGTGCGCGCGGGAAAAAATCGTCCCGGTCGCCAACGCCCTCAACCGGGTTTGTTTCCGCGGCCGGACGCCGGCCGCCCTCCCGCAACCGCTGACGAGTTGACCGCTGCTGTTTCTGTCTGGCGGCCGCGGAGGGCGGGAGCCGGTGTTGTTTAGCCTCACTCAAAATCAGCATAAACTCCTGTTTTTCAGGGGAAAGGAACTTGATTTTCTGGGGGGACATGGCAACTTCTTCGTCTGAAGTTGTATGTCTGCTAAGAGGGTAAATGCATCCCCAACCGGCAACACCTCCACCTCCCGTGGCGGTGTACTCATACAACTGAGTCTCACCGGTCTGACCATTTTCAGCGTCGCCCTGGTGGCAACCTCGGCGCTCGTCACCCACTTGGTAACGGTCAAATCTTCAGCCAATCTAAAATCGGCCGAGGCCTCCGCCGATAACCGGGCCGCCGAGGCTTCGATCCCCGTCGTTGCCAATACCACCGTTCGCGAGCAAGCCAACCCCCCGCCGTGGGGACAACTGGTCTCGTGGGATATCGATCTGGAGCAGCCGGTGGAATACCTCGCCTACGAAATCGCCACCAACAAAATGGAAACCTGGACGTTTGTCGGCATGACGCCCACGCAGGTCCGGTCCCTCCTGCAATCGTGCGGAGTCGCTGCCGGGGAAATTGACCGGGCGTTGTCCCCGCCGTTGCTTTCGCTGGCTTCCTCCAACACCGTCATCATCCCCGACGATGAACTGGTGTTTTCCCTGACGCCGGAAAGCCGGGCGAAACTTTACGCCGTGCTGGGCCGTTTCCCTGCCAATCATCTCATGAAATTCCCGTTTTGTCTGGTGGGCAGCAGTGCGGACGAAACCTTCGCAGGCAGCCAGCTGACCGAAATGATCCTCGAGGCATTGAGAAAACTGCTCTATCCGCGGGGGAATGGCCAATGTTTCAGCGACCTGGGAATCATGCTGCGCCGGCTGCCCACGGAACAGGATCGGATGCTCCTGCTCAAGGCCGTTTCCCGGCAATCCGCCGTCATGGCCCGCGTCCAGATCTGGCCGGATACGGACATCGACAAACTCATCGGCTACTGGGGGCGCGGGGTTCAGACCAAAGACCTCCGGCCGCTGCTCGAGTCGCTCAAA
This sequence comes from Candidatus Acidiferrum sp., assembly GCA_035506715.1. Classification (GTDB taxonomy): domain Bacteria; phylum Verrucomicrobiota; class Verrucomicrobiia; order Limisphaerales; family UBA11358; genus UBA11358. The sequence continues at coordinate 4,756 of DATJOW010000212.1, read as the reverse complement.
CGTGTTCCCGGCGGGGCCGCCATCAGCCTGCTGTATTTTCTCCCGCAGTTCGCGCGCCAGCGGCTTTACACCTACCCCGAACCGTCACAGCCCGGTGACCAGGCGAAAGATTGTCATTGGAGCACGATGAATTTCTTCAACGAAACGCCCGATGACCGTTTCGCCGATCCGAAATACACCGTCCCTTATCTGCAAGCCAATTATTACGCCATTGCCCAACCCGGCGCCTACGGGGATCTCATCTTCTTTTTGAATGCGGACGGGGAAGCCATTCATTCCGCTGTTTATCTGGCCGACGGCATCGTCTTTACCAAGAATGGCAATAACATGGCCCAGCCCTGGATGCTGATGCACTTGGACGATTTGGCGGCCAAATACACCACGGATGCGGCTCCCTCCATGATGGTCTATCGTAAAAAAAGCTGGTAGTCGTGCGAAGCCGCGCCCCGGTTATCCGCCGCTCTTCATCGGCCAGCCGGCGGCGACCATGCCCCGGCAGCCGCCGATGAGCGAGTGAACGTTGCGGTAACCCATTTTCTGCGCAGCGTCGCACGTGAGCGCCGACCGGTACCCGCCGCCGCAATACATGATGATTTCCGTCTTCGGATCGGGAAAGCATTTCTCCAGGTCGCGCTCGAAGATGCCCTTCCCGAGATGCACCGCTTCAACGGCATGACCGGCCTGCCATTCGTGGTCTTCCCGCACGTCCAGCAGCACAACTTGGGGATTGGCGGCCAGGCGCGCGCGCGCTTCGGCCACGCTGATTTCGCTGACCCGCTTCTTGGCGTCGTTGACCAGTTTGAGAAAGCCGGGTGAATGATCCATGCCGGCATGGTTGGGCGGCGCACCGCGAGGGTCAAACAAATTTCATTGGCTTACTGGATGAGCCGATATGAGGGTCTGAGCCGTATTGTCCTAATGTTATACTCCTAATATTAAATATAAAACCAGTTGATTTATTCGGATTGGTTTGGTAAAAAGTCATCCCGTTGACCATGAAAGGCATGGACGCAATCAGAAGGAGCAACCGGAATGCGGACAGGATGGTTCCCCGCGCGTCAGCTTCCAATTTCTGCACAGCCGTCCGTTCCTCCTAGCTGAAGTTGTTTTTTATCCGGTAATTGTTTAACAATAATAATGGATTTCTCGATCAAAGAGTATTTTGAAATCAGGGAACAAAAGGAAACCCATGAAAACCAACAATCTTAAATTCATTAAAATATTCGCGCTCAGCGCCGCAATGTTGGGATTAATTTCCGGTGAGATTACCTATAGCCAGACCTTCACGACCCTCAGAAGCTTTGAACTCACCAACAACATAACGGGCTTGAATCCACGGGGTTCCTTGGTGCAGGGGACGGATGGCACATTTTATGGGACAACATTTGGCGGAGGAATTGGAAATCACGGGACGGCATTCAGAATGAACGCAGACGGCACGGGTTATACCGAAATCAAAAAGTTTATAGGTAGTGATGGGTCCAATCCTCAAGCTGCTTTGATACTTTCAGGGGCAATACTATACGGCACGACGCATTCTGGCGGCAGTTCGGGCGCTGGGGTCGTCTTCAAGGTTAATACTGACGGTTCGGGCTATACTGTGCTAAAGAACTTTACCAACAGCGATGGGGCCGGTCCAAGAGCCGGCGTTATCTTATCCGGCAGCACGCTCTTTGGAACAACTTATGATGGTGGAGATTCGGGTAGTGGGACCGTGTTCATGGTAAACACGGACGGGACCGGGTTTACGGTGTTAAAGAGTTTTAGCTCCCAAACTAACTACATCAACAACGACGGCGCTAAACCACAAGCTGACTTGGCGCTTTCTGGAAGCATCCTATACGGAACGACATCCAGCGGTGGCAGTTCGGGTTACGGAACAGTATTCAAGATCAGCATTGACGGCTCGGGGTTTACTGTGCTCAAAAACTTCGCTTACCTAAGCAGCAATGGGTGGGCTCCATACGCCGGCGTGACGGTTTCCGGTAGTTTGATTTACGGGACGACCTCCGCTGGTGGTGGGGTGTTCAAGATGAATATTGACGGCTCCGGGTTCACTGTACTTAAGGCCCTTACCGGCAGTGACGGGAATTCTCCAGCCGCTGTTCTAACACTTTCTAGTAATACCTTATACGGGACCACGACTTTCGGCGGCGGTTTCTTAAATGGAACTGTTTTTATGGTAAATACGGACGGGACTAGCTTTGCCGTGCTCAAGAATTTCAGCGGCCTTGATGGGTCGCAACCGCAAGCAGGCCTGATTCTGTCAGGGAACAAGCTCTACGGCACCACCTATGTCGGCGGATCTGGCCAGGGAACCGTGTTCTCTTTGAATACAAATGGGACCGGCTATGCGATTCTTAACTCCTATGACGGAGGTTATCCCGCCGCCGGAATGGTATTGTCGGGCGACACGCTCTATGGAACGACTTCTGGCGGCGGCATTGATGGCTTCGGGAAATTATTCGAAATGAATAAGGACGGTAGTGGGTACCGGGTGCTTAAGGAATGGTTCGATCCCAGCGAAGGAACAACGCCAATAACAGGTCTGACGCTTTCGAGTAACACGCTCTATGGAGTAAATTTCACTGGTGGCAATAACAACTATACAAACTTTGGAACAATCTTCGCACTGAACACAAACGGGATGGGCTACATCGTGCTCAAGACTTTCACAAATTCACCCGATGGGGCGAATCCCGACAACACCCTGACGCTTTCCGGCAGCGTGCTCTACGGGACCACGTTGAATGGTGGCAGTTCAAGCACTGGCACAGTGTTCAAGGTGAACACGGATGGGAGCGCTTTTACCGTTCTGAAGAATTTCACCGGGGGTGATGGGGCTAATCCAAGGGCGGCCGTCACGCTCGCGGCGAACGTTCTATACGGTGCGACGTATTCCGGTGGCACATCAAACTTCGGCACAATATTTAAGATCAACGCCGACGGCACAGGATTTTCCGTTATCAAAAACTTTGCCAAAAGCGACGGGGCCAATCCCAGGGGAAATCTAACGCTATCGGGAGGTGCGATCTACGGAACGACAGTAAATGGTGGCAATTCAAACACGGGCACGTTGTTCAAAATAAACACGGACGGGACAGGCTTTACCGTACTCAAGACTTTTAGTGGCAGTGACGGGGCCAATCCCTATTCTGCTTTGATGTCGTCCGGGAGCTTACTCTACGGAACGACCTACGCAGGTGGCATATCCAATTATGGAACAGTGTTCAAGTTGAACACGGATGGGGGTGCTTTTACGGTGCTGAAGAATTTCATCGGCAGCGACGGGGCCAATCCCCGGGCGGACCTGACGCTGTCTGGCGGTGTGCTCTATGGGACAACTTATGCTGGCGGCAGTTTTGGTTTTGGAACAGTTTACGCCTTGAATCTGGGGCCCGTAATCACGAATCAGCCGCAGGATGTGACTGCTTATGCGGGCTCCAATGCCACTTTTACGGTTGGCGTCACTGGCGATTCGCCGTTGTCATATCAATGGCTCAAAAATGGCAACAGCCTGTCGACCGGAGTCAACATACTCGGAGCCACTTCGGGCACACTCACGGTATCCAATTTGTTTGTTGCTGATCCCGGCAAATATCAAATTTTGATTACGAATGCGTTCGGCAGTGTGACCAGTTCAGTCGCCAGGCTGACGGTTACAGGTTTGCCCTTTTCCATGCTAACCACAAATGGCAGCTTTGGGCTCAGCAACGGCCAGTTCGTTTTGACTCTTGCCGGCCCAGCGGGCTCTAACGTTGTGACCTCCGCCAGCACCAACTTGCAGGACTGGACTCCTTTGGCGACCAATGTGTTGGACCTGGGATCGCTCATCTTCACGGATGCGTTAGCAACCAATTATCCGGCGCGATTTTACCGCGCCACGCTGTTACCTTAAAATATCTTGCCGCCAAACCACAAGTGAATCTGAAATCAACTATGAAAACAAACAATCTCAGATACATTAAATCGTTCGCGTTTGGGGCCCTGGTGCTGGGTCTGGTTTTCGGCAACATCGCCGGGGCCAAGCAACTTTTTGTGAACCTTAACAATCTGGCGCCCGCGCCACCCTTTGCCTCGTGGGCCACGGCGGCCACGAACATCCAGGATGCGGTTGACGCGGCGACCGGCGGGGATGAGGTGGTGGTGAGCAACGGGGTTTACCAGACCGGCGCGACGGCGGTGTATGGCATGAGCAACCGCGTGGCGGTGACCAAGCCGCTGTTCGTTCATAGCGTCAATGGGCCGGCGGTGACGATCATCCAAGGATACCAGATGCCAGGGACAAACAATGGGCCGGCGGCGGTGCGATGCGCGTATCTGACGAACGGTGCGGTGCTGGCGGGGTTCACATTGAAGAACGGTGGAACGCAAGCCTCCGGCGATGCTTACAAGCAGCAATCCGGCGGAGGTGTCTGGTGCGAGTCGGCGAGCGCAGTTCTGACAAACTGTCTATTGGAGGCAAATTCGGCTTTTTATGCCGGTGGAGCGGTTTACCACGGCACACTTGACAAATGCACGCTAGCTGGCAACTCGGCTTATTATGGAGGAGGTTCCGCAGACGGAGTGCTCAACAATTGCACGGTGGTGGATAATTCCGCCTTCGACGGGGGCGGTGCATACCGAGTATCTCTTAACAATTGCATCGTAACGGATAATTTTGCTTATGATAAGGGCGGTGGCGCTTTTCTGGGTTTGTACATTGACTCCGGCGCCCTCGTCGACAACAACCTCAACAACTGCTTTTTTGAGGGCA
>DATJOW010000211.1:0-13231 GCA_035506715.1 Candidatus Acidiferrum sp. | reverse complement strand
CGGCAACAAAGGGATGGCGGAACTCCTGCTGTCGCGCGGCGCCGACGTGAACGCAAAGGATTTTTGGGGGCAAGATCCGTTGAACCTTGCGGCCGGCAAAGGGTTTCTGGCGGTGGTCGAAGTCCTGTTAGCCAACAAGGCCGACGTTAATGCGGTTGATGAACAGGGCAAGACCCCGCTGCATCCGGCGGCGCTCAATGGTCAGGCCACCATCGTCCGAACGCTACTGGCGACCGGAGCAAATCCCAACGCCGAAAGCCAGGCGGGCCGGAGCCCATTGAGTTACGCCGCGGAAGGCGGTTCGCCAGAGACGGTCAAGGCGCTGCTGGCGGCAAAGGCAGACCCCAACGCCGGCAGCATGGATGCGCCGTTGCTGATCGCCGTCAATGCCAAGAATACCACGGTGGCTGAACTGCTGCTGGAACACGGCGCCAATCCGAATACATATGGCGTTGTTGACTGGCCCAGCAGTCCGAACTTTTTTAACGGCCGGGGCCGGGCCACGCCGCTGTACCTTGCGGTTTCCGTGAACCAGCTTCCGCTGGTGAAACTGCTGTTGAAATTCAAAGCCGACCCGAACGATTCGCAAACCGACAGCCGGCCGTTGATCTTTAGCGCCCCGCAGCATCTCGACATCCTGGAAGCGCTGTTGGATGCCGGAGCGGACCCGAACGGTCCGAACACGGCCTACCCCGGCAGTGACCCGACTGCGGGTGAGCCTCTGTTGATGACATTCTATCATTGGCCTGACTCACCGGAGAGAAACGTGGCCTTTGCCAGACTCCTGATTGCTCACGGTGCCAGTGTTAATGTGCGGGATAACCACGGCAACACGCCGTTGAGCGTGGCGGTGATGCAGAGAAATCTGGAGCTGGCCAAGTTGCTGCTCACCCACAACGCAGACGTAAACGTGCGGAACGATGCCGGCTCGTCACCGTTGGATTTGGCCAAAAATATCCTGTTGTCAAACGCAACATCCGGCAGTAGGACCAACGCCAGTCAACTGGCCGATTTGCTTCGTCAGCACGGGGCCTTGGACCATCTGCCCAATTGGGGCTGCATCGCCGTGAGCCGCCCGGCGGCTGATTTTAGCCTCACGATTTTCCGCAAGGGGACCAACGATTGGAACCGGTTCACGCTGCTCGAAACCATCCTTAATTATTACGAGTCATCGCAAAATGTTTCGATTCCCCAGGGAAACAACATGTGGGCGAGTTATCCCGCCAATTCCATGATGCCCTTTCCCGATCTGGCGCGCTTGACGATTGTGCGTCCACGTCGCGATTCCACGAACGAAACGCGAATCACCGTCAACTTGCTCAATGAGACGAACGGCATTGACTGCTCGAAAGACATGCCGCTGGAGTTCGGCGACGAGGTGGAAATCCCCGAGCGCGACCATTCGCTGGGGGACAACTCGGTAGGATTGACAGAAGGCCAGCGCCGGACTCTGGCCGGATATCTGAAAGGCAGTGCCCAACTCGTGGTGCGCGACCAAAAAGTGCGGCTTTCGCTTTATCCTTATCCTTCTTCCTCTCTCATCGGTTCGGTTCTGAACAGTGTGGAAGCCCAAAAAGTTCTGTTGTCCTCATCCGACCTTTCCCGCGTGAAAGTGACGCGACGCGACCCGAAAACCGGCAAGCGACTCGAATGGGTGATAAACTGTACGCCATCGGCGACAGCGCGTCCCATGGTTGGCGGCACCATCCCGCTGTTTCCGGCCCGGACACCCAATTATAACGGCAGCCAATCTGGCGCCGCGCCCGACCTCTGGTTGCGCGACGGCGATGTGATTGAAGTTCCGGAAAAACAAAACTGAGACTGAACTGGCTGGCGATTTCAGACTCTGGCGGCGAGCTTACCGCTGATATTTCCGGTAGACATTCACCCGGGCGGGCGGGAGGTTGAACCAGACGATTTTCGAGGCGAGCAATTGAAAGCGCGAGGTGCCGCGCGTGCGCCGCTTGTGGATGTGATAGCTGTATTGCACCCACGTCCCGTGGGGCTCCAATACCGTCCGGATCTTCTCGGCAAGCTGCTCCGCTTGCGCCAGGGGGAAATTCACCAGCGGCAGGCTGGAAATCACCGCCCCAACCCGGTCAATCGGATCACTTCGATCCAGCAACAGTTCGTCCAGATGCCACGCGTCGCCGGTGATGATGTGGGCGCTGGGATAACGCTCGCGCAACAGCCGGGCGAGGGTCGGGTTTTTCTCAATGGCCACCAGCCGGTCTTCGCGCAGGCCGCGCGAAATCAGCGCTCCGGTGACCGCGCCCGTGCCGGGGCCGAGTTCGAGCACGTAACTTTCCCGGTCAGTCGGCAGCCAGTGTGCCATCGCCGCGGCCAACTGGGCCGAACTAGGCGCCACCGCCCCGGTCCGTTGCGGGTCAGCAATCCATTCCCGTAAAAACAAACCCGAGTCGGCCAGTGCCGCGATGATCTTTTTTGCCATGCAGTCTCCGTCCAGGCGACGGTTAAGCGATAGAATAATAAAATCAGGCCATAATGCCACAGGAATTTTCAATTCCGGGAACTTTTAGACGAATGCGCTGCTGGCCAAGTTTCGCCCATCTTTTCGCGCAACGCGTTGCGCCGGGTGGACCAGTCATCCCAACAACGCTCCCAGGTTTCACCGGCGAAATTCGTCCGGGCTGCCGGCCAGAGCGCGTCGAGCGCGTTCAATTCATTGCGGGCAGCTTCATGGTCCTTCCATTGCCAGTAGGTTTCAGCTAGATTCAAATGATTTTCGGGGTAACCGGGCGCCAGGGCGGCGGCGGATTCCAGCCAGTCGCGCGCCTTGTGCCGGCTGCCAATGCTGAGGGGCCAGCCGGGGGCGTCGCGGTACAACAGCCCGAGACAGCGCGCCGGCCCGGCATAATCAAGGTGCTCATCCAGGTCATCCGCCGCTTTGAATTCCCGCTCGATTTCCCGCACCATTTTGATTGCAGCCGGATTGCGTTTGGTGTCCGCCAACTGGCCGAGTTCGATGGCGAGATAATAATGTCCGGGCGCGGAGTTGGATTCCATCGCCAGCAGGTGGCGGCACGCGACAATGCCTTGGATGGCCAGGTCGGCGCGCCCGGCATTGTTGGTGACAAAATCATTGAGGTCGTAACACGCGCGGGCAAACTGCCAGGCCGCGGCCGAATCGTTGGTGTGCGATTGGAATCGGGCTTGCGCGCTCTGCCACGCGGCCTCGGCCCGGGCGGCGAAAATCCGGCTCGGGGTTTGCTCTGCCAGCAACGCCGACCCGCCGGCCCAAAGGCCGAGCGCGATGGCGGCGACGGGGCGGGTGCGGAAATTAAGAATTTCCATCCTTGGAATTAAAAGTTGCCATCGCATGGGGCTGCTTTATACTGGGCAGGTGAGATTAAATTGGAAATCAGCGTGGCTGGCAATGCTGGCGTTGCCGGCAATTTTGGGGACCGGCTGTTCCGGCATTAATGCCAGCGGCAGCGTTTCGCCCGCCTCGTTTTTCCTGCCGGGAATCCTGAAGGCCGATCCGCTGCGGCAGACCGCCCCCGTAGCAACGGTCGCTCCGTCGTTCCAACTCGCTCAAGCCCAATAATTATGCGATTCCCATTCGCCCTGTCGGCAAAAATCGCCGGGCACATCATCCGCCACAAGCTGCGCAAAACCCCGAAGTTCGCCATGGTGCTGCAGCTTGAACCGCTGCACACCTGCAACCTCACCTGCACCGGTTGCGGGCGCATCCGCGAATATTCCACCAGCCTCAAGGACATGGTGCCGCTCGAAAAATGTCTGGCCGTCGCCCAAGAATGCGACGCCCCCATGGTCAGCATCTGCGGCGGCGAGCCTTTGATTTATCCGAAGGTCGAAGAACTCGTGAACGGATTGCTCGCGCAGGGCCGCGTCATTTATGTCTGCACCAACGGCGTGTTCATGCGGAAGAAAATGCGCGATTATCTCGCCTTTGAATTGCGGAATGCGGATTCCGGACTGCGGAATGAATTGGAAAACAAGATTGAAAAATTGCTCGCCGGCAAATTAATCAGCGAACAGGACGCTGCCACAATCCGCGATCCGCAATTGCCCATCCGCAATTCGGTCATCCGCCCGACCCAGTGGATGTACTGGAACGTGCACGTGGACGGCCTCGAATTCACGCACGACCTCATCGTCGAGCGCGAAGGCGTGTTCAAGGAATGCATTGAAGCCATCAAAATGGCGAAAATCCTCGGCTTCCAGGTCGCCACCAATGCGACGATTTACAAGGAAACGGACATGGCCGAGATCGAGGACATGTTCAAATTCCTCAGTTCGCTCGGGGTGGACGGCCACACGATTTCGCCCGGCTACGATTACGACGCGGCCAAGAAGGACATGGTCAAACGCCTGGGCAAGGATCCGAAGGAGTTTTTCCTGACGCGCGACATGACGCGGCAGAAATTTGCGAAGATCCTCGACTGGGGCAAGGCCTTCACGATTTTCGGCACGCCGGTTTACCAGGAATTCCTGGCGGGCAAACGCGAGTTGACCTGCACGGCTTGGGCCATTCCCACTTACAACATCAAGGGCTGGAAGGCGCCGTGTTACCTGATGACCGACGGACACTACGACAGCTATCAGGAAATGCTGGAGAAGGTGGATTGGAACAAATACGGCGTGGTGGACGGCAAGGCGCGTGACCCGCGCTGCGAACACTGCATGGTCCATTGCGGATACGACCCCAGCGGCGCGCTCGGCACGAATTACCAAGCCGGCGACAACTGGAAGAATTTCAAATACAATTTCTGGCCGCGGCCCAAACCGTATCCGGCCAGCCCGGAACTGGCCCGGCGCGCCTACAACGGCGTCTCCATCGGCAAAGGCCACCTGGCCGAGGCCAAGGCCGCCATCAACTCGCCGGCTGCCGGGGCGCGCGGCGCGTTCTCGAACAACGGCCAGCACGAGGCGCACGTCGGGACGTTTTGCGGCAGCGACGGCGACACGTCGCAGCGCGACGATTTGCTGGCCAAAATCAAGGAAGCGAAGAAGGCCTAAGCCTCTTTGCTACGGAAGTTTTCGGAATCCAAATGAGCAAAACACTCTACCTTTCACCACCGAGTTTCGACGGATTCGATGGCGGCGCCGGGGCGCGCTATCAGACCGTGCGTGAAGTCACCAGCTATTGGTATCCCACCTGGCTGGCGCTGCCCGCCGCGTTGACCCCCGGAGCCAAATTGATGGATTGCCCGCCGCACAACATCGGCAAGGAAGAGTGCCTTCGCGTGGCCAAGGATTTCGACCACGTCATCATCCACACCAGCACGCCGTCGCTGAAAAACGATTGCCGGGTGGCCGAAGCCATCAAGGCACAGAAACCGGACACGAAAATCGGTTTTGTCGGCGCGCACGCCGCCGTATTGCCCACCGAGACGCTCAAAGCGTCGCCCGCGATTGACTGGGTGGGCCGCAAGGAATTCGATTACACCTGCAAGGAGGTCGCCGAGGGCCGCGAACTCTCGACGGTCGCCGGGCTTTCCTACAAGGACAAGGACGGAAAAATCAAGCACAACCCCGAGCGGGCGCTGATTGAGAACCTCGATGAACTGCCATGGATGGCGGACATCTACCGCCGTGACGTGGACGTGCAGAAATATTTTAATGGTTATCTCAACCACCCGTACATGAGCCTGTACACCGGGCGCGGTTGTCCGGCGCAATGCACCTTCTGCCTTTGGCCGCAGACCATCGGCGGCCACAAATACCGCGTCCGCTCGGCCCAGAACGTCGCCGACGAGATGGCGTATCTCAAAAAGCTGTTTCCCGAGGTGAAGGAATACTTTTTCGACGACGACACGTTCACAGCCAACCTGCCGCGGGCGCGGGAGATTGCCAAAAAAATCGCGCCGCTGGGCCTGACCTGGAGCTGCAACAGTCGCGCCAACCTCGATTACGACAACATCAAGCTGCTCAAGGACAACGGCCTGCGCCTGTTCCTGGTCGGCTACGAAAGCGGCAACGAGGACATTCTCAAAAACATCAAGAAGGGCGTGACGCTCGACGAAATGCGCCGGTTCACCAAGGCCTGCAACCAGGCCGGCGTGCTCATTCACGGCACGTTCATCCTGGGATTGCCCGTCGAGACCCGGCAAACCATGGAGGAGACCCTCAAGTTTGCAATGGAGCTGGACTGCCTCAGCATCCAGGTCAGCCTCGCCGCGCCGTATCCCGGCACGGAATTGTACGAGCAGGCCAAGCTCAACGGCTGGTTCGCCAAAAAGGAAAAGACCGATCTGCTCGGTGGCGAAGGGTACCAGGACAGCGCCATCGAATATCCCGGGCTGAGCAAGGAGGAGATTTTCGAGTACATCGAAAAATTCTACCGCGCCTATTACTTCCGGCCGAAACCCATCCTGCGCATCATCAAGACGATGCTGGAAGACAAGGATATGTTCGTGCGCCGCTGCCGCGAAGGCGTGGAGTTTTTCCGCACCCTGCGCCAGCGCAAGGTGGGCGCGACTGCCGGCCAGAGTGCTGTGGCGTGAATGGAGCGCGGACCGCTGAGTCCGCGTGTTTGTTCGTTTAACGGCGATTTGCGGACAAGGCTGTCCGCGCTCCTATTTCTTCCCTTCGCTTTCCCGGCCGGTGTATTTGCGGGTGGCGGTGTCCACGCGGATTTTTTCGCCGCGGGCGATGAACAGCGGGACCATGATTTCCAGGCCGGTGTCGAGTTTGGCCGGCTTCCAGGTGGCATCAGAGCCGCCGCTGCTGGGCGGGGCGGTATCGGTCACCACCAGCGTCACGCTGGCGGGCAGGACGACGTCCACCAAACGACCATCGAGCAGCAGGGCGCGGAACTCCACGTTTTCCTTGATGAACCAGCGCCGGTCGCCGACCTGTTCCGCGCTGAGCGTGAATTCGTCGAAGGTCTCGGCGTCGGAGAACACGTAATCGCTTCCGCTCGGGTAGCTGAACTGGACGCGGCGATGCTGGACGTCGGCAACCGGCACGCGTTCGCCTTCGGTGAAAGTGTGGTCCGCGAGCCGGCCGGTTTTCAGCTGGCGCAGCCGCGCGTGCAGCTTGTGGCGGGTCTGGGCCGTGCCGCTGACGTGGAAGTCCTCCACCATTTGCGGCGTGCCGTCGAGCAGCAGAACCATGCCGCGTTTGAACTCCGAAGGCAGGACAGTTTGCATAGTTTGCTTCCTTCTGGCACCCGCCAGATGTTTCGAGGTTTTCGGAAATCCATTGCTTTGATAACCCACCCCCGGCAAGTCGTCAACCCTGAGACCGACAGGCGTCATCTGCGGCTGTTGTGGCATGGAGCCTGTGGTTCGAAAAATCGGCGCACAGCGCCGGCACGACAATTGGAATTCTAGCGCAAAACGGATTTTCAGTTTCCCAACGCGGCTTCGAGCAGTTCCGCGACAAATTTCCCGAGGCCGGGCGCCTGGGACTCGCGCGGGCCGGCAACATTGAGGGTGCGAACCTGGTTTTGCTTGAGGAATTCGGAAAGCGCGGTGGCGCCCTGGGCCAGGCCATCGCCTTCACAAACCACCAATACCGGGCGGCGGTGCTGTTGGGCGCAGGTTTGGGTGAAGGCCGTGCCGCCGGACAACGCCTTTTCCCGCACTACAATCAATGTGGCATCCGAATCGGTCACGTTTTTCTCCGTGCGTTCGCCGTAATCCGGCGTGGCGGCCTCGCGCAACTGGTAAGCGTCGGGAATGACCTCGTCCTCGGCCCGGCGGCCCCGCGGGCACCAGCCGCCGTGTCCGTATCCGTGTCGAAGGGCGAAATTCAGCGCGGCCCGGTCCACGCCGGTTTGACCGCCCGAGACGATTTTCAAAGGCTGGTGCGCACCCGGTTTCAATGAATGATAGTCTTGGACGGATGGTGAGCGGATGGCAACGCTTTTAGCGTGAAGAAGACGGAACCGCCTTGTTGCGCGTGAAACAGATTTGATTCTTTGGCTTTCCTGCGGCATCCTGCGGGCGTTGTGAGCATACCCGAACATCGCCAGGCCATTGACCGGCTCGACGCCCAAATCGTTCGCTTGCTCAACGAGCGCACGAAGCACGTGCTGGCCATCGGCGACATCAAGCTCAAGGCCGGCGAGGAAATCTACGCGCCGCACCGCGAACGCGCCGTGCTCGACCGCATCTGCCGGTTGAATGCCGGGCCGATGACCGGCGAGCAGCTCCGCGCGATTTACCGCGAAATCATGTCCAGCGCGCTGGCCCTCGAAAAGACGATGACCATCGCCTATCTCGGGCCGGAGGCGACGTTCACCCACCAGGCCGCGATCCGGAAATTCGGCGCCAGCCTGCGGTACACTTCACAAAAAACCATCACCGACGTGTTCGCCGAGGTCAGCAAAACCCGCGCGGATTATGGTGTCGTGCCGGTGGAGAACACCACGGAAGGCGTGGTCACCCACACACTCGACATGTTCGTGGACAGCGACCTGAAGATCGTTTCACAGATTGTGCTGCCGATTCAGTATTGCCTCGCTGGCCACGGCAAAACCGAGAACATCCAGCGCCTGTACGCGCATCCGCAGGCGCTCGCCCAGTGCCGGTCCTGGGTCCAGAAAAACCTGCCGCGGGCAGAGATTCTCGAGACGTCCTCGAACGCGCGCTCGGCCGAGCTGGTGGCGCACCCGACGGTCCGGAAAACGAAATTGCGGGGCAAAGTGGCGGCCATCACGGGGCTGCTGGCTGCCGAGAAGTATGGCCTGGATCTGGTGGAGCAGGACATCCAGGACAACGCCGCCAACGCCACCCGCTTTCTCGTGTTGGGCCGCCAATGCCCGCCGCCCACGGGCGACGACCGCACCAGTCTGTTGATCAGCGTGGCCGACAAGGCCGGCGCCCTGCATCAGGCCATCGCCGCGTTCCGCCGTTACCGCATCAACATGACCAAGATTGAGTCGCGGCCGAGCAAGCGGAAGGCGTGGGAATATTTCTTCTTCATTGATTGCGACGGGCACGTGCACGACCGCAAGGTGGTCAAAGCCATCCAACTGCTGGGCGAGCACTGCAACTTCGTCAAAATTCTCGGGTCCTATCCCAATACCGAGTAGTAACCGCCCTGAATTCACACACCCCAACTTGAGGCGGCGGCAAAACTCGTGTAACTTCCACGCTAAGCACAAGACTTATGGCGCAAGAATTTGGCAATGCATTTCTGAAGAAACCAGCGAGCGCGGGCGGATTAGTGATACCGCCGGTCAAATCCGCCCTGCATCCGGCGGTACGGAAACCGGCGACCCCGCCGCGGCCGCAAACGTACAGCAAAGTGTTCCGCTGGCGACTGCCCGACGGTCAAACGCAGGCGCCGGCCACGGTGGAAATCGTCGGCGGATTCACCCATTGGCAAAAAGTGCCCTTGCACCGTGACGGCGCCCTGGACGCCTGGCACGTCACGCTGCACAATCTTCATTGCGGCCGCATGTATCACTACATGCTGCTGGTGGACGGCCAGCCGGTCCGTGACAAGCATTGTGACGGCCTGGCAGTTCCGCATGGCCCACAGGAGGAGCAATACCAGTTGATGACCGACCGGGGCCCGCGCGTGTTGATGCTGTTCGCCCAGACAAAGTAACCGTTTCCCTCCCGGTCAGGGCGGCCGGAAGCCGCCGGAACCCGCAGCCAAGATGGCTGCGCTACCTAGCACACGCTTTCCGCCTTCGCGGCGCGACGGCGGCCAGCGTGCGGGTTTGGGCATCTTCCAGATGCCCAGTTTCTGCCGGAACGTCCGTCTCTAAGCACGTTGGCAGATGCACCCGCCGGGATTTTCCAGGCATTTTTTGCTTCCCAAACACCCAAGCGTGATGTTAAACTGGCATCATGGATGGATTGGAAAACGCTAATGATTATTTTATTTGGGGCGTTGATCATTCCCCTTACGGCCCGGTGGAGTTGTCGGTGTTGATTGACTGGATCCGGGACGAGCGTGTTTTGGCCGACACGTGGATCTTTGCGCGGCCCGACGGCACTTGGCGGCGGGCGGCGGACGTTCCCGAGCTGCGTGAACACTTCAGCCAGGAAACGGCCGCGTCTCCCCCCATCGCTTCCAAAGTGGATATCAAACCGGGCTCCCTGCGCCGCATCAAGATTCTGGCCCAGATGAACGATGCCCAGCTCGATCGCTTGGCGGAATTCATGGAGGTGCAAAAAGTCCCGCAGTGGTTTGCGCTGGTGAAACAGGGGGATCCCGGCAACGGCATGTTCTTCGTCCTGCAAGGCGAGTTGCGGGCGCGGGTGATGGTCGGCGAAAAGGAAACGATTCTGGCCACCTTCGGCCCGGGCGATTTTTTTGGCGACATGTCGCTGTTCGATCACGGTCCGCGCTCGGCGGATGTCATTGCCAACGCCGAAAGCATCGTGTTGAAGATGTCCGACATGGCGTTTGAGCGGCTCACCCGCGAGGCGCCCGCGCTGGCCACGCCGTTCCTGCAAGCCACCGCGCGCACCCTGGCCGCCCGGATCCGGGCCGACAACCGGCGCCTGGACCGGCTCTCCCAGCAGTTCAGCGCGAGCGTCTGATTTTCACCTCGTCGTGGCGAAGGCAGGTTGCGCGTTTTCTTCCAGTTGGTCCAGCACAACGGTTGTCTCCCCCAATTCGAATTGGCCAGTGAGTTGAATGTCGCGCGAGGAGCTTCCCACCAGGATTTTGTAGGCGCCCTTGTCGGCCACCCAGCCTTTTTTATCCGGGTCGAAATGGGCAAACGCGCTGCGGTCGAGAGAAACGGACACCTTTTGCTTTTCACCCGGCTGCAATACTACTTTCGCGAAGCCCTTCAATTCCTTGACCGGTCGCGGCAGAGCCGGGTGAAGTTCCTGTACATAAACCTGGGCCGCTTCCGCGCCGGCGCGCTGCCCGGTGTTGGCCAGTTCGAATTCCACGGTCACCGGCAATCTGGATGCATCCGGGCCGGGAACCAGCTGAAGATCTGAATATTTGAAGGTCGTGTAAGAAAGCCCAAACCCGAATGGGAATAGCGGCTCAATGTTCTTCGTATCGAACCACCGGTAGCCCACGAGCAGACCTTCTTTGTATTCGACGGTGCCGTTTGTGCCCGGATAAGCCTTGAGCGCATGCGCCGGTGAATCCTCCAGCCGCTTTGGAAACGTACAGGGCAACTTGCCCGACGGAGTCACATCACCAAACAAGACGCGCGCCAGCGCGTTGCCGCCTTCCAGGCCCGGATACCATGCATAGAGCAGGGCCGGCACCTGGGTGAGCCAGGCATCCATCTCGACGGCGCCGCCGCCCATGAGCACCACCGCCGTCTTCGGATTGGCCTGTACGATTTTCCGGATCAATTCGTCCTGTCCGCCCGGCAGCTTCATGTTCTTGCGGTCGGCGCCTTCGGTATCGTAGCCGCCGTGGTGGTTCAAGCCGCCCACGTAAATGACCACATCGGCCGCTTTGGCGGCGGCCACGGCTTCGTCAGCCAACTCGGAGACTTTTCGAGGCAGAACGATTTCCTCCGTGTCGGGCCGGTAATCGAGGCGTCCCGGTCCGACCGGCGCGTTGTAACCCTGGGCGAAGATGATCTTCACGTTGCTCCCCAGCCGATTGCTGATGCCCTGCAATGCGGTGATTTCATAGGGCGGCTTGATTCGCGACGACCCCCCGCCGTTCGCGAAGTGGGCCGTGGCGTTGGCGCCGATGACGGCAACGGTCTTGACCTTGGCCGGGGCCAGCGGCAGCAAATTCTGATTCTTCAGCAGCACGAACGTTTCTTCCGCCACCTTGCGCGCGGTTTCCTGGTGGGCCGGCGTGCTCAACGGCCCCTGCGGTTCGGGCTTGGCAGGCGCTGGCGCCGCCGGGTCGTGAATCAGGTTCAACTTGAACCGCACGTACAAATTGCGCCGGACTTTCTCGTTTAGAGCGGAAACCGGATACCGGCCGTCCTTGAGCCCCGCCAAGTAGGGATTGGCCAGATAATTCTCTTCGTAGGGCGGGTGGGTGCCCATTTCCATGTCCAGCCCGTTGGTCGCCGCCAGGTCGGTGTGATGCACGCCGCCCCAGTCGGACATGACCGCGCCTTTGAACCCCCATTCTTGTTTCAAAACCTGGTCGAGCAGGTAATGATTTTCACAGCAGAACTGGCCGCGGAACTGGTTGTAGGCACCCATGACCGTCAACACGCCCGCTTCCTTCACCGACGCGTAGAACGCCGGCAGATAGATCTCGCGCAAGGTGCGCTCGTCCATCTCCACGTTGATGGACATCCGCTGATTTTCCTGGTTGTTGGCGGCAAAATGCTTGGCGCAGGAAGAAACACCCTGGGCCTGCTCGCCACGGATGTAATTGACGGCCATGCGCGAGGTCAAAAACGGATCCTCGCCCAGGTATTCAAAATTCCGGCCGCACAACGGGGTGCGCTGGATGTTCAGCGCCGGGGCGAGCATGATGTTTTTGCCGCGGTGCACCGCCTCCTGGCCGATCTCGGCGCCATAAGCCAACGCCAGGTCCGTGTTCCAGGTGGCGGCCAGCCCGAGAGTCGCTGGCATGGCAGTCGAGAAATCATCCACCGGTGTCGGATGGTCCTTGCCTTCCGCTCGCACGCCCAACGGCCCGTCATCCATGACGAGTTTTTCAAGCCCCAGCCGCGGCACACCGGCGACGCTGAAACTGGAATCGGCATGGACCAACGCCACTTTTTCTTCGAGCGTCAGCCGGGACAGCAAATCCTCGATGCGCGCGTCAACGGGTTTGGAATCATCCAGATAAACGGGGCGTTCCTGGGCGCCAGCAGTGGCCACCGACCCGAAAACAACGGCCAGAACTGCACACAGCCCGGCAAACATCTCGATCGCAATGGTCAATTTCATAGTTGTCTCGCTTGTTCCATGTTGATTCGTCCACCCTTCCGCCGGTGCCGAGCGCCTGCCCCAGTGGGCAAACTATCGGCAAGATTCCTCGAATGGTGGCGGCGGAGGCGGTACTATGAAAAAAAATCAGCGCCGCCGCCAGCGAAAACACGACCGAATGGTAATTAGGGCGCATCACGATTTTTAACTGGTCGCGGAGCGGCCGGATGAGGGTAGCCGTGGCTGTTCAAGCCACGGAACCGAAATCCAAAAAGCATTCCGTCGCGCAGCGACGGTTGAAACCCGAACCGGCCGTTGTCTCAAGCGTCGCTCCGCGACGCCGTGTCCCTGGCCGCATTATCCGTGGGATAAATCCCTTGTCATTACCCACAAGTTTTGGAAGTTGTTTTATTGGAGGAGTTAGGATTTTAATGGGAAAGGGCCAAAGGCCCCGGCGGTTC
>DATJOW010000210.1:0-4728 GCA_035506715.1 Candidatus Acidiferrum sp. | reverse complement strand
ACAAGTTGAACGGTTTTCTGCAGGCAGGCCCAACGCCGGGCGGCAACCTCCGCAGCACCTTTGGTTTCGGCTTCCCGTTGTGGCATCGCAGCCAATCGCAGTATGGCGGCTTCTTCAGGGGTGACCAACGCTGGGTTAGTCGGGTTGGCCGTCCGATCGGTTATCGCCTTCAATCGTTCTTGGAACCTGGCGGAGTCCAAATCCGATTTCATTTCCCGCACGGGATCGGGCAGCAGTTCATTCAACGCATGGACGCGCTCGGGAATTTCGATGACGTCGCCGAATTCCACCGGCACGTCCTTCGCGCAATCCAGGACGTTGCTGCTGTTCAGCAGGCTCACCTTGATCTCCTGCCCCTGGCCGCCGGGCTTCCGGCTGGGCCGATGGATGATGACCTGCCCAAAGTCGGGGAAGGTCAAAACATTGTAAGGTGAAACATAGGTTGTTATGTTATCCGAGGGAAACGTTAGTGTTGATTGGTTGTAAAACCGGATCACCGTTTCCAGCAGGGTGAAATGGTTGGTCAGATTCGGCCCCTGGCGGAACACCTCCAGGGGTTTTAACACGCCCTGGCGCGTAATCCGGATGCGGCTGAAATCCGGCAAGTTCTCCAGCGCGCCGTGCTGGCGGAGCAGGTCGGCCAGGCTGGCCGGCGCGACGGCCTGCGCTTGCGGTGTAGATGGGGAGATTCCAGGAGTCCGACGCGACCTCGGAGGCATCGTTTGACCCCCGGACGATCCCATTCGGGGAGAAGGCGGCTCGTTTACCAGATCCAGCGGGGTTTTACCCTGATTATTCCGTACATTCACGTCGGCTTTGTGGGCCAACAGCAATTCGACCAGTTTCTGGTTTCCCGAGGAGACAGCCAAATGGAGCGCGGTCCAGCCAAATTCGTTCGTGGCGTTCACGTTCGCACCGCCCTGAAGGAGCGCTTCAGCAATGTTGTCGGCAGCGTCACCGGGCGGCCAGGTCGCCACCTGCAGCAACCGAGTCAAACCTTTGCACCTGTCGTCCGGACTGGCATGGTGGGCCAGCAACAGGCGAACCGTTTCCGGGTCGCTGGCCAGGAACAACGGGGAATAGCCCTCGCCATTCTTCACATTGGGATTGGCGCCCGCCTCCAGCAGAGCTTTGACGACATCGGGCTGGTCCATCGCCCAGAATATCACCGGAACGCCGTCGGGATTGGTGTCATTCGGGTCGGCCTGGTGCCGCAGCAGGAGTCTCACCGCATCCGTATTGTGGTCGCAGATGGCCAGGAACAACGGCGACACATTCGGACGGGGCGATGTGCCATAAACATCGCCGTGGACGACAAATTGCCAACTGATCGGGGAAACTCGATTGGCATCCGCACCGGCGTCCAACAGCAATTTGGTCATCGTGAGATCATTGCGATGGATGGCCTGGGGCAATGGTTGGAGACCACGGCTGGCATTCGGGTTCGCCTTGGCGGCCAGCAAGGCTTTCACCGAATCGAGGTGTCCATATTGGGCGGCGCAGCTCAGCGGCGTTTGCCCCACGTTGTCCGCCAGGTCCGGGCTGGCGCCGCCCGCCAGCAGTTTTTGGAGCGTTCCCGCATGCCCGGCCTGGGCGGCGAGACTGAGGGGTGTCCGCCCGTACTTGTCCGGCACATCCGGTTCCGCGTGGTGATCCAGCAGGAAGGTGACCATGGCGACGTGACCTTTTCGGGCAGCCAGATACAGCGGGGTTTCCTGATCGTTGTCGCGGGCGTTGATATCGGCTTTGCCGGCCAACAGTGCTTCGGCGACGGATTGAAAGCCGTTTTCGGCGGCCAGCTGAAGCGGAGTTTTCCCGAAATGGTCCCGCGTGTTCACGTCGGCGCCCTTGGCGAGGAGCAACTCGACCATCGCCCGGTGGCCGTTGGCGACGGCGAAGAACAGCGGCGACCAGTCGTTGACCTTGAAGTTGACATCCGCTCCGTTGGCCAGCAGGAACGAAGCAACGCGCAACTGGCCTTTAGACGCGGCGTTGCCCAAGGGCGCAGGCTTGCCCCCATCCGACGGCGCATTGATCAAATCCGGGCTGTTCTGGATCATGGCCTGGATGCGTCGGATCTCCTGCTCCTCGTCGTCGATCACGACCGCAGCGGGCTGAGGCTGGGCGGCCGGTCCCGCGCCGGATTTGTCGCGAATGACTTTGGCGGCATCCAGGTCCGCGTCCAGTTTGGCCTGCAATCCCTTGATGACGCCTTCCACCTGAGAGTCAATCTGGCCGTTGATGGCGTCGATCTGCGCCCTGACTCGGACGATTTGAGGATTCCCGGGGGTATAGTCATTGGTCAGGCTCGCCAGTTTCTGCTCGGCGTCAGTCAGGTCCTGCATCAGCTTCGTCAACACGGGGTTGGGAAAACTCTGTTGGATGACAACTCGAATTTTTTCCCGGTCCAGGTTTTCAAGTTGCTGCATTTGCGCCTTCAGGGAAGCGGCTTCGGCTTCCAATTCGTCGGCTTTGGTTGCCGGCTCGGTTCCGGTGGCAGCCGTTGCCTCCTGCGGAACTCTTGTAATGGTGGCCACTAACCGGTCTTGAAAATGCGGTTGGGCGGCGGGGTTTATTCCGGCCAGGTTTTGCCGGCTCAAGGTGGCGAGCGTGGTTTGATCGCTGAACTCGCGAATGATGCGCTGATATTGGACGACGGCGTCGTTGGTCCGGCCGAGTTTGCGGTAACATTCGCCCAGCCGGAAAATCGCCGTGGCCGCCACCTGCCGGTCCTGGTCAAATTGCTCGGCCAGTGATTGGTAGCTGGCAATGGCTGCGTCGAGGTTGCGGTTGGCTTCCTCCTCGAACAATCCCTGCTGCAGGGCCGCCGTGAGGCCGTTGGTTTGCGCCAACGCGCCTGCGGCTGCCAGGCAAACAAACCAGATGATGAGCTTTGCTTTCATAACCTGAGTGGTTCCATGCTGTCAGATTGGCCCGGTTCAATTGTCATGCTTTTGCAAAATTGGGTTTTGAAACCACGAAACACACGAACCACGCGAAATAAAGCTGAAGACAGCGCAGGCACTGCGCTTTAGCCCAACATTCGTGTGTTTCGTGGTTCATAACTCCAGGCGATAACCCACCCCGTGCACGGTCGTGATCCAGCGCGGGTCGTCCGGGTCCGGCTCAATCTTGCTCCGCAGAGTGGCGATGTGATTGTCCACCGTGCGCGTGGTGGGAAACGCCGTGTAACCCCAGACCACGTCGAGGAACCGCTCGCGTGTGACCGGCTCGCCTTCGGCTTCGGCCATCAACCGCAACATCGCGAATTCCTTGGCCGTCAGGTGGACCGGCTTCCTCCCGCGCATGGCCGTCTGCCGGGCCAGGTCAATTTCGATGTCGCCCAGCTTCAATTTCCCCGCCGCCTTGCCCTGCCGTTGCAGCCGCCGCAGCAGCGCCCGCACCCGGGCCAGGAGTTCCTCGGTGCTGAACGGCTTGACCAGATAATCGTCCGCGCCCGCGTCCAGGCCGGTGACACGGTCTTCGACCTGGCCCTTGGCGGTGAGCATGAGCACCGGGACGGGATTGGACAGCCGGCGCAGCTCGGCGCACAGCGCGAAGCCGTCCAGCTTCGGCAACATGATGTCGAGCAGGATGAGGTCGGGCTTTTCGTCCAGGGCGCGCTGGAGGCCGCTTTCGCCGTCAACGGCGGTGAGCACGCGATAGCCCTCGGCCGCCAGCAGGTCGGCCAGGGCCGTGCGCATGGGCGCTTCGTCTTCGATAATTAGTATTCGCGACATGATTTTTTAACCACGGATGGATGCGGATGAACACGGACAAAATTTTGGATTGCGGTGGCAGAGCGCAACGGCGACACCGCTTTTTGAACACCAGCCGGCCTTCGAAAGCGGCGTGGCGCTTCGCTTCCCGCCGCAGTCCAAAACAGACGGCGCCAGCCAATTCGCATCAGTCCATCCGTGTTCATCCGCCGTCATCCGTGGTTAAGCTGTTTCCGGGCAATTCGATGGTGAACCGACTGCCCCGCCCGGGCTCACTGTCCACGCGCACCCGCCCGGCGTGGGCTTCGACGATGTGTTTGACCAGGCTCAGGCCGATTCCAACACCTTGCGTCTCGCGGCGCAACTCGGAACCGCGCCGGTAAAAGCGCTCGAAAATCTTTTCCTGCTCGACCGCCGGGATGCCCGGGCCGTGGTCTGTCACGGACAAAACCAAGCGAGGATGGAGGATGGAAGATGGAGGATGGACTGGTGCATCGGCATTTTCACTCCGCACGCCGCACGCCGCACTCCGCACTTCCATCCCCACCGTCACCGTCTCGCCCTTGGGGGAATGCTTGATGGCGTTGTCAATCAGGTTCACCAGCGCCTGCTGAATCGCCCGGCCGTCCACGTTCAGTTCGATGTCGGGCGTTGAATGTTGAATGTTGAATGTTTCCAGCAACAGTCTCACGCCTTTCTCTGCCGCATACGGCTCCATCAGTTTCACGGTGGCCTGAACCAGCGCCAGGACGTTCGTCGGCTCGAACTCGTATTGTTTGCGGCCCTGTTCAATGCGCGAGAAGTCCAGCACGTTCTCGATCAGCGACGACAGCCGCCGGCATTCCTGGACGATGAAGCCGAAATACTCTTTTTGTTTTGGCGCTTCCGGGATTTTGCCGCCTTCCAGATTTTCGGCCATGAGCCGCACCGACGCGATGGGGGCGCGCAATTCGTGCGAGACGCTGGAGACGAAATTCGACTTCAATTCGCCGAGCCGCCGTTGTTGCCG
>DATJOW010000209.1:0-40183 GCA_035506715.1 Candidatus Acidiferrum sp. | reverse complement strand
TGACGTTCGCCCTGGAGGACGTGAATTTCCACACCCGGCTGATTGTCGGAAGCCGTCGAAAAGATTTCCGATTTGCGGGTCGGGATCGTGGTGTTGCGCTCGATGAGCTTGGTGAACACGCCACCGAGGGTTTCGATGCCGAGCGACAGCGGGGTCACGTCGAGCAGCAGCACGTCTTTCACTTCGCCCTTGAGCACGCCGGCTTGAATCGCGGCGCCCACGGCGACCACTTCGTCCGGGTTTACGCCTTGGTGCGGTGGTTTGTTGACCAGCGAGCGGGCGGTGTCCACTACTTTGGGCATGCGGGTCATGCCGCCCACCAGCACCAATTCGTCGATTTTGTCCGCGATAATGCCGCCATCGCGCAAGCAGTTTTTCACCGGCGTGATGGTGCGCTCGAACAGGTCGTCGCAAAGCTGTTCCATTTTGGCCCGGGTCAGCTTCATGCTGATGTGTTTGGGCCCGCTGGCATCGGCGGTGATGAACGGCAGATTGATTTCGTATTGCTGCGCGCTGGACAGGGCGATTTTGGCCTTCTCAGCCTCCTCTTTGATGCGCTGGAGGGCGTCAGGCTGCTTGCGCAGGTCCATGCCGCTGTCCTTTTTGAATTCTTCGAGAATCCAGTCCATCAGGCGGCCGTCCCAGTCGTCGCCGCCCAGATGAGTGTCGCCGTTGGTGGCCTTGACTTCGAACACGCCGTCGCCGATTTCCAGCACGGAAATGTCGAACGTGCCACCGCCCAGATCGTACACGGCGATTTTCTCGTCCTTCTTCTTGTCGAGGCCGTAGGCGAGCGACGCGGCGGTGGGCTCGTTGATGATGCGGAGCACTTCGAGGCCGGCGATGCGGCCGGCGTCCTTGGTGGCCTGGCGCTGCGAATCGTTGAAGTACGCCGGCACGGTGATGACGGCCTGCGTGATTTTCTCGCCGAGACGCATTTCGGCGTCGGTTTTCAGCTTGGCGAGAATCATCGCGGAGATTTCCGGCGGCGAAAATTGTTTGGATTTGCCGTCCACTTCCACCTCGACCGCGGCGTCGCCGTTGGAGGCTTTGACGACCTTGTACGGGACGCGTTTGATTTCCTCGGATACTTCGTCGAACTTGCGGCCCATGAAGCGCTTGATGGAATAAATCGTGTTGCGCGAGTTGGTGACGGCCTGGCGCTTGGCGGCCTCGCCGACGAGGCGCTCCCCGCTCTTGGTGAACGCGACGACGCTCGGCGTGGTGCGCTTGCCCTCCGAGTTTTCCAGAACCAATGGCTCTCCGCCTTCCATGACGGCCATGCAGGAGTTCGTGGTTCCCAAATCTATGCCTAATACTTTTGCCATAAAATCGTTTGGTTAAAATACAACTGGACCAGAACTTCCAAGCAGCGGGGATGCCGCGAAGGGCAAAAAGCGACGAAAGCATTGAAACCAAAGGGTAGAATCGAGCTTTTGTCGGTTTACCGCGAGCGGACAACCTGTGCCAAAAGCGCCTGGTTGGCACAGTTAAAAGCGCCAGTTGGCACAGTTGGGAATTTGTCGGAGGGGCGAGTTACACGAGCCCCTAATTTAGCTGGGGCGTCGCCGCGATCCGCCCTCCGAATGATTTCATTTGTTCGCCGGCGCAGCCGGTGGTGGGTTGGTGCTTCCGGTCTCGAGGTTTTCTTTCCGTTGGTCCTGCGTAACAACCGTGGGCGCGCAATAAACACGAGCGATGGTCGCGTCGGGCACGGGCCGGACACTGCCGGACCAGGAAGCGAAGTAAGACCACCAAACGCCGGCAACCTGCATGCGCGGAATCTCCGGCACTCCGCCAAACTCGGTCAACGCAATCAGTTTTTTGCCTCTGAAGTGATTCTGGAGTTGTTTCCAACGCGGCACCAGCAGGTCGCCGCGATCCTTGGGATAAGCATCCACGCCAATGATGTCCACCACGTCGTCGCCGGGATACCAATCCAATCTTTCCCCGGCAAAAACCCAGATGAGATTGTGCAAGTGGTGCCCGTCGGTGAGCCGATGGTAGAGCAATCGCCAAAGGGTCTTGAACGGCTGCGGCCCATTGGCGCCCCACCAGAACCAGCCGCCTTCGGCTTCGTGCAGCGGCCGCCAGAGCACCGGCACGCCGGCATCGGAAAATTTCTTCAACTGCACGGCAATGGCGTCGATGTCCCGCAGCAGCAGGCCATACTCGGGCGAATTGGTGTCAGCCAGCGCCCTGGCGACATCGAAGGTGGTGGCCTCCGTATAGAAGCCCCGCCACCAAGGCTGCTCCCCGGTGTTGAGCAAATTGGTCGGCGCATTCCAATGCCAGCACATCGTGATCACATACCCGGCCCGGCTGAGAGCAATCATGGACTCGGTGCTATCCTTGGGCTGCTCGCCGAAGGCGACGCGGGACGGCGAATAGGCCATGAATTCGCCGGCGACGATGGCCGGCTTGCGTCCGCTGGCGGCGTGGATGTGGGCGAGGTCGTTGGTTTCGTAGCCTGAACCCGACCAGGTTTCCCGGCCGTAACCAGCCACCAGTTGGTTCATGAGGGCGCGGGCGGCCGGTGTGGCCTGTGCATCGGCCAATCCGGCGGGAACGGCCGGGGGCGCCGATCCCGGTTCGGCGCACCAACCCGCGGCCGCCAGCCCCGTCCACGCGGCCAACAAAACGAGAAGCCGAAGGCGGAAGGCAGCGCGAGCGGCGATCATGTCAACCTCTCGATCAACTCATTTGCTCCCGGGTTTGATGGCGGGCATTTTCGCCAGGTCCGGCGGCAGTTTGTCCGGTTCGAAGGCCTCGACCTTCAGTGAAATCAGGCTGACGAAGGGCACGCCGAAATTTACCGCTCCGTTGGAGCGATCCACAATCGTGGCAATGCCTGCCACCTGGCCGCCGTGGGCGCGGGCGATGTCAATTGTCTCCTGCACGCGACCGCCCTTGGTCACCACGTCTTCGACCACCATGATTTTTTCGCCGGGCGCGATCCTGAATCCGCGGCGCAAGACGAGTTTGCCTTCCTCTTTTTCGGCAAAGATGAACCGCAGACCGAGCTGCCGGGCGACCTCCTGGCCGATGACGAGGCCGCCGAGCGCCGGGGCGATGACGGTGGCGGCGCCGAGCGGTCCGGCTTTGGCGGCGAGGTCCTGCCCGAGCTTTTCGACAATGGGCATTTGCTGGAGGGCCAACGCACACTGAAAGAACTGGCGGCTGTGCAGCCCGCTGCGGAGGATGAAATGCCCCTCGAGCAGCGCGCCGGTGTCGCGGAAAATTTGCAGGACTTCGGCTGGTGTCATCCATCGAGTTTCGAGTTTCGAGTTTCAAGTTTCAAGCCGGATTGCTGAAGCGGCGGCGCCACGCGCCGACAGGGTCGAGCCGCAGACTCGACTCTACAAATCGCTTTCTTCTGGATTCTGAATTCCGGATTCTGAATTCTTCGTCGGTGCCGAAGTGGCTCAAATTCATCATCGCCATCCCTTTGCTGCCGGTCTGCGCCGGGGCGGCGATGGCGCTGGGGCGGTTGCTGTGCGCCACTGGCCCGGCGGATGCCGTCTGGGTGCCGCTGCTGGCGGGCGCGGCCTGCTGGTTTGTGGTCTTCTTGTTGCTGCCCAAACCGATGTGGATTTACGTCTTTGGCCACGAACTGACGCACGCGCTCTGGACGTGGATGTTCGGCGGCCGCGTCAAAAAAATAAAAGTCTCCTCCGCGGGCGGTCACGTCGTCATTTCGAAATCCAACTTCGTCATCGCGCTCGCCCCTTATTTTTTTCCGTTCTACGCCGCGCTGGTGATTGGGGTGTTTGCGCTTGGGCATCTGCTCTGGAATTGGTCCGCGTATCTGGTCTGGTTCCATTTGGCCGTCGGCGCGGCGTATGCGTTTCACGTGACGCTGACGTGGCACGCTTTGCAGACGCGGCAGTCAGACATCACCTCGCAGGGCTGGCTGTTTTCCGCGGTGATCATTTTTCTGGGCAACTGCGGCGTGCTGCTGCTGGGTCTGCCCCTCCTGATGGCCAAGGGCGGTTTGCTGAACGTCCTGGTCTGGTGGCTGCAGGACACCGAACGCGTTCTCCAGTGGCTGGCTCACTGGCTGGAATAAGGCGGCGGAAAAGATGTTTGCAATTCGGTCTTGAATTCGGACGTGGATAGCGTCAATCCTTGGGCCGCACCGTATGGAATTGGGTGATATTTTAAGCAAACCGCAAATCCTCCCGAATTTGCGCGCCACCAACCGCTGGGAAGCGATTGATGAGCTGATTGATAATCTGGTCACCACCGGCAAAATCCAGCCGGGGGACCGCGATGCCGTGACCGCCGCGGTCAAGAAGCGCGAAACCTCCATGAGCACGGGCATCGGATTTGGCATCGGCATCCCGCACGCCTCGACCGATCTGATTTATGAAGTGGTGGGGGCGCTGGGCCGCTCAAAAAACGGCGTGAACTTCGACGCGCTGGATAATCAGCCGGTGAAATTGGTCATGTTGTTCCTGGTGCCGCAGGGCCAGTTTCAGAAACATCTGCATACGCTGGCCAACATCGCCAAGTTTTTGCACAAAACCGATTTCCGCCAGGCGCTCGAATCGGCCCCCGACGCCGACGCCATGCTCGCCATCATCAAGGAATACGGGAAAAAGTGACTCGTTAAATGGTTAAACGGTTGAAGCGTTGAATCCTTCAATCGCCCGCGCTAACCTTTGTCGCAGCGGTTTAACAATTTAACAATCTAACGACCCTCGAATTCCTTGTTGCCCCACCAACAAATCGAACAAAAACTGCAGGCCGCCGTCCGCGCGGTCCTGCCGGAGGCTGATACAGCCGCCGTCCTGGTTCGCCCGTGCCCCGACCCGAAGTTTGGCGATTACCAAAGCAACGCGCTCATGTCGCTGGCCAAGGCGCGCAAGTTGAATCCGCGCCAGCTCGCCACGGACGTGCTGGCCAAGCTCGACGTCGCTGACTGGTGCGAGCCGGTGGAGATCGCCGGCGCCGGCTTCCTGAATTTCCGTTTGAAACCCGCCGCGCTGGCGGCCGCGCTCCAATCCGCCAGCCGGGGAGAACACCTGTTCTTTGATAAAACTTCGTCGCCACTCACGGTGGTGATTGATTTCAGCTCGCCGAACGTGGCCAAGGCCATGCATGTCGGTCACATCCGCTCGACCATCCTCGGTGATTGCCTGGCGCGCACGCTGCGCCTGCTGGGCCACCGGGTCATCACCGACAACCACATCGGCGACTGGGGCACGCAGTTCGGGATGCTGCTGCTGGGCTGGAAACAGCACCTGAACCCGGATGCGCTCAAGGCCGACCCCATCGCCGAAATGGAACGGCTCTACAAATTAGTCAGCGCCGCAAGCGAGCAGACGGAAACGGTGCGGGAAGCCGCGCGCCAGGAACTGGTGAAACTCCAGAGCGGCGACGCAGAGAACCTGAAGATCTGGCGCGAGATGATCGCGCTGTCGGAGAAACAATTCGACACGATTTACGCCCGGCTCGGCGTGAAATTCGACCAAACCCTCGGTGAGAGCTTTTACAATCCGCGGCTCAAGCCGCTGGTGGACGAACTGGTCGCCAGGGGCATCGCCCGGGAAAGCGAAGGCGCACTGGCGATTTTCTTCGACGACAATCCTCAACTCAAGGACAAGCCAGCGCTCATCCGCAAGCGCGACGGCGGGTTCAATTACACCACGACCGACCTGGCCACGCTGGCCTACCGGCTGGAGACGTGGCATCCGGACGAAATCATTTACGTGACCGACGGCCGGCAGCAACTGCACTTCCAGCAGGTGTTCACCGTCTTTCGGCTGTGGCAAAAGGCAAGCGCCAAGCACCAAACTCCAAGCACCAACTTGGCGCACGTTTGGTTTGGGTCAATTTTGGGCGAAGACGGCAAGCCGTTCAAAACCCGCAGCGGCGAGACGGTGAAGCTGGCCGATTTGCTGGACGAAGCCGAGGAGCGCGCTTTCAAGATCGTTTCCGAAAAGGACCCGGACCGTCCCGAGGGGCGACGGCGAGAGGTTGCGCGGGTGGTCGGGCTGGGCGCGGTGAAATACGCCGATCTGCTGCCGAACCGGCAGAGCGATTACGTGTTCAGTTGGGACAAAATGCTGGCGTTGCAGGGAAACACGGCGCCCTATCTGCAATACGCCTACGCGCGCATCCGGAGCATTTTCAGAAAGGCAGAAGAAACCTCCCACCTCCCACCTCCCACCTCCCACCTCCAAATGTTTGCGCCGGAAGAAATTATCCTGGCCAAGCACCTGCTGAACTTCGGGTTGACCCTGGAGGCGGTGGCGGAGGAGTTCCGGCCCAATTTTTTGTGCAATTACCTCTTCGATCTGGCTGGCAAATTCACGGCTTTCTACGAGAACTGCCCGGTGATCAAGGCTGACGCCGCCGTGCGGGCGAGCCGTTTGGCGCTCTGCAACCTGACGGCGCGGGTGCTCAAGCAAGGACTGAACGCTTTGGGCATCGAAACGCTGGAACAAATGTAATTAGCGCCTGTGAATAAGTTGTGAATAGTTTTTGTGCTTTTTTTCCTTCCTTTTCTTCTTCCAATCTGCTATTTGTTGAGTAATTACAGAAGAATAAACTAAATAAGACTATGAAAAAAGCCGTATGGATCCTCTCTTTTGTCGTGCTCGCCGTCTACGCAAGCCAGGCGCAGATTCTGCTGAGTGGCGGGCTTAGCTATTCACAAAACTTCGACACTTTGGCGAACACCGGAAGTACGGTAACGTGGGCGGATAACTCAACGCTTACCGGTTGGTATGCGTCACGCGCATACACTGCCGGTACGACTTCCGCTTTTGGGCCGACAGTTTACCCGTCATACCGGGTCAGCGACGGCTCAACTACCAGCGGCTGGCTTTACAGCTACGGTGCTGCCAGTGCCGTGGACCGGGCGCTAGGATCGCTCAGTTCGGGAACCCCCAAGACCAATGCCTTTGGCGTCTTGATTCAAAACGATACAGCCTCGACTGTAAATAATGTGTTAGTTACCTATACGGGCGAGCAGTGGAGGAACGGAGGCAATACCGCGGCTCAAACCTTGGCTTTCTCGTATAGCACCACCAGTTCATCTTTCCTGCTTAACGGCGCTTTGGACACGGCACCAGCTGGTTCTGACAACTGGGTTGCCTTCACGGCGTTGGATTTCATCTCCCCCACCACGGGCTCAACGGCTGCCGCCTTGGACGGCAATAATCCGGCCAATCAGGTTCAGTTTAACAACGTTCTGCTCACCGGCGTTTCACTGAATCCCGGGGACAGCCTTTTCCTGCGCTGGGTGGACATTGATGATCCCGGCAATGATCACGGGTTCGGAGTAGACAACTTCTCGGTCAGTTTTTCAACCGTCCCCGAGCCCTCGGTCTTGGCCTTGGGTGGTTGCTTAACTTTGCTGGGTTTGGCGTGGCGTAACTCGCGGCGTAAATAAGCAGTTTTTCCCGCTGAAAATGCAAGGGCGCGATTCTTTCGCGCCCTTTTCTTTTCAAGCCAAGCAACTGCATCAGGCCGAGTTTTTTGTGTCTTAGCTCCGCTGTGGCTTTCCGGGAGGTCATTCGACACTTGACTAGGCCCTTTGACCCGACACCCTTTTCACATAGGAAACACTTTTTTTAATCGCTTTTCCGCGTTTCTGTTTGGCGGTGGTTCTGCCAGGGCTCGCCAAGCCGTGAATTGGTTTCCCTTTCACTTGGGGAAGCCTCTGCTCGACCGATCTGCCGCCTGGCTCAGGCTCAACTCTAAAACGGCATTGGCATTGATCGTGGTCGCGGTCCTAGCTCCATTTTTAGCCAAGCCCTTTAGCCTGGACGAGCCGTTGTTCCTCTGGGCAGGCCAACATCTTCTCGATCAACCTCTCAACCCGTACGGCTTTGAGGTAAACTGGTTTGGTTATACCACCCCGATGTGGGAGGCCACCAAGAATCCCCCGCTTTGTTGCTATTACCTCGCGGGCGCGGCGTCCCTGCTCGGCTGGAGTGAAGTGGCCTTGCACGCGGCGTTCTTACTGCCGGCTTTGGCGGCCATCCTGGGTACCTTCCGGCTGGCTCAACGCTTTTGTCGCCAGCCCGTGTTTGCCGCCGCGGCGACATTGTTGACTCCGGTTTTCCTGGTTTCGGGCACCACGGTCATGTGCGACGTGCTGATGCTGGTGTTCTGGGTTTGGGCGGTTGTTTTCTGGGTGGAAGGAACCCAGAACCAGCGCGGCTTGTTCCTGGCGACAGCGGGATGCCTGGTGGCGCTGGCGGCGTTAACCAAATATTTTGGCGCCAGCTTGATTGTGTTGCTCGCCGCTTACAGCTTAACCGCCCGAGCCCGTCCGGCTCGCTGGATCCCGCCTTTGTTGCTCCCCTTGGCAGTGCTGGGCGCGTACCACCTCGCCACCCGCAATCTCTACGGCCACTCGCTTTTGGCGGACGCGGTGAATTACGCCGTTCCCCCAGCTTCGCTTGCGGATTTTGCGGCTTTGAAGTCCGCCAGTTGCCTGTCGGCGCTCGCCTTTCTGGGGGGGGGGCTGGCCCTGGCGACGTTTTTTTTGCCGTTCCTGTGGCGATGGCGGACCATCTGTGGATTTGCCGTCGCAGCCTTTTTGCTGGCAGCGATCCTCCTGCTGGCCGGCCCGCTCTTGAAGGACTACGGCCCGGTTCAGGGTTCGTCCCGGACACTGATCGGTTTACAGCTCCTGTTCTGGGCCACCGGCGGCGCCGGCATTCTGGCGCTGGCGGTCGTGGATCTTCGGGGCCGTCGTGATGCGGAAGCCTGGCTGCTGGCCTTGTGGGTGCTCGGAACCTTTTGTTTTGCAGCCTTTATCAACTGGACTGTCAATGGTCGCACCGTCCTACCCCTGGCGCCCGCCGTTGGAATTCTGCTGGCTCGCCGCCTGGAACAGACCAGGCCAGAGCCAGACCGCTCTGGGGTCCTTGTACGGTCTCTGGTTTTTGCGGCGGGGGCCGCCTTGGCTTTGCTGGTGGCGAGAGCGGATTTTCTGTTTGCCAAATCCGTTCGCTCAAGCGCGCTGACGACCTATTCAAAATTCGGCCATGAGCCGCATTTCCGATTCCAGGGACATTGGGGTTTTCAATATTATCTGAGGGCGGCGGGGGCCGAGGCACTGGACGTACGGCATACTCTCCTGCAGCGCGGAGATATTATCGCTACGCCCGAGAACAATACGAATTTTTCACCTTTGGGTGCGGACCTGGTGGTGTTGCGTGAGGTGATTTTGTCATCTGGTCCGCGCTGGCTTGCCACCATGAAGGGCGAGGTGGGGGCCGGTTTCTATGCCGCCAGTCGCGGGCCCCTGCCCTTTGCCTTTGGCTGGGTTCCACCCGATCGCGTGGTGGTATGCGCGGTGGATCCCTTGATCCCTCCGGTTAGATCGGATTCCTCAGGAAGATAGCCCTTGGCCATTTGGCGGAGTGTCCCGGGTTGGCTAATCGTCTATTGGTCACCGTCACCGGCCTGCCGGCGAAGGGCTCGCAACTTTTCGCGCGCGGCTTCGTAATCCGGTTTCAGGCGCAACGCCTCCTGCCACTGAGCAGCCGCTTCAGCGGGCTGGTTTTCTTCGGCGTAAACGCACCCGAGGTTAAATCGCGCCAACGGAAAGTCGGGCTTCAGGCGCAAGGCTTCCAAAAAATTGGTCCGGGCTGGCCCCAACTGACCCCGGATCCTTAAGGCATAACCCAGGTTGTAATAGGCCTCGGCATTGGTTGGCCAAAGCCGCAGAGTTTGTTCGTATTGCCCAATGGCTTCGTCCCATTTTCCTTGGACCGCCAAAGTCAGGCCCAGGGAGTAATGTGCTCCCGGGTCATTCGTCAACGCGATGGCTTGGCGATAATGCCGCATCGCTTCGTCCAGCTTGCCTTTGGCGGCCAGCATTTCGCCCAGGTTTTTGTGGATCAGGGCCGCATCGGGCCACTGTTCCAGGGCCAATTGATACTGGGCGATGGCCTCCTCCAACCGTCCCTGCCGCACAAGAAGATTCGCCAGGTTGTTGCGGGCTTCGAAATTGTCGGGCTTGGCCTTCAGCGACGCTTCAAAATATCCGCCCGCCTCCTGCGTTCGGCCTTTTTTGGCCATGAAGTTACCCAAATTGAAAAGCGCGTCCGGTTGGGTTGGCTGCACGTCGAGCGCGCGGTGAAACCATTTTTCCGCGTCGTCATCTCCCTTTGCCGCCAAAACTGCGCCGATGCTGTTCAGTGCGTCCGCGTATCGGGGATTGATCCGGGTGGCCTGCTGATAATAGTCCAGGGCCTCATCCAATCGCCCTCTTTCAAAGTACACGCCGCCCACGTTGCACAGCGCGATAAAGTTGTTCGTGGTCACTGCTGCCGAGCGCTTGAAAAGCGTTTCGCTGTCGTGCCAATACATTGCTTGTCGATGGGACTGCCAGCCGTAAGCGGCCAGGATTAAAACGCCAACCGGCGCGACGACCCGTTTAAGGGCTGGCCAGCGGAGGACAGCGTCACCTGTTCCCCACACCGCGATAATGAATACGCCGATCAACGGCACGTAGGTATAGCGGTCGGCCATGGCTTGCGACCCCACCTGAACCAAGCCGATTACCGGGATCAAAGTTCCGAGAAACCAGAACCAGCCTGTAATTACATAGGGTCTGATCCGTCCTATCCAAATCGCCCCCAAACTCAGCGTGATCAGCACTGCGGTCGCCGCCGCGACCTGTTCCTCGGACCATCGACCCAGGTGCAAGTAGGGCAAAGCCAGATTGTCCGGCCAGATTGCCTTGCCCAGATAACGGACGTACGCGATTACCGTATTTGCCGTCCGATCGGATAGCGGAAGGTTCTCCAGCGACAGAATCGCCTTTTCCTGTGCCCACATTGTGACCAGGCACGACAACGTGCTCATTACCAGGAACGGCGCCTTTTCCACGATAAGGCGCTGAAAAGTCCGGGGTATTTCCTCTTTTGCTCCGGCGGCCAACCTGCCCAGCGGCCAGTAATCCAGCAGCAACATCACCAGCGGCAGGGTGACCAGCATCGGCTTGCTCATCAGTCCCAGGGCAAACACCAACAGGCTCAACCCATAAAAAAATTTGCCGGCGCCTTTGGCTTCCTTCTCCGCCTCCGCGTACCGCACAAAGGCCCAAAGTGTCAGCAGCCCGAACATCGTGCTCAACACATCCTTGCGTTCCGCAATCCAGGCCACCGATTCCACGTGCTGAGGATGCAGGGCGAATAGCCCCGCCACGAGTGCGCTACGCCATTGTGCGGCCGTCGCCCGTTGGAGAAGGAGAAGCAACAGCAGACTGTTGACGACGTGCAGAAACAAATTGACCGCGTGCGGCCCCGCCGGGCCCTTTCCGAACAGCGAGACGTCCAGCATGTGGGACAGCCACGTCAGCGGGTGCCAATTGCTCGCGCAATCCGTCTGGAATGCCCAGCGCAGTCCCGTCAGACTGAGTCCGGCCTGAACGTGCGGATTTGCAGTGACGTAGTCGGTGTCATCGTAATTTATAAACCCGCTGTTCAGCACGGGCCAGAAGGCTGCCAGCGTTGCCAGCACCAGAATGGCCGGCAGGATTACCGCGGTTAACCTGGTCGACGGCACGGCGATCGCCGCTGACTTTTCTTTCACCTCCGGACGGGGATGTTTCGGGGAAGCCATGCGGGTTTGTTTTGGCAAAACTGCGGCTTCGCGGCTGACGCTCCGGCCTTCCGGCCATTTGTGCGCCTTTGCCCGGCCGGCCGGCCGGCGGCTCTTCAACTCAACCGCATCGGCATGACGACGTACAGGAACGGGCTTTTGATCTTCAGGACGCCGGG
The DNA here is from genome assembly GCA_035506715.1 of Candidatus Acidiferrum sp. Taxonomy (GTDB): domain Bacteria; phylum Verrucomicrobiota; class Verrucomicrobiia; order Limisphaerales; family UBA11358; genus UBA11358. Next base: position 28,430 of record DATJOW010000209.1, on the reverse strand, counting down.
GCTGAGTTCGTCAATTAATTCAAAGTAGACTTCCTGTTCGTCTTCCTCGACGAGCGCGTTAAGCGGGTCGATCAGGTAGCGCGGATTGAACGCGATGGCGATTTCCTTGCCTTTGTAGTTCACGGCCAGCATTTCCCGCGCCTCGCCCACCTCCGGCGAGTTGGCGGTGATGGCGAGGTTGTTCTTCCCAAAGGTGAGCTTGACAGAATTGGCTTTTTCGCTGGTCATGATTTCCGCCCGGCGCAGCGCCTGCAGAAATTCCTCGCGGACGAGCGGCACCCGCTCTTTTACTTCGGAGGGGATGACTTGACGATAGTTGGGATAGTTGCCGTCGATCAACTTGGTGATCACGAGCACCGAACAACTTTTTTCATCCTTCAACGCAAACGACGCCTGGTTCTCTCCAAACTTGATCTCCACCTCCCCCTCCTCCTGGAGCAGCCGGTTCAGCTCGTTCACCGCCTTCGCGGGCACGATGAACTCGCCGCCGCTTTTCTCGGCGATATCGACCTCTTCCTCGACCAGCGCCAGCCGCCGTCCGTCGGTGGCGACCATCGTCATTTTGTGGTCTTTCAGGCTGATGTAGATGCCATTGAGGACATAGCGCGATTCGTCAGTGGAGACCGCAAACGAGGTCTTTCGCATCATCGCCTTCACCTTTTCCTGCGGCAAGGTGACCTTTTTTTCATCCTTAAATTTTGGCAACGGCGGAAACTCATCGGCGCCTAGACCGTGAATTTTAAAGAACGACGAACTGCATTGAACGCTGGTGACGTTTTTCTCATCGGTCTCAATGTCGATTTCGCTGCCGCCCAGCTCGCGGACAATGCCGAACAACTTTTTCACCGGGACCGTCGTGCTGCCGCCCTTTTTGACTTTGGCCTCCACCTTGCAGGCCACCGTCACATCCAGGTCCGTGGCGGTAAATTCCAACTGATTGCCTTCAGCGCGCAAAAGCACATTGGAGAGAATTGGCAACGTTGTACGGGAACTGACCACATTTTGCACAGCCTGGAGGCCGACGAGAATCTGTTCCTTGCTGATGGTGAGGTTCATGCTCGGTTAATAGTAATCTTTTTCTCTTACTAAATTCTCCGTATTAAGGGCTGTGAATAGAGCAAACAACTCTAAAAGTCAAGGCAGACGAGGGGAATTTTAAAGGGGAAAAAAGAAATTGGAATTGTTCACAGGCGGCAAAAGGGGAGAAGTGGGAGATTTCCACAGTTTCCCCAGACCATTAACCATTATTTCGCGTTTTATTTCCTGACTTGTGCGCGGCGGATCACTGTCGGCAGCAGGTCGGCCACCACACTCATCTCCGACATGCAGGACGCGCGCCCCAGGGAAAAACGCACCAGCGAGCAGGCCAAGTCCGGTTTACCCAGCGCGGAAACCACGTGGGACGGCGCCAAGGAACCAGCCGAGCAAGCCGCACCGCTCGAGGCGCAAATTCCCTCCATGTCCAAACCGGCCAGCAGGGCGATGCTATCCGCGCCGCGCACGGAAAAAGCCACTGTGTTTGCCAAGCCTGGCTCATCCCCACCGAGGATCACGACGCCCTCAATTGTCGCGAGCGCCTGGCGCAAATAGGCGGAGCAGGGAGCCAGTTGCGAGCGGTTGAAAACCGGCGGCGCCACAAAACGCTCCAGGGCGGCCACCAGACCGGCAATGCCAGCCAGGTTCTCGGTTCCGGCGCGGCGCTCATTCTCATGCCCGCCACCGAATAGCATCGGAGTCGGGTGCAGCGGGGAACGGATGAAAAGCAGGCCGGCGCCTTTGGGGCCGTGCAGTTTGTGGGCGCAGAACGAGACAAGGTCGGCGTTGAACTGGTGAATGTTCGAGAACGGTTCCTTGCCAAACCATTGTACCGCGTCGGTGTGGAAAACCACCCCGCGATCCCGGCACAGCGCGCCCAGTTCGGCCACCGGCTGAATCGTCCCAATCTCATTGTTGGCCGCCATGATCGAAACCAGAACGGTTCCCGGCCGAAAGGCTTTTTTTAATTCGTCGGGCGAAACCCGTCCGGCGGAGTCCACCGGCAGGCGCGTCACCCCAAAGCCTTCTTGTTGTTCGAGGAAGTCGAAGCACTGCAGAACCGCCTGATGTTCGACCGTTGAGGTGATAAGGTGTCTGCCTTTCGATTTCAAAAGGCGGGCCGCTCCCAAAACCGCAAGATTATTGCTCTCGGTGCCGCCGCTGGTAAAAACGACCTCGCTGGGTTTGGCGCCCAGAAAATTGGCCGCGCGGGCGCGCGCGTCATCCAGCGCCGCCCGGGCGCGCTGCCCGACCTGATGGACGCTCGACGGGTTGCCCCAGACCTCGCCGAGAAACGGCAGCATCGCTTCGCGCACCGCCGGGTCCAGCGGGGTCGTGGCATTGTAATCCAGGTAAATCGTCCGTGGCATTCTGTGGTAAAGTAGGTGACGAGGTCGGGGGGCTCAAAACAAAACTGGCCAAAAGGCTTGAGTCCAGACAGCGCGAAAACTAAAAAAGGAGCGATGAGCACGCGGGTCAAAATTTGCGGCATCACGAACCTGGAGGACGCCGAGGCGGCAGTCGCGGCGGGAGCAGACGCCCTCGGGTTCAACTTCTATGAAAAGAGCCCCCGCCACGTTTCCCTTGCCGCCGCCGGGGACATTTGCCGGCGGCTGGGCCCCGTTATCATGCGCGTCGGCGTGTTTGTAAACGCGGCGGAGGACACCATTACCCGTGCCATTGGCGAATGCGGGTTGAGCTTGCTCCAGTTTCACGGAGATGAGCCGCCGGAGATTTGCGCAAAATTCGGGCTCATGAGCATGAAAGCCCTTCGCGTCCGGGGTGCCGAAACACTCAAGGAAATGGAGAAATACCGGACCGACGCTTTTTTGCTTGATGCCTGGTCGCCGGAGGCCCGCGGCGGGACCGGCGCGGTATTTAACTGGGACCTGGCCATCGAAGCAAAAAAACTGGGCAAACCCATTTTTTTGGCCGGGGGACTGACGCCTGAGAACGTTGGCGGCGCGGTGCGCTGGGTAAGGCCATTCGGCGTGGACGTTGCGAGCGGGGTGGAGAGTTCGCCCGGGAAGAAGGATCCCGCCCAAATGCGGGCGTTCATCAAAGCCGTCCAGGAGGCGGGATAAAAAATGAAGAAAAAGGGAGACCAAAGCCGTTGTCCCTGGCCAACGGACGAACTGTATATCCGCTACCACGACTGCGAATGGGCCGTGCCGTTGCACGACGACCGGCGGCTGTTCGAGCTTCTGATCCTGGAAGGAGCGCAGGCCGGGTTGAGCTGGCACACCGTGCTGAAGAAGCGCGAAAATTACCGGGTGGCGTTCGACGGATTTGATCCGGAGAAAGTGGCCCGCTATGACGCCGCGACCGTGGCCCGGCTGATGAACAACCCCGGCCTCATTCGCAACCGGTTGAAAATCCAATCGGCGATCCAGAACGCGAGGGCCTTTCTCCGGGTGCAGGAGGAATTCGGGAGCTTCGACGCCTTCATCTGGCGGTTCGTCAACGGCAATCCGGTCGTCAATCATTGGAAAACGATGAAGGAGGTTCCGGCACGGACGGAAATCTCGGATGCCCTGAGCCGCGACTTGGGCCGGCGCGGATTCAACTTCGTCGGGTCAACCATCTGCTACGCTCACATGCAGGCGACGGGAATGGTCAACGATCATCTGGTCGCCTGCTTTCGCCACCGGCAACTCGGCGGAGGGAAATCGACCCCGCCGCCGCCGGGCGGTTTGACGTCAGGGCGGCGGGGCCGGGGGCGGATGAACGGCCCGGTTCGCTTTCAAGGACAGAGCGGCGGCCAGATCGTTGCTGACGACGGCTGAAGACGGCTGGAGCCGGAATGCTTCCTGAAATTCCAGGATCGCCTCGTCAAGGGCGCCCAGTTTTAGCAGGGCATTGCCGAGGTTGCGATGGGCTTCAAAACGCCAAGGCTCGAGTTTTGCGGCCGCTCGAAATTCCTGGACGGCCTCGCCGGTCTGTCCCTTCGAGAGCAGAGCGCCGCCGAGGTTGTTGTGGGTTTCGGCCTTGTCGGGCTGCGCGGCGAGGGCCTGATGGAAAAGCTGAATCGCCTCGTCAAACCGCCCCAGTCGGAGGAGAGCGGAAGCAAGGTTGGCTTGAACCATGGGGTTGCCTGGCTGGACGGCCAAGGCCTTCTGGAAATGCGACACCGCTTCCGCCAACCGCCCTTTCAGGGCCAGGGCATTGCCGAGATTGTTTTGGGCCGTCACACTGTCCGGTTCAATTTCGACAGCCCGAAGGCAGTGGACCAGGGCCTCGTCGGGGCGCCCGGCCCGGAGCAAAAAATCGGATAGGTTGTTATGCGCCGCCACGAACGCCGGACGAAGGTCGAGCGCCTTTTGGCAGACGGCGATGGCGTCGTCCATACGTCCTTGCGCGGCGTACGCTTGTCCCAGGCTGCACCAGGGTTCGGCAAAGGAAGGATTGAGTTGCGTCGCCGCCTCGAGTTCGCGCGCCGCTGCGTCAAAGTGCTGTTGCAGGTACAGCGCCCGCCCCAGGCGGTTATGGGCGTCGTAATTATTCTGAGTCATCGCGACCGCCCGGCGCCAGAGGCTGACGCCGTCGTGCCAGAAGATCAATTGGTGGCGGGTCAATAAGAGACAGGCCAGAACCAGTACCCCGCCGGTGATTCCACCCCAGATGGCCTGACGGCTCCGGTTTTTCGTCAGGCGGTGAAACTCCCAAACTCCCAAAATCAAGATCCCCAGCGACGGAATGTAAGTGTAACGATCGGCCAGGGCCTGCGCCCCGACCTGGATCAGGCCAATGACCGGCACGAAGGTTCCCAGAAACCAGAACCAACCGGTGAGCCAATACGGGCGGTGCCGGCGCAGGCCGAGCGCCAGCGCCGAAAGCGCCAGAACCAACAACCCAGCCAGCAGCACGTCCGCTGGCGGCCAGTGGCCGGGGTGAGGGTAAAGGGCGCACAGATTGACCGGCCAGAACAGCTTGCCCAAATAACGGGCATAGGCCACCAGGGCATTCTCCAGGCGCAGGTCAAACGAGAGGGGAAGGCCGGCCAATTCCTGCATCATGCCGCCGGATCGCTGGACCAGAAAGGTGATGATGCAGCCCAAGGCTGATAAGAAGAAAAAGGGGATTTTCTCGACAGCCAAGTCTGCCCAGCGCTCCCGACGCCAGCGCTCCAAGGGCCAGAAATCCAGCAAGAGGAGGACGCACGGCAGCGTCACCACCATCGGCTTGCTCATCAGGCCCAAGGCAAAGAACCCCAGCGCCTGCCAGTAGGAAGAAGACGAGGCGAAGAAGAGGCGAGTCGCTTGACTCCGCGAACCTGACATCGCCTGCGCGAAACGCGCATAAGCCCAGAGGGCGAGCAGCCAGAACAAGCCGCAGAGGACATCCTTGCGCTCCGAAATCCAGGCCACCGATTCGACGCGCAAGGGGTGGAGGCCGAAGAGGGCGGCCACCACGAAACTGCGCCAGAGGGTCCCCGTCAGCCGGTGCAAAACCAGGAACACCAGGATGGAGTTGAGGGCGTGCAGCAAAACGTTGGTGAAATGAAAGCCCCAGGGATTGAGCCCCCCCAGCGAGTGATCCAGCATGAGCGACCACTGGGTGAGCGGATGCCAATTCGCGGCGACGCCTTGGGTCACGACCCGCATTGCATTGGCCGGCGTAAGCGAGAGGCAGGGGTTGCTAGTCACGTAGGCGAAATCATCGAACTCGATAAAATCGCCGCGGAGCGCGGGGAAGAACGCGCCCCAAACCAAGCCGAAGAGCAGGAGCGATAGGAGGGAAACCCTCCCGCGCTCAGGCGTCCCGGCCGATGGCAGAGCGGTATTCAGAGCGGAACGGACGCTAAACAAGGAAGCGGAGTTTGTCCAGTGTCCGGGCCGGGGCCAGAAGAGGCGTGATTTTGTCGTCAGCGTCCGCAACAATGTCTCGATGAAACGCATCGCCGTCTATTGCGGTTCCAACAAAGGGATCCGCGCCGATTACGCCGCCGCCGCCCAAAACCTCGGCCACCACCTGGCCCGGCGCGGCCTGGAACTCGTCTATGGCGGCGGGTGTGTGGGGTTGATGGGCATTCTCGCTGACGCCGCGCTTCAAAAAGGCGGGCACGTCATCGGAGTCATCCCCGAAAAGCTCGTCATCAAGGAAGTGGTGCACGAAGGATTGCCGGACTTGCGCGTGGTGAAAAACATGCACGAACGCAAGGCGCTGATTGCCGAACTGGCCGACGGCTTCATCGCGTTACCCGGCGGCTACGGCACTTACGAGGAATTTTGCGAGGTGCTCGCCTGGAGCCAGCTCGGTTATCACCAGAAACCGTTCGGGCTGCTGGAAGTGGCAGGGTTCTACCGCCGCCTGCTGGAATTTTTCGATCACGCCACCCGGGAAGGATTCGTCCGGCCCACCCACCGGGAGCTTGTCCTGGTCGAGGAAGACCCGGAGAAACTGGTCCAGCGCCTGGAGACCTTCCAGCCGCCGGCGGAGGTGAAATGGATCCGGTGAAACCCGGGCCAAGCTGGCCGCGACGATCGAGATTCCTGTTGGGGTGAAATAATAATTTGCGTCTTTGTCCGATTGCGAGAAACTTAACCGATGAGCAAGTTTTCCAGCGCCAAAGTACCGGACGCCCGGGGCCATTTCGGCCCCTTTGGCGGGCGCTACGTGCCCGAGACCCTGGTCCATCCCCTGCAGGAACTGGAGGACGAATACCGGCGCGCGCAGAAGGACCCGGCCTTCCGGCGCGAGTTCGAGTATTATCTCCGGGAGTTCTGCGGCCGGCCCACCCCGCTCTACTTCGCCGAACGCCTCACGCGCGAGCTCGGCGGCGCGAAGATTTATCTCAAGCGCGAGGACCTGCTCCACACCGGCGCCCACAAAATCAACAACACCATTGGCCAGATCCTGCTCGCCAAACGGATGGGCAAGACCCGCATCATCGCCGAGACCGGCGCCGGTCAGCACGGCGTCGCCACCGCCACCGTCGCCGCGATGTTTGGCTTAAAATGCGTTGTTTACATGGGCGCCGTGGATTGCCAGCGGCAGGAGCTGAACGTCTATCGGATGAAAATGCTCGGCGCTGACGTCGTGCCGGTGAAGGCCGGGCAGCAAACGCTCAAAGAAGCCATCAACGAAGCCATGCGCGACTGGGTCACGAACGTCCGCACCACCCATTACATCCTTGGCACCGTTTATGGCGCGCATCCGTATCCGGAAATGGTTAGAAATTTCCAGCGCGTCATCGGCGACGAGGCGCGGCGGCAGATTTTGGCGAAGGAGAAACGCCTGCCGGATCTGCTCATCGCCTGTGTCGGCGGCGGGTCTAACGCGATGGGTTTGTTTTATCCATTCCTGAAGGACAAGACCGTGAAGATGATCGGCGTGGAAGCGGGCGGGCGGGGCATCAAACCGAACCAGCATGCGGCCCGGTTTCACGGCGGATCGCTCGGCGTGTTGCAGGGCACGCGCAGCTACATTTTACAGGACCAATACGGCCAGGTCCAACTCACCCACAGCGTCAGCGCCGGCCTGGACTACGCCGCCGTCGGCCCGGAGCACGCCTGGTTGCATGAGCAGAAGCGGGTGGAATACACCTACATCAAGGACGACGCGGCGCTTGCGGCCTTCATGAAGTTGGCCCGGCTCGAAGGCATCATTCCGGCGCTGGAGAGCGCCCATGCCATTGCGGAAGTCATCAAGCGCGCACCGAAGCTGGGCAGGCAAAGGCTTATTATCGTAAACCTGAGCGGCCGCGGCGACAAAGACGTGACCCAGGCGGCGGACAAGATGGGCCTGCAGATGCCACGCTAACCAGTTCCCGCAATAAAACAACCGCGCGAAGGTGGCTGGAGTTGGAAAAGCTTCCCGCTCTTCCGAACAACGCGAGGGCGGGCAAGCGAACTAAAAGAGCGCCGCTCGGCGCGTTGGGTAAATATCAAAAAACCCTCGGCGTCAAGTCATACAATTTGATGGCATTGCCGAAACCGCCGATTTCCCTCAAAATAGGCTCTTAACATGAAAACGCTCTTTCCATGCCTGGCCGCATTGTTCGTGGCTGGGAGTCCTTGGTGCGCACCGGCCGCCAGCCCCAAGCCGGAAAAACTTTCTGACGGGGTCGTTGTTTCCTTGGACGGCACGTTCCTCCGCCTTCAGGTTTTCGCTGACAACATCATCCGCGTCGCCGCCGCCAAAGATCGCAAATTCTTCGACCGGAGCACGCCGGCCACCGAAGTCCGCCACCAGGAAAAGGCCCGTTGGAAACTGGATACCCGCGACAGGGTGACGACGCTTTCGACCGCCAAGCTTCAAGTGCGGGTGAACCTCGTTACCGGCGCCGTCTCTTTTTTTGATGCCACGGGCAAACCGATCCTGGCCGAAAGCGGCCGGACGATGACGCCCGCCGAGGTGCAGGGTGAAAAAACATTCCACATGCGCCAGCAATGGGAGCCGAACGCGGACGAATCGCTTTACGGACTCGGCCAGCGGCAGATCGGCATCCTCGACATCAAGGGCTGGGACCTCGACCTGTGGCAGCACAACACCCACGTGGTCGTGCCGTTCCTGGTCTCGAGCCGCGGCTACGGAATTTTATGGGACAACCTGTCGTACACGCGCTTCGGCGACTTGCGCGAGTTCACGCCCATCCCCGCCAAATGCCTCATCGACGTTTCCAACCAGCCCGGCGGCCTGACGGCGGGCACATTTACGGCGGCCAACCCCGATGACCTGGCCGAGGCTCATTCCACCAGCGACATTTCCTTCAGTTCCACCAACCGCACGCAAGTTTGGCGCCGGTGGGAAGGCCAGCTCGTTGCGCCGGCGACCGGCGATTTTCAATTCAAGACCTACTCGAACGGCCGCATCCGGATGTGGCTCGACGGCAAACTGGTCATCAACCATTGGCGTCAAGGCTGGCTGACGGACTACGACCAGATCAAAGTCCCCCTGGAAGGGGGCCGTCATTACGCCATCAAACTGGAGTTCGGCGGCGACGAGGCCAGCACCATGCAATTGACCTGGAAAACGCCGAATCCCGACGACCGCACCTCGCTTTGGTCGGAAGTCGCCGACGGCGAGGATTATTATCTTGTCTATGGGCCGGCCCTCGACACGGTCATCGCCGGATTCCGGCAACTGACCGGGCAAGCCACGTTGATGCCGGAGTGGGCGTTCGGCTTGTGGCAATCGCGCCAGCGGTACGAGACCTCCACGCAAAGCCTAGACGTGGTGGACGAATTCCGCAGCCGCGCCATTCCGTTCGACAACATCGTGCAGGACTGGCAATACTGGCCGCTCAATGCCTGGGGCTCGCATGAGTTTGATCCGAAGCGCTTTCCCGACCCGGACGGCTGGCTCAAGGCGCTGCACGACCGGCACGCGCACGTGATGATTTCGGTGTGGGGCAAGTTCTACACCGGCACGACCAATTTCGACGCCATGCACAAGGCCGGTTTTCTCTATCAGCCGAACCTGGACGAGAAGATGATGGACTGGATCAACTTCCCGTATACGTTTTACGACGCGTTCAATCCCGCGGCGCGCAAGCTGTTCTGGGCCCAAATCAACACCAACCTCTTCCGCCGGGGCATTGACGCCTGGTGGATGGATGCGAGCGAACCCGATCTGACACCGTCGCCGCCCACGCTCGAAGGCCAGCACAAGTACATGATTCCCACTGCGGGCGGCACCGCTTCGCGGGTGCTGAATGGCTGGGCCCTGGAGAACAGCCGCGGCATTTACGAAGGCCAACGCAGCGCCGCACCGGACCAGCGCGTCTTCATTCTCACCCGTTCGGGCTTTGCCGGCATCCAGCGATACGCGACCGCCACGTGGTCCGGTGATACCACCGCCACCTGGACCGGGTTGGCCAAACAGATTCCCGCCGGCCTGGGCTTTTGTGTCTCCGGTCTGCCGTATTGGACGATGGACATCGGCGGGTACACGATGGACACGAAATTTTCCGCCGACCAACCGACACCCGAAGCCGCCGAAGAATGGCGCGAGTTGAACGCCCGCTGGTTCCAGTTTGGCGCGTTCTGCCCGCTGACGCGATTGCATGGAGAACTCAAGCCGCGCGAACCGTGGACCTTCGGCGGCGACAAGAGTCCGGCCTACCAGACCATCGTCAAGTTCGACCGCCTGCGGTACCGCCTGCTGCCGTACGTTTATTCGCTGGCTGGCGAAATCAGCCAGGATGCCGGCACCATGATGCGGCCGCTGGTCATGGATTTCCCGGCCGACCGGCAGGGGCGGGAACTCGTTGACGAATACATGTTCGGGCCGGCCTTTCTCGTCGCCCCGGTCACAACGTACCAGGCGCGCAGCCGCAAGGTTTATCTGCCGGACACCCCCGGTGGCTGGTACGATTTCTGGACCGGCGCCGGCACACCGGGCGGACAGACCGTTGACACCCCGGCGCCGTACGATTCCATGCCGCTGTTCGTCCGCGCCGGGTCCATCATTCCGTTCGGGCCTGAATTGCAATACACCGGCGAGAGACCGGCTGACCCCATCACCCTTTTCATTTATACCGGGGCAGATGGTAAAATCACGCTCTACGAGGACGACGGCCTGACCTACGGTTATGAGAAAGGCGCGTTTGCGCGCATGCCGATGACTTGGGACGACAAGGCTCAGACGCTGACCATCGGCGAACGCCAAGGCTCGTTCCCGGGGATGCTTCCGCAACGCACGTTCAACCTCGTGCTCGTCACGCCGGATAAACCGGTGGAATTCTCGTTTGCGTCAACCCCGGACCGGACGGTGTCATACACCGGAAAAACGGTGAAAGTGACGTTTGAGTCGGTGGCCAAGGAACATCCGCCCTACCTCGATGCCACCCAGCCGATTGAGAGGCGGGTTGAAGACCTGCTCGCGCGGATGACGCTCGAGGAAAAGATTTCGCAGGTGCATGCCGATTCGAAGTTTTCCACCGCGGCGGTGCCGCGGCTGGGCCTTCCGCGCCGCTGGTTCGACGACGGCCCGCACGGAGTTCGGGAAGATGTCGGCCCTTACTCGTGGAACCCGGCCGGGCGCACGGACGATTATGCCACCTGGATGCCGGCGTTGAGCGCGCTGGGGTCCACCTGGAACGTTGATCTGGCAGCCGCCTACGGCAACGTGATCGGGCAGGAATCGCGCGCGCGCAACAAGGACGTCATCCTGGCGCCGATTGTGGACATTGCGCGCACACCCATGTGCGGCCGGATCTACGAGTATTTGGGCGAAGACCCGTATTTAAACGCGCAGCTGGGAGCGAAGTATGTCGCGGGCGTGCAAACCAACGCGGTGGCGGCGTGCGTGAAACATTATGCCGGTAACAACCAGGAGGAGGGCCGCGCGACCATCAACATGGACATGGACGAGCGCACGTTGCGCGAGATTTACCTGCCGCCGTTTGAAGCCGCCGTCAAGGAGGCGCACGCGCTGGCGATCATGGGCGCCTACACGAAATTCCGCGGCGAACACTGCGCTTACAACGATTATCTCATCAACAAAATTCTCAAGGGCGAGTGGGCTTTCCCCGGGTTCGTCATGTCCGACTGGGGCGGCACCTATAGCACCCGCGAAGCGGTGCTGGGCGGACTGGACGTGGAAATGGGCACGCTGGTCGGGTCGGAGGAACGGTCGGCCTACAACAGATTTTTCCTGGCCCAACCGTTTCTCGACGGCGTCCGCAAGGGCGACTATCCAATATCCGCGCTCGACGACAAGGTGCGCCGTAGTCTGTACGTGATATTCGCTTCAGGCGTTTTCAATCCTCGTCCGCCTGGCTCGCTGAACACGCCGGAACATCGGGCGGTTGCCCGGCGCGTTGCCGAGGAATCCATGGTCCTGCTGAAGAATGAGAACAACACCCTGCCGCTGAACCTGACCAATCTCACTTCGGTGGCGGTGATCGGCGAAAACGCGGTGCGCCACAACGCGGGCGGTTTCTTCGGCGCCGGCGTCAAGACGATGTACGAAGTCACCCCGCTCGACGGCATCGAACAACTCATCGGCGGCAAAGTGAACGTGACCTACTCCACCGGCTACAGCAAGGCCAGCACCGACTCGAACATGGTCGAGCGCGCCGTGACCGCCGCGCGCCAGGCAGACGTGGCCATCGTGGTGGCCGGGATGAGTCATTGCCGCAACCAGGACGATGAAGGCTGGGACCGGACCAACCTGTGTTTGCCGTATGGGCAGGACGAGTTGATTCAGAAAGTCGTCGCGGCCAATCCGCGGACGATTGTGGTGCTGGTATCGGGGCCGGCGATTGAGCTGGGCCCATGGCTGGCACAGGTGCCGGCGGTCTTGCAGGCGCATTACTCGGGCATGGAAGGCGGCCATGCGCTCGCCCGCATCCTGTTCGGCGAGGTGAACCCCTCGGGTAAATTGACGGTGACCTATCCGAAGCAACTGGCGGACTCGCCGGCGCACGCGCTCGACACGTATCCAGGCACGAACGGCACGCTGTTTTACAAGGAAGGATTGCTGGTGGGCTACCGCTGGAATGACGCGAAGAACATTGAACCACTATTCCCATTTGGATTCGGCCTGAGCTACACCACGTTTGAGTACTCCAATATGAGGTTGGTTCCCGGCCGGGGTAGCAATGGTCGTATCATCACTGCCGAGTTCGATCTGAAAAACACCGGCCCGCGGGCGGGTGCCGAAGTGGCGGAGCTTTATGTTCATCAGGATAATCCGGGCCTGCCGCGGCCGGTGAAGGAATTGAAAGGATTCAAAAAAGTGTTCCTTCAGCCTGGCGAAAGGACAACCGTCTCCATCCCCCTCGATTTCCGTTCCTTTGCGTACTTCGACCCGGCCAAGGCCGGCTGGGTGGCGGAAGCCGGCAACTACAAAATCCTGGTGGGCAGCTCGGCCAAGGACCTTCTCCTGGAAACAGTTTTTCGCCTGCCGCAAGCCGCCGAGGAGAAAGTCACCCGGGTTGCCGCCAGATAAAAATCGAGGTTGCCATCAACCAGCCGCGGGGGTGACCAGCGCGCCACTCTAGCGCAGCGCCCGGGACGTTTTGGCGCATCTGGCCCAATCGGCAGCCTTCCCGATTGGAACCCAAATCCACGATTTGCCCTGTAACGGGTGGACAAAGTGTGCAAACGCCGAGGCTGGTATGAGCAGTGCTTGAGCCAAACGACAATGCCGCCTTTGAGTTTGACGAAGCGGGCGGCGAGACCGGACAGGAAACTACGCCGCCAAACCCGTTAAACATGACGCCCCCCATCTATGCCGCGGTCCGCGCCGTCGGCGTTCTCAAACCCAAATTTCAGGACCAGCCAACCGGAGGCAAGGTGTTCGCCGACTCGCTGGACGTTTACGGCACGGCGTTTTGGTTGAAGCGGGAGAGGATTCTGATCACCTGCGCCCACATCATCCGGGGATTGGCCGAAGCGCCGTTGGAGTTGGCCGGATTACTGGTGGTCGGCCATCGGGAGAATTACATCCGCGCAGCCATCAGCACGGTGGATTATGCCCACGACCTAGCCGTTCTGCGCCTGGTGGCGACGCCCGAGGTCATCGAGCATGAGGCGGCGACCGGATTGCAACTGGCCGACTGTTATCCCGAAGTCGGGGCGCGCGTGGGTTATGCCGGGTTTCCGTTGGGCCGTCAACTGCTCGATGCGTCCCAGGATCCAACCTATGCCGTCGGAGTGATTGGCACGCAAAAGCGACTGAATGGAGAGAGGAAAAGCATCCAGATCTCCGGGCCGGTGGTCGGTGGTTACAGTGGGTCGCCCATCGTTCAAGAAAACAAACCGGAGGAAGTCATCGGCATCGTCAGCGACAGCCCTTCCCGCGAGGCGGGCCAGGCCGGCATTTTCATGGCGACGGCGTGGGAACACATTGCCGCCCTCGCGCAGCTGGCAGTTTCCTGAACGCGGCCATCAGCGAAAGACCCGGACAAAGCGGCGGGGGAATTGGGTTGCCTTGGGATCTGAGAAAGTGAAGTTGTCCCCGGCGGCGTTGGTGGACAGGATCAGGTTCCAGTTCCCGGGAAGATTGGTTGAGGCCTCGACCCCATAGGTCTGGCCGGCGACGGCGTTCACGTCGAAGGCAAAAGCACCGCCGACGAGCCGGGGCGAGCTGATGACGGGAGCGCGGCTGGCCTGCAATCGAGCCAGGCGGTTCCGGCTCCGCCCGTTGACGGTGGTGAGGTAACTGCCCTCGAGGATCACCCGGGAGTCGGGTTGGACGACCAGTTGTTCGGGATAGCTGTCCAGGTCCGCGAGAAAGTTGGTGTCCAGGCTGCCATCGCTGTTGAGCCGGGCGAGGTTGGTGCGGCCGACATTGTTCAGGCTCAGAAATTGTCCCCCGACCAGGACCCTGCCACCGGGATCGACGGCTACGCAACCCACGTAATTGTCGGCGCCCGCCATGCCGTTCTGAAAGGTGGTGTCCAGCGTGCCGTCCGGATTCAGGCGGGCGATCCGGCTGCGGGTAGTGCCGTTGACGAGAGTAAACCCGCCGCCGATGATTATTTTCCCGTCCGGTTGCAGGGCAAAGGCGTCCACGTTGCCATCCACGGTTACGGTGAAGGCCGTGTCGAGCGTTCCGTTCGTGTTCAGACGGGCGAGGTGCGGACTGGCCTGGCCATTGACAGTGCTGAAGGCGCCGCCGATCAGGACTTTGCCGTCCGCCTCTAAAAGCAGCGCGTTGGGCGGGCTGTCAATCTGGGCGCTGTAGCCCGGATCCAGGCTGCCGTTGTTATTGAGCCGGGCGATGTTCGTGTGCGGCGCGCCGTTGACCGATTCAAACCAGCCGCCCAGGACAATTTGTTCATTCGCCTGCACCGCCAGATGGCTGACCGTGGTGAACGACTGGCTGCTGTTTACCGAGGCGACAAAGTTTGAGTCCACGGCACCATCGGCATGCAAGCGGGCGAGCCGGATCCGGGAGACGCCATTGATGCCGGCAAACATGCCGCCAACCAGCACCCGGCCATCAGGTTGCACGGCCACGCTGTGGACGGCGGGCTCGCCGGATGTCACGCTGGCGCTGAAGTCGGTATCCACACTGCCATCGGGGTTCAACCGGACCACTTCGCCGGCCGGCACGCCGTTGAAAGTGGTGAACTGGCCGCCGGCCAGGAGCCGACCGTCTGCCTGCGGGGCGAGGGACCAAACCCAGGAATTGGGTCCGGTCATCCCGTTCAGGAAACCTGGGTCCACAAATCCGGCCTGGGCCCGAGCGGTGGAAGGATGGACGAACCCAACCAGCAAGAGCAGCAACCCGGCGAGAGGTTTGCCGGCCGAAAAGGGACGAGCTGCGTGTCCGATCGAGTTATAAAAATTCATTTGCGCCCCCTTGATATTTTGCGAACCGCTGGAACTTAATCCCGATCCGGCAGGTTGGCCAGAAGGTAGCTCGACTTTTCAAAAAAATTCACCGGCCGCTGTTCGCTTTTAAGTCAGCACTGTCTCGGGACGCCGGACAATCGGGGATGGCGGCGAACAAAATTCTGGGAAGCAGATTGAACATTCCAGGGTGGGATGAATCCAATGCACAATGCGCCGAATGAAGATCATGTTGGGTTTGTTGCTGCCCGTCCTCGGACTGGCCGGCGCCAGTTACGGTTTGGTCGATGTTCCGGCGGGTGGCGCGGGTCATCATGGGGCCCCCTCCCTCTCTGCCGCCGCCGGGCGCGGCGATCAGAAAGCAGCCCGGGATGTTCATCCGTCAAGCCAAGCCCTGCGGAACCCGGGCCGTCGCGCCAGCGTGACTTCCCGTTCGGATGGAACACTACAGCCAATATTGGTTCCTGCCTGCGAGTTGGCGAAGCTGGTTCCAAGCGCAGTTGCCTTCCGGGTAGTTACTGCTCCGCCGGAACTGGTCCGGCGCTGGCAGTTCCATTGCCGCACGGCCGCCGAGCCGCGTGCGCCTTCCACCGTTTCCTGATTTTTTCTGTTTTGTACCCGCTCGTGCGGGCTGCCCGTTGAGCCTCATTTGGCACGGCGTCAACACCCGAGGCAATGCGAGGCTCGGAATGAAAAAGCCGGTGCCCCGCCGGCGTGGTTTTAAAAAAATCGTGAACCTTCAATTTTGGAACGAAAATGAAATCGAAAAATCTGGAAATGCAAATTCAAAGGCGCCACCTGAGGGTCGCCTTCGATGCGGAGAAAGTCAGGAACTGTGCAGTGTCACTGGCCCCGGCTGGCACGGCCGTGGGAGTGAATCGGCTGCCGCGCCTGAGGCCGGAGCCGGCACGGCCGGCGTTGTTGCTGGTGAGCGAAGACGGCGAGCTGGCCGCGCGCCTTGGCCGAGCCGTATCTCTGGCCGGCCTTGACTTTCGGAAAACCAGCAATCCGTCCCTTGCCTGCCGCTTGGCGGTCCGGCATCGCCCGGCGGTTGTCGGTTTGGACCTGGATCTGCCGGAGTCAGCCATCTGGGAAACCGCCGGGGAGTTGTTGGAGGGGACGGCCTGCCGGGGGCTGATCCTGTTGAGCGGGCGCACCGACCACTTCGACCTGGGTGCCGCCATCCGGGCTGGGGCGGTTTTGGACAAATCGGGCGGCCCGGCCCGTTTCCTTGAGGAGCTCCAAGGAATCCTGGCGGCGCCGGAGGGACAGCAAGTGGACCGCAAAGCCCGACAACGATTGCTGGTCCGCTGGCTGCAACCGCATCAGTGGCCCGTTGTGATGGAAGCCACTCCCCGCAATTGGGGAATTAACGAGTAGCCAAGGAGACGGGGGTGACGCGAAAGACACCGGGCCGGCCGCTTGGCCGGTCCGGTTCCTTCGGGCTCCGGTTGCGGGGCGCAATGAGCGTCAGAAAACGGCCCTCGGATTTGCGCTGGACATCAGGCGGGTTTTGATTCAAGCCATGCCTTCAGAGCTATGAAAAACCAAACGCCCGTTAAACCAACCCCGGGCCAGCCAGAAGGTGGCGTAGCTTCTGACATCCTGGGTTACCTGTCGAAACATCCCAAAGCCGAGGACACACTGGAAGGCATCCTCCAATGGTTGACGACGGAAAAGCAAGTCCAGACGTCCCCGGGCATTGTGGCACACGCGCTTGCGCAACTGATTGAGAAGAGGATCGTGACCGCGCAGCAGAGCGCCGGAAGCCCGACCATTTATCACTTCAATTCCCCGGCGAAGGCCGCCTAGGACACCGCCTCCAGCCCGGGTGGCGATGGGCAGGGCGAACGGCAAAGAATCGAGGTCGCTCCACTGCGGCCAGCACCAGCCGTTCCCGATTATTCCGCGTTGGGCAGAAAGGCCGCCAGCGCGTAAACCAGGGCAGCATTCCAGTTGATGGCAATTTCGTTGGTCCGGTAGTCCCCCTGCTCGTCATGCCAGTCGGTGGCTTTGGGATGCGGACCGCCGACGAGGTAACCCGGCCAGGGATTGTTCAAATATTCGCCTGCATCGCGGCGATCATGTGGATGCAGGGGCGGACGGAACCCGAGACCGGTGACAAACGACCGGCCATAACAGTTGCGTCCCAGCAAATGGTTTACCGCATCGAGGCACGCGGCGCGGTAACCGTCTTTGCCGTGGGCCAAACGGTCGGCTGCCATGAGCAGGAGCGTCTGCCGCGCCACCCCGCCGTTGCAGCCCCAGTAATAGTGGGATCCCAGCGGGCGGGCGTAACCATCCAACCGGGCCGCTTCCACAATGCTGTCAGCCGTCGCCAGCAGGTTGCTGCGGACAAGTTTCACCAGCGCCGGGTCACGGCCGGCCTTTTTGGAAACGAGGTAAGTGATAAAACCCAAATCCTTCGTTTCATCCCAGTCGAAATCCGCATCCACATGGCCGTTTACCGCTTGGATGCGCGTCTCCAGATCGCGCAAGGCGTCCGGTGAGCCGGTGGTTTCCCAGAGTTCCGCCGCCGCCCAGAGCCGGTTTTGGGGAATACCGCCGTCGCGATGATTGGGCTGATTGACTTCGTAGCCGCCGGTGCGGAAGCCGGCTTGCTCGGCTTTGTGGTATTCCGGATGGGCCTGCAAAAACTGGTAACCCCTCTTCGCGGCGTCCAGGCAGCGATCCGCGTACACCGGGTCATAGGGCCGGAAAATCCGGGCCGCCTGGGCAGTCATGGCGACGAAATCGGCGGTGGCTTCACTGCCCCACGGAGTAAAATAACGGTCCGCCGTCTCAGCCTCCGGCGGCACAAAGCCCCCAAAGCCCAGGGTGCTGATTTTATGATATACCGACCCGTCCGGTGTCTGTATGGTCAACAGCCAATCGAGTTCCCATTTCAATTCAGCCAGAAAATCTGGCAGGCTGCCGCCGGATTCCGGCAGGTCGAGTCGGACAGCGCGCAGTTGCGGGCCGAAATCTTCCCAAGCGCGGAAGAGGGAGCCGACGGTGACGCCGGCATTGACCGTGTATTTGTTGTAATCTCCGGCATCGTGCCAACCCCCGATGCCGTCCCGATTGGTGTGGCCGCCCCCGACGTAATCCAGCCATGCATCGTTGGTATGACAGGCGGCGTGAGAAAAGGTTTTGCCCAGGTGGGTGCCGCTGACGGCCGTGCCGCAGCGCCACAGATAAAATCCCCGCATGGTGACGTAATAAGGATCGCGATAGACGTCGGCACCGATGTGGAACGGCGCGGACCGGCCCGCGCCCGGCACGTCGAGTTGATAATCGCCGGCTTTTTTAAGTCCGGAAAAATCCGCGGTGCAAAGTTGCTCGCCGGTGTCGGCATTGAGAGCCGGACCAGAGACCTTGCCGGTGAAGGCCACGGACAGGTCAGGAAGGCGAAGGACACTGAAATTGGTGCAGGGTGCGGCAATCGAGGCCAGCTTTTCCGCCTCCGGCAGGAACCCGACGGTATTCAACCGGATCAGGATTGGCTCGCTGTCGGCCGCTTGGGCGGCAGGCAGGGCGAGGGCGGCCAGCATCAAAAAAAGCCAGTAAAACCGGGGTTGAAATCGGGTACCGGTCCTGGAGCAAAAGAGGGGAATTTGCGTCATCATGGCTTCAAGCAAGCGGTTATTGGGCTGCTTGGCAAGTCCGGAGGTGGGGGAGGCGTGTCATCTATTTGACTGACAAGCCAGAATCACCGGTTTGGGCTAATTTATCCGCTCACTCGTGCCGGACCGGACCGGGATTCTCGCGTTCGGGCCGGGTGACCGGAAAATCATGATTGCCTGTTAACAGCCGCAAAACCAATAATCGCGTCTCTATGCACTACCATTGGATCGACATTGGCATCATCATCCTGTACCTCATCGCCACCATTTTTGTCGGATTCTGGGTGTCGAAGCGGGCGTCCCAAAGCATGAAACATTACTTCCTCGGCGGGAACGCGCTGCCGTGGTACATGCTGGGCGTCTCCAACGCGTCGGGCATGTTCGATATCTCCGGAACGATGTGGCTGGTGTATGTCACTGCCGCGTATGGCTTGAAAGGCGTCTGGCTGCCGTGGCTCTGGCCGGTGTTCAATCAGATATTCCTGATGGTCTATATGTCCATCTGGATGCGCCGTTCCAACGTGATGACCGGCGCGGAATGGATTCAGACCCGGTTCGGCAAAGGGCCCGGGGCAACCGCGTCGCACATCATCGTTGTGGTGTTCGCGTTGGTGAGTGTCATTGGCTTCCTCGCCTATGCGGCCAAGGGCATCGGCAAGTTCGCGGGCGAGTTCCTGCCCGGCCACCTCTCCGACGACACCTACGCTTGGATTCTGATGGGCATCACGACGTTTTACGTGGTCAAAGGCGGCATGTTCAGCGTGGTGTTCACCGAGGTCGTCCAGTTCTGCATTCTCACCATCGCCTCCATCGCCATTGGTATCATCGCCATGACCGAGGTCGCGCCCGACGTGCTGGACAAGGTGGTGCCGGCCGGCTGGCACGACCTGTTTTTCGGCTGGAACCTGGATCTGAATTGGACCTCCATCCCCGAAATCAACAACAAGCTGGCTTCGGACGGCTATTCGCTGTTCGGGATTTTCTTCATGATGATGTTGTTCAAGGGCATCCTGGTGAGCGCCGCCGGGCCGGCGCCGAATTACGACATGCAGCGGGTCCTGGCCACCAAGGGCCCCCGCGAGTCGGCGCTGATGAGTTCGACGGTCAACGTGGTGCTGTTCTTTCCGCGGTACATGATGATCACCGGCCTGACGATTCTGGCCCTGGCATTTTACCACACCGACTTGGCGGCGATGGGTGACAAACTGGACCTGGAAAAAATATTGCCCTTGGCGCTGGCGCGGTTTGTGCCGGTCGGCATCCTGGGCTTGCTCATGGCGGGATTGATCGCGGCGTTCATGTCGAATTTCGCCGCCACGGTCAACGCGGCCCCGGCTTACCTGGTCAACGACATCTACAAACGCTATATCAATCCCGATGCGCCGCAGAAGAAATACGTCTGGCTCAGCTACCTGGCCTCGTTCGGCGTGGTGGTGGTCGGACTGACCTTCGGCCTCTTCACCCAGTCCATTGATTCGATTGTGAAATGGATTGTGTCCGGGTTGTGGGGCGGCTACGTCGTTTCGAATGTGCTGAAATGGTACTGGTGGCGGTTCAACGGCTGGGGCTATTTCTGGGGCATGGCCGTCGGGATCACCGGCGCCGTGATCATGGCTTCGCCATTGGTCCTGCCCCATACGAGCGACATCAACAAATTCCCCATTATTCTGGTGGTTTCACTCGTGGCCGCATTGCTCGGGACCTTTCTGACGCCGCCCGACAAGGAAGAGGTTCTGAAGGAATTCTATCGCCGGGTCCGGCCTTGGGGTTTCTGGGGGCCCATCCACGCCAAAGTTGTGGCGGAAGATCCGGCGTTCGAGCGGAACAAGGATTTCTTCCGTGACATGTTCAACATCGTCGTCGGCACAGTCTGGCAGACCTGCTTTATCGTGCTGGCCATGTTCCTGGTGACGCGCCATTTCAACCAGGCGCTGATCGCTCTGGTGACGCTGGTCGTTACCTCGGCCATTCTCAAGTTCAACTGGTACGATAAACTGCCGGCGCCTTCGCCGGATCCCGTGCCGGAAACCCATAGCCAGCCGGAAGCCGCCGCCGCTCATTGAAGTTTAAACGATTCAAGTCACAAACTATGCGTTACGGACATTTTGACGACCAACATCGCGAATACGTCATCACTCAACCCAACACCCCGCTGCCGTGGATCAATTACCTCGGCTGCGAAGCGTACTTCGGCATCATCTCGAACACCGCCGGCGGATACTCGTTTTACCGCGACGCCCGCCTGCGCCGCCTGACCCGCTACCGCTACAACCACGCGCCCTTCGATGTCGGTGGACGCTACCTGTACCTCCGGGACAACGAGACCGGCGGCTTCTGGTCGCCGTCCTGGCAGCCCACGCAATCGAAGCTCAACCAGTACGAATGCCGCCACGGCCTGGGCTACACCATCATCGGCTCGACCTATTCAAAGATTGAAGCGCAGACGACCTATTTCGTCCCGCTGGGCGAGACGCTTGAAATCTGGAAGCTCCGGTTGACCAACCGGCGGAAAAAGCCCGCGAAGATTTCGGTTTTCTCTAGCATCGAGTTTTGTCTCTGGGACGCCCAGGACGACGCCACGAATTTCCAGCGTAACTTCAACACCGGCCAAGTCGAGGTCGTGGACGAGGTCATCTATCACAAGACCGAATACCGCGAACGACGCAATCACTTCGCGTATTTCGCCTGCTCGAAAAAGCTGGCAGGGTTCGATACCCAGCGAGACACGTTCCTGGGCGCCTACCGCGGCTGGGACAATCCGGCGGCGGTCGAGCGCGGCAAATCCTTCAACTCCATCGCCTGCGGCTGGCAGCCGCACGGCTCGCATCACGTCAAGGTGACGCTCAAACCCGGCGAGACAAAGGAAATCATCTTTGTGCTCGGCTACCACGAAAACGCCGTGGACAAAAAATTCGACCCGCCGGACTCGCAGGTCATCAACAAGAAAACCGTCAAACCCGTCATCGCCAAATATCTCGACGGCAAAAATGTCGCGGCGGCGTTTGAAAAGCTTCGGCAATATTGGGACGACGTCCTGGGCGTTTACCAGGTGCAATCGCCGGACACGAACATCAACCGGACCGTGAACATCTGGAATGCCTACCAGTGCATGGCCACGTTCAACGTCTCCCGCTCGGCATCATTCTACGAATCCGGCATCGGCCGTGGCCTCGGCTTCCGCGATTCGAACCAGGACCTGCTCGGGTTCGTCCAGATGGTCCCCGCCCGCGCGCGCGAGCGCATCCTCGACCTCGCGGCCACGCAGCTCAAGACCGGCGGCGCGTTCCACCAGTATCAGCCGCTCACCAAGCGCGGCAACAACGACATCGGCAGCGGATTCAACGACGATCCGCACTGGCTCATCATCGGCGTGGCGGCCTACCTCAAGGAAACCGGCGACTGGAGCATCCTCGACGAGCCGGTGCAGTTCGAGAACGAGCCCGGCTCCGAGCAGCCGCTGTACGAGCACCTGCGCCGCAGTTTCAATTACACGCTTGAACGCATCGGCCCGCACGGCCTGCCGCTCATCGGCCGCGCCGACTGGAACGATTGCCTGAACCTGAACTGTTTCTCCGACACGCCCGGCCAGTCCTTCCAGACCACGACCAACAAGGAAGGCAAGGTGGCCGAGTCCGTGTTCATCGCCGGCCTGTTTGTGCTGGCGGCGAAGGAATTGGCGGCCATGGCGCGGAAACGCAGGTTGAACCAAGAAGCCGAACATTGCCTCGCCGAGGCGGCCAAGATGGAGAAGGTCGTTTACCAGCACGGCTGGGAAGGCGCGTGGTTCGTGCGTGCTTACAACGATTTTGGCCAGCCGATCGGCTCGAAGGTCTGCAAGGAAGGCAAAATTTTCATCGAGTCCCAGGGCATGTGCATCATGGCCGGCATCGGGTTGAAGGACGGCAAGGCGAAGCAGGCGCTGGATTCTGTGAACAAGCACCTTGCCACCAAGCACGGCATCGTGCTCCAGCAGCCGGCCTTCACGAAGTATTACATCGAGATGGGCGAAATTTCGTCGTACCCGCCCGGCTACAAGGAAAACGCCGGCATCTTCTGCCATAACAACCCGTGGATCATCATTTCCGAAACGATGGTCGGCAACGGCAACCGCGCGTTCGATTATTACACCCGCATAAATCCGTCGGCGCGCGAGAACATCGGCGATTTGCACCGGTGCGAGCCGTACGTGTTCGCGCAGATGATTGCCGGCAAGGACGCCCCGACGCACGGCGAAGCGAAGAACTCGTGGCTCACCGGCACGGCGGCGTGGACGTACTTCACCGCCACCCAATGGATTCTCGGCATCCGCACCGATTACGACGGCCTGCGGGTGGACCCGGTGATTCCGGCCAAATGGAAAGGTTTCACCGTCACCCGCCGGTTCCGCGGCAACACCTATCACATTGAGGTGCAGAACCCGAAAGGCAAACAGCGCGGCGTGAAGAAATTGCTCGTGGACGGCAAGACCATCACGGGCAATGTTCTGCCAGTGATGAAACCGCGCGCCAAACCGATCCAAGTTGTAGCCGTGCTCCAAGGGTAGTTGAGGGATGAGGGTTGAGAGTTGAGGGTTGTAGCGTCGAGCCTCCGGCTCGAACATTGGTGGGGTGAGCGTACTCGCGAGCCGATTGTGGTAGGGTCATCGCGCTGCGATGACCGGACGCCGCAGCGCGGCGTCCCTACCATCAATACACCAGCACCAGCACCGCCGCAGCCTGCGCCGATTTCACCACATCCTCAAACTTCTCCTCCTTCCTGTTGGGCTGTTTGAGCTTGGCGGAAACGTCCGGGACGGATTCGAGGAAATTCAGCAGAAAAAAGCTCTTGACCGCGTAATTTACGTTCTCCGGTAACGCGCCACTGGATGCCAGTGCCGTGGCCGCATCCAGCTTGGCCGACACGATGCCGACCACGTTGCCGTGTTCATCCACCAGCGCACCGCCCGAATTACCCGGCTGCACCGGCACGCCGATTTGGAAATGCCGCGCGTCATCTGCCACGCCCGCCAGCGCCGCGATTTCCCCTTCGGCCAGCTTGGGCGAGAAGCGCAATTAAAAGAATGCCACGTAGCACAGCTGGGAAAGCTGAGACTCGTAACCCCGTCTGGTACAATTTCAAATTACTTCGCGCCTTGGCGCCTTGGCGGTTAAACAAATCAGCTCCGGAAGAAGCGGGCGGCGAGCAGGTTGGCGACGGCGCCAAAACCCAACAGCACCGCCACCGGTTCGAGCACGGTGCCGAAACCGTTGCCGAAGCTGATGACCTGATGCAATCCCTGCAACGCCCAACCGGTTGGCAGGCAGAGAGAAATCGTCTTCATCACGGGCGGCCCGATCTCCAGCGGCCACCAGCAGCCGCCCAGTGCGCCCATGAGCAGGCTGGCCAGCACACACACGCCAATCACCCGGTCGTGTGCCGTCAGTAATGAGCCCACCAACACGCCGAGCGACCCCGCCACCCAGGCGAACACCAGCAGCACCAGCAGCACCGCCGGCAAATTTGCGCCCAGGTTGACGTGGAACGCGAACCGGCCCACTACCAGGAAGAATACAACCTGCACGATGCCGAGCAACGTCAGGCCGTATATTTTCCCGCCGATCAGCCCAAAGCGGGTCACGGGCGAAATCGCCAGCCGTTTGATGATGCCGTTCTGGCGTTCGGCGGCCAGGGTGTTCCCGCCAAACAGAAGCAGGTTCATCATCAGATACATCACCAGGTTGCCGGGCAGCGAGAAGTTGAATCCGGTCGGCACCGGTTTGCGGCCGGCGAAATGCGCGTTCAGGCTCACCGGATTGGTTTCGGCCAGGACGGCGCGGAGGTTGGCTTCGGTGATTGTCCCGGGCGAATTTGTTTGCGTGGCGGCCTCGAGCAGGTGCCCGTTGATGGCGATCAACGCCCGCACGAGGCGCAGTTCGATGAGGGCGGCGTCGGCTTCGGCCGTGCTGTCGCGCTGGAGAAACTGGACGCGACTTTGCGTTCCCGC
Source organism: Candidatus Acidiferrum sp. (assembly GCA_035506715.1). Lineage (GTDB taxonomy): Bacteria > Verrucomicrobiota > Verrucomicrobiia > Limisphaerales > UBA11358 > UBA11358. The sequence goes on along the minus strand of DATJOW010000209.1, from coordinate 3,537 downwards.
GAGCACGTTGCTCGTGAAACCTGGCGGAATGCGGATGACGCGCGCGGCGGATTCGCGGTTCGTCGGGTTCAGCACCCACAGGTTTTGCGCGCTGAGTTCGTCGAGGAAGATGCGGCCCATGAAGTTCGTGTCCTGGTTCTCGATGAGCACGGGTGGGTGGCGATTGTACGGGTCGCCGGGGCCGCGGCTGGCGAACCCCATGAAATACACAAACGCCGTCGGCATGATGAACAGCCAGACGTAGGCGCTCCGGTGTTTCAAAAACAGGCGCAGGTCGTTGTGACCGATGGCAAGGAGCTGTTTCATGCGGGATGGCATGTGTTTTTGGTAGGGACATCGTGCTGCGATGTCCTCACCCGCGCAATGGCTAAAAGAACCCTTGCGCCGCTGAACGCGGCGAGGACGGCGCGGCGCGCCATCCCTACCACCCACTCAAATTCAACTGGTTGGCCAAAGAGGTATTTCATGCGCGCAACCCTTTTTGGAACCGCCGGTTAAACAGCCACACGGCCAGGCCGGTCAGCACTGCCCCCAGCCCGATTAATTCCAGTGTGACAGAGCCCCAGGCAGCACCGGCGACACCGGCCTGCAGGTTGCGCGCCGTGTTGACGAACCAGAAGCTGGGCAGATGCGGCGTGAGCTGGTGACGCAGGAACGCCGGCAACTGGTCCGGCGGGAATGCACAGCCGCCGGCCAGACCCAGCAGCATGCCGGCGATGTTGTTGAGGACAGCCGCGCGCCGCTCATCCGGCACCAGCGCCACCAGCAGCGCAAAAAGGCCCGCCGCAAAGCACGCGTAACCGACGACTAACCCGACCAGTGCGAACGGTTGTCGCCAGGTGATGTGAAAAATCAGCCCGCCGCCGCCGAGCATGATCGCGCTGCACAACAACAGCATCACGGTGGTAAACACAACTTTGCCAGCGACGAAGGGCAAGAGCCGCTCCTGCAGGGTGTGATAACGCTCGAAGGTGTGGCGCTGAAGTTCGCGGTGCAGGTCGGCCATCCCGTTGCCCGCCAGAAACAGCAGGAACATTGCACTCATGCCGACGAGCAAATAACCGAAGATGTTGAAAGATGGACCACTTTTGGACGAGCTAGCCTTTTTGTTCCCAGGATTGGCATCGCCACCCTTGGTTCCATCCGTTTTCGTCGTACCTGCTTTGGCTCCATCGCCGGTCACATTGTCGGAATTCGTTTCCTTGTCGTACATGACGAGCGGCGGGTCCACGAATTTTTTGGCGGTCTTCAACTTGTCGCCCGCGCGATCAATCAGCCGGGACACGTCATGGTAATCTCCCTTGCCTTCGAACACCGCCTGCCAGTCGGGGAATTCGGACTGAAAATTCCGGGCGACGGCGTTCATGGCCGTCACCAGTGCGCCCAGCAGTTCCTCCAGCACCGCCGGGTGAATGGACTCCGCCGGGTTTTTGATCAACTCCAGGCTCACGGGCGCCCGGCCGGTCAGGTAATTCCGCATGAAGTTCGTCGGGATGATCACCGCCGCGCTGAGTTTGCTGTCCAGGATCTGGCGCAACGCTTGCTCGCGATCCAGAAACACGGGTTCCAAATATTTGCCGCCCTCGCGCTGGTTGGCCGAGCCGCGCAGGAAATCGCTTAAAATCTTCTTGTCCTCGTCCACGACAGCAAACCGGATGCGGCCGAGCGCGCCGCTGTCGGATTTCCCGCCGAACACGAGGCCGATAAGCGCGGTAATGCAGAGCGGCACCAGGAGGTTGATGACCCACGGCAGCGGATTGCGCCGGGCGCGGCGAAGGTCTTTGGCGAGCAGGACGCGCAGCATCACAGTTGAAATTTTGGACTGCGCCGGCAGAGCGCAGCGGCGACGGCGCTTTCAGGTTTGGCAACCGGCGCAGGAATTTCGCATGTCCTTTCCCAAAGCGGTGTCGCGCTCCGCTTGCCACCGCGGTCCAAAACCAGACGGCAGATCCGTCTGATTATTCGGCAGGCGGTCTTGCATCGCCTTGGTTGGCCCAGATTTTCAGTGGCGGCCATCATTCCCTCAAATCCCTTCCGGTGAGCTGCAAAAACACGTCATTCAAGCTCGGCCGCTTGAGCATGACGTTTTCCACGTGGACGGGTAGGTTCAGCAGGTCTTTCAGGCATTCGGATGGATCGCGCCTGCCAATGGCCGCTACGACCAGCTGCCGCTCGGATTTTTGGATGACGCGAAAGCGCTGGTGAAAGCCGTTCCATGCGTCCGGCGAGGTTTCCTTGAAATCCGCTTCGAGCACGAACACGCGGTCGCCGCCCAGCCGCTCCTGCAATTCTGCCAGTGTGCCCTCGGCCAGCAGCCGGCCGTGGTCGATGATGCCGATGCGCTGGCAGAGCGTCTCGGCTTCTTCGAGATAATGCGTGGTGTAGAGGATGGCTGCGCCCGAAGCGCGCAGGCCGCGGATAAATTCGAGGATGTTCATGCGCGCCTGCGGGTCGATCCCAACGGTGGGTTCGTCCAGCAGCAGCAATTGCGGCCGGTGCAGCAGCGCGCACCCGAGATTGATGCGCCGTTTCATGCCGCCGGAATAGGTTTTCACAGCGTCCTTCGCCCGGTCGGTGAGTGTGAGGGCGGCCAGCAATTCGGTGGCGCGCGACCTGGCGTCGCCGGCGCTCAAGCCGGCCATGCGGCCCCAGAACTCGAGGTTTTCACGGCCGGTCAATTCCTCGTAAATCGCCAGTTCCTGCGGCACGACGCCCATGATGCGCTTGGCGCGCTGTGGATTGCTCCAGAACGGTTCGCCGGCCACGAAAACCTCGCCCGCGTCGGGCTTGAGCAAGCCGGAGATCATGGAGATGGTGGTGGTCTTGCCGGCGCCGTTGGGGCCGAGCAGGCCGTAAATTTCGCCGGGCCGGACCTCGAAGCTGACGTCATCCACGGCGCGAATGGCGCCAAACGCTTTGAACAATCCCTGCACGCGCAGCAAACTCATGGCGGCGATAATAGAGGGCTGACCCGAAATGAAAAGGACTTATCGGAAGGGGTTGAGGGTTGAGCCATCTCCGCCCGGCTTGGCCGCGCCAAGGAGTTGAGGGACGCGGCGGCAACGAAGGCCGAACCAGGAGTTCGCAACGATCAAAGCTTCACGCGGAAGGCGCTGGCGTCGGTGATTTTGCCGAGGTCGCCTTTGTAAAATTCGTCGCGGTATTCGGCGGTTTCGAGCAGGTGCTGGTCCGGTTCTTTTTTGTCGCGCTGGATGATGAATTTCAACTCGTCCAGGTCGTCCGACCAGCGGAAACCGGTGAAAAATTCCGCGCCGGCGAACTGCGTTTTATAAAGGGCCGTCTGCGAATAGCACGTGCCGAGGTAGAGATGTTTGAACCCGCGCTCGGCGAACAGTGCCGCCGCGGAGGTCATCATGAACATGCCCAGGTTGCGCGCGTAGTAATTCAGGTCGTAAAACGCGTAGTAATAATACGCCAGCTCCTTGCCCGCGAGGTACAGCGTGGCGACCCCGACTTCATTGCCTTTGGCCGAGTCCGTGAACACCAGCAGATGCGAAATGATGGGGGAGGCGAACA
>DATJOW010000208.1:0-23041 GCA_035506715.1 Candidatus Acidiferrum sp. | reverse complement strand
GCTGACCAAATGGCTCGCGGGCGAATACGTGCCGGTGGATGCCCAGGGCCTGTTCCTGAGCACGGTGAAGATCGTGCTGGCGCCGGTGATCGGGGGCGTGATGCTCAACCGTTTTGCGCCGCGGTTTGTAAAACTCGTTCTACCGGTGTCCCCGTTGATTTCGGTGCTCACCATCACGTTGATCTGCGCCAGCATCATCGGCACCAGCGCGGATGACCTGAAACGGTCCGGAGGCGTGTTGATTCTGGCGGTCCTGCTGCTGCACGCCGGCGGTTTCGTTCTCGGCTACCTGTTCAGCCGGCTGCTCCGTTGCGATGAGCTGACCAGCCGCACCATTTCGGTGGAAGTCGGCATGCAAAATTCCGGTCTGGGCGCCGCGCTGGCAAAAAAACACTTTGCGACCATGCCGCAGACCGCGCTGCCCTGCGCGATTTCGGCAACAGTCCACTCGGTGATTGGCAGCCTGCTGGCCGGCCTGTGGCGGTTGCGGCCGGTGCGCAAATAATCGGAGCGGGCGGGGAGCGGTCAGGGCGCGCGCAGCCGCCGTTTTGTAGTTGAAAAGCCGGCCGGCTGCTGAATATTGGGTACATCCGTAAATGGAACGGAACTCAGAAGAACGGGCCAGGCGGGCGGAGGCGCTGTGCGCGGCGGGGTTGTGGCCGGAAGTACTGGCTTTTGCCCAAGACTGGCAGGAGGAGGATCGCCGCGATCACCGGGCATATTATTATATTGGCTTGGGCTTGCGGGGCATGGGCCAGCCGGCCCAGGCGGAGACGGCGTTCCGCCGCGCGCTGACGATGGACCCGACGGATTTTGACATCTGGCGACAGCTCGCCGCGCTCCTAAGCAAAAACCTGCGGCGCCCCGCCGACGGCATGCGCGCCCTGAAGCAGGCCCTGAAAATCAATCCTCAGCACAAGCTCGGCTGGCTGCAGCTGGCCACCCTCGCCGCCGACGCGGGCAACCATCTCCAGGCCCTCGAATGCGCCGAACAGGCCATCGCGCTGGACCCCAAATTGGTGGAGGCTTACCTGCGCAAAGCCGCGGCGGCCCGGGCCCTCGGGAGATCGAAATTGGTCAAGGACGTGTGCCGCCAGTTGGCGGGGATCGAACCGGAGTACTTTCGCCGCGCGTCCTGAACCGGCCGGCTTGTTTAGCAACCGTTCATCCGCTAATTTCCTCCCGTGATCTACGACGCGTCATTGGACGAGCTGCGGCAGAAAGTCTGGGACGGCCAGCGCATCAACGCCGCCGAAGCCCGCCGGCTCTATTCCCTGCCGTTGGAGGAACTCGGCGCGCTTGCCGACCGCCGCCGGCAACTGGCCAAGGCGAAGGATTTTAACGGCCGCGGCAATGACATCGTCACGTACATCGTCGATCGCAACGTCAATTACACCAACATCTGCAACGTCTATTGCAAGTTCTGCGCGTTCTACCGGGTGGAAAGGGACGCCGACGCCTACGTTGTCACACTCGACGAGATGGACAAAAAAATCGAGGAAACCGTCGCGCTGGGCGGAACGCAGATTTTGATGCAGGGCGGGCATCATCCCAAGCTGACCAAACAGTGGTACCTCGATTTGCTCTCGCACATCAAAGCGAAATGGCCGCAGGTCAACATCCACGGCTTCAGCCCCAGCGAGTTCGTCCACTTCCGCGCAGTGTTCAATGAGCCGCTGGACAAAATCATCGGCGATTTCAAGGCGGCCGGTCTGGGTTCGATTCCCGGCGGCGGCGGGGAAATCCTGGTGGACCGGGTGCGCCAGCGCATCTCCCCGCTCAAAGCCATGAGCGACGACTGGCTGGAGGTCATGGACGTGGCGCACCGGCTGGGATTGAATTCCAGCGCCACCATGATGTTCGGCCACGTCGAGAGCGTTGAGGACCGTATCGAACATCTGGAGCGGCTCCGCGCCCAGCAGGACAAGTCAAAGGGATTTACCGCGTTCATCTGCTGGACGTTCCAGGCCGAGCACACCCACCTGAAGGCGCCGACCGTCGGCTCCCACGAATATTTGCGGACGCAGGCCCTGGGCCGGATTTACCTCGATAATTTTACAAACGTCCAAAGCTCATGGGTCACCCAGGGCCAGGAAATCGGCCAGGTGGCGCTGAAGTTCGGCGCGAACGATCTCGGCAGCATCATGATCGAGGAAAACGTCGTCAGCCAGGCCGGCACCACGTTCCGCATGACCGTCGCCGACATGCAACGGCTCATCCGCGAGCTCGGTTACGAGCCCCATCAGCGCGACAACTGGTATCGGCTGGTGAACCACGCGAAGTCCTAAATTAACGAGTTTGGGCGGGAAAGGCCGGTTTCATTTTGAAGGGTTTTTTACAGGTCTTTTACATCGGCATGACAACTGTCCGCCGGCGACGGTGTTAATTAAATGAAAACGCAGAACTCCATGAAAAAAATCATCTCGATTACCAGTTTGACGTGTCTGATGGGATCGGCTGCCTTTGCCCAGCCGGCCCTGACCATCTACAACCAGGATTTCGCCGTCGTGCGCGACAGCGTGCCGCTCGACCTCAAATCCGGCGTCAATTCCGTGCGTTATGCCGACGCCACCGCGCGCGTCGAGCCGGACTCGGTCATCCTGCGCGACCCAGCCGGCAAGCACTCGCTCCGGATCTGGGAGCAGAATTACCGCAATGACCCGGTCACGCAGGAATTGTTGCTGTCGTTGTTCGAAGGCAAAACAATTGATTTTGAAACGCTGCGGTTGAAGGACAACACCCAGGTGCGCGAAATCGTTCCCGGCAAAGTCGTCCGCAGCGGCTACGTGCCCGGTGGCGGCATGGAACAACCCATCATCGAGGTAAACGGCAAATTGCAGTTCACCCTGCCCGGCACACCGCTCTTTCCGGATTTGGGCGACGACACGGTGCTCAAACCGACGTTGAACTGGTTGCTGCAGTCCGACCAGTCGGGCAAGTTCGACGCCGAGGTCAGCTACATCACCGGCGGGTTCACTTGGGAGGCGGATTACAACCTGGTCTCGCCGGAGAAGGGCGACAGCGTGGATTTAATCGGCTGGGTAACGATGAACAACCAGAGCGGCAAAACATTCCGCGATGCCAAAATCAAACTGATGGCCGGGGATGTGAACAAGATTCAGCCGGAGCGGTCTGTGGCGGCGTTTGCGGGAATGAGGAAAATGGCCATGATGAACGAACCGGCCCCGGCAGTAACCGAAAAAGCCTTTGACGAATTTCATCTCTACTCGCTGGCGCGACCCACGACGTTGCTGGACCGCGAGACCAAGCAGGTGGAGTTCGTCCGGGCCACCGACGTGAAGGCGCCGGTGGTTTACGTTTACGATGGCGTGGAAAATTTTCGCTTTTACGGCTTGAACAACGACCGGAATTTCGGTGCGCGCAGCGAAAACAAGAAGGTCGTCGTGATGCGCGAGTTCGTTAACGCGGAAACGAATCATCTCGGCCTGGCGCTGCCCAAGGGCAAGCTGCGGTTTTACCGGCGCGACGCCGACAGCCAGATGGAATTCGTGGGCGAAGACCGAATTGACCACACGCCGCGCAACGAAACCGTCCGGGTGACCACCGGCAATGCCTTTGACCTGGTCGGCGAACGCAAGCAAACCAATTTCCGCGTGGACACCAGCGATAAATGGATGGATGAATCGTTTGAAATCAAATTGCGCAACCGGAAAAAAGAGCCGGTGGAAATCCGCGTGGTCGAACATCTCTACCGCTGGAACAACTGGGAAATCACGGCGAAATCGGATGTCTTCAAGAAGACCGATTCCCAAACCATCGAGTTCCGCGTGCCAGTCAAACCCGACGAGGAGCGCACGGTGACCTACACGGTGCATTATTCATGGTGACGATGGCGCCGGCCGGAATGCCGGATTTATCCGGCAGCAACCACCAGCCGCCGGGATTGTGTCTTTGACAAACAATCCGACGCTGGAGGCAGCTCCCTCTCCGCCGCGAAGCGGGGGACTTGAGCCGTTTGGGGAAACGGCGAAAGGAATTTGGCGAAGGCAAGGGCCTGCCAAGGCCGAGCGCGCGGGAGCGAGCGAGTCATTGGGGCGGGGTGAGGTGGCGCTGACGGATCTAAATGCCAGCATGATAGGCAACTTGCATTTAGAATCCCCTCACCGGTCGCTGCGCGACATCCTCCCCCCGCCGGGCGGGGAGAGGAAATAAGCCCGTCATTTGTCAAAGACGTAATTCCACCGGCCGCCCGCCTCTTGGCCGGGTAAATCCGGCGTTCGTGAAGAATTGAGCCTCGACGCCGCGGGAAAATTCTGCGATGTAATGGCCGTTCCATCGGAACCCGCATGGCCGCAATGCCCGAGCTCAGCTTTGTCATTCCTTGTTACAACGAGGAAGGGAACCTGCTCGCGCTCATCACGGCGGTGCGCGAGGCGGCCGAGCCGCTCAAGCTGCCCTACGAAGTCGTCTTCACCGACGATTGCAGCCGGGACCGGACCTGGGAGATTCTCAAACACCTGGCCGCCACCGACCCGCGCATTCGTGCCCAGCGGTTCGCCTTCAACTGCGGTCAATCGGCGGCGCTCTGGGCCGGCATGAAGGCCGCGCGCGGACGGGTCATCGTCACGCTCGACGCGGATTTGCAGAACGACCCGAAGGACCTGCCAAAGCTGCTGGCGGCACTGGAAAAATTCGATTGCGCCTGCGGCTCGCGCGTGGCCGCGCGGCGCCAGAGCGATGGGTTTGTCCGGGTCGCGTCTTCGCGCATCGCCAACAGTGTCCGCAACCTGTTATCCGGCGAAAACATCAGCGATGCCGGCTGCTGTTACCGGGCGTTCAAGCGCGAATGCATCGCGGACCTGAAATTTTTCAAGGGCATGCACCGGTTCATGCCTACGCTGTTCAAGATCGAGGGCTTCACCGTGACGGAAGTTCCCATCGCCGCCAACCCCCGCCACGCCGGCCAGAGTCACTATGGGGTGTGGAACCGGCTGTTTGTGACGCTTCACGATCTGCTCGCCGTGCGCTGGATGAAAAAGCGCATGTTCAAGTACAAGATCGAGGAAACCGCGAATTGAGCCCTCCCGCGTTCGCCGGCTCCGGCCCATGAAACGATGGTTCATCCAAGGTCTGAACTGCGCCCTGTTGGGATTGATTTTCATCGGCCTGCCGGCCGCCACCCGGGCACAGTGGGGTTCCTGGCAGATTTCTCCCGGACCCCAAACGCAGTGGCTGATGTTCTGGAGCCTGGTCCTTGCCGTCGCCGGAAACATCGTCGCCGCGCTCGGCCCGGTCAAAAGTTCCAGGGAACGGAAGCTGTGCTGGGAGTGGGCCGTGGTTTTTGCCGTCCTGCTGCTGGCGCAATTCGCCTATCAACGCGGCTACATCCATTTCGAGTGGCTGAAGCAATCGCTGCTGTGGCTGCAAAAACACCTCTGACCCGAGTCGCGCCACGCCTCTCCGGTTACAATTAGGAAACTGTCTTGTTAAAATCACTTTAACTTTAGAAAGCCGCGGTTTTTTGTGCTGACTGGGGAATTTTTCTTATGTAAGATTCGTTATCCGTTTGGGTTGCCGAAGCTGCGCGCGCATTTTTCGCGACCCAGCCAAACCGCCTGTTGCCGAACCGATTTTATGGATACGACCGCCGAAAACAAATTGCCGGCTGGATTGCAGACCCTCCCTGCAGACGACGTTCGCCAGATCATGTGGCGGTTCGCCGACCGCTACGAATTGCACATGCTGGTGCAATCGGCCCGCGCCGTGGCGCGGGGCCCGGTCGCCCATGCCGTGGCCAACGGTGAGCGCAACACCCACGACTGGACGCCGGCCAAGAACGATTTGCTGAAGGCGTTCGACGAGGCGGGCATCACGTCCGCGTTCATGGAACCGGACGAGGGCGGTTACATTGCCGGGCCAAAGAATCTGGCGCTCGCGCTGCTGGCGTTTGAGCTTTCCTGGGTGGATGCCGGCGCCGCCACCGCCAGCCTGGCGGGGAACCTCGGGCTCTCGCCCATCCATGAACGCGGCACGCCTGAACAAAAGGCGTATTACATGAGCCGCGCCGTGCCGCCCAAGCCCGGCGAGGGCCGCAAACCCTGGCGTTACGCTTTCGCCCTGACCGAGCCCATCCCGTTTGTCGGCGTCGAAACCGGCATGCTCGCCGGCAAGGTGCGGGTAGCCGAATGGAAGGACGGCCGGGAACCCATTCTCCAGGTGGACAAGCGCGGACGCTTCATCACCAACATGGGCTACGCCAACGTTGTGACCGCCGCGGTGGACACGGACGACCCGCGCATCAAGAGCAGTTGCATGATCATTCTCGAGGAAACCGATCCCGGCACCTTCGACCGCGGCACGCCGACCAAGAAGCTCGTCCACCAGCTTTCCTCGACCCACGACCCCGTCTTCAATTTGAAAGTTCCCGCCAGCCGCATCATCGGCGGGTACACCGTCAAGGACGGGGTCATCATCCCGAATTATTCCCACGGGGAAATCATCGAAGCGGTCTTCCGCCGCACCCGCGTGACCGTGGCCCTGATGACCTCGGCCAAACTGCTGTCCGCCATCGAACCGGTGATTCTGTATCATCGGCGCCGGTTCCGCGGCGGTGAAGGCGCGCCGGGCACGCCGCGCTACGAACTGGGCATCCAGCAAAAAGAGGACGCGCTCCACCGGTTGGTGGACATCTGGGCCACCGGCGAGGCCAGCGCCTCACTCGGGTTCGAGGCGGCGCGGCTGTTCGACCGGCTTGATCCGCTGGAAAAACAAAAGGACAAATGGCTCGCCGAAAATAATCTTAGCGGCCGCGCCGCACTCAAGGAGCTGACCAAAAAACAGCAGGCCGCGCTGGAATTGTTGAAGTTGACCTCACAGCCCGTCGGCGCGCGCGAGCCCAACGCCACCGCCGCCCTGCAAAAGGATCCGCTGGTGCAATTTGTGATTCTCGATTCCCTTGCCAACGTGCTTTGCCCGGCGTGCAAACTCTGGAACACCGGCCACGGCGCCACGATGATGCGCGAAGCCGTCAGCCTCATGGGCGGCTACGGCGTCACCGAGGATTGCCCCGGCTTCCTCGGCCAGAAATGGATGGATGCGCAGCTCGAAGCTACCTACGAAGGCCCGGAGGCCGTGCAGCGGCTTCAGCTTTCCATCACCATGACCAACGAACTGTTCCTGGCCCAGTTCCAGCAATGGATCCTGGACATGCGCCGGTTGGCTTCCGAACGCCCGGGTACCGGTGCCTGCACGCTCGCCAGCGCGATGCAACTCTGGCGGTGGACGCTGAATCATGTGCAGACCGCTACCGATGCCACCGGCGCCAAGCTCTATCACAAGACCCGCCAGGGCGTGACGTTCCCGCTGGCCGACGCGCTCTGCTGGCTGCTGGCCGCGCGCCAGTTCATCCTCGACGTGGTGGAACTGGAAGCCAAGGGCGCGGCGAATCCGGCGCTTGCCGACGGCCTGCCTGGCACGCTCGATTTCTTCACCGACCTTTGCCACGTGCAGAGCGCGCGGGCGGCCGGCGAAGTCAGCCGCATTTGCGCCGAGCTCGTTCATGGGTATAACCGACACCCGGCCTGGGACGAGACCAGTTGCCACGCCTGTTATTGCGCGTCCGAACTGGAATCGCTCGAAGGCATCATTCCCGGCATTGACGGCTCCGCCCGCGCCTACTCGGACGTGGCCGAGGAAGGCGAATCGCATCCGCTCAAGGCTGGCCCCTGCGTGAAGTTCGCCGGACTGGAAGATTTCGTCCGCCTGCGGGCGAAGCTCGACGGCTGCCTCACCGGCTGTCGCCTGGCCAAGGATCGCGCGGCCGAGGCCCTGACCAAGGTGATGACCCGCGAGGCGCTGGATTATCCCGTTTAGGCGGGGTGCCGGGACTAACAAAGCGGATTTGCCGAAAACCGTCGTTTACAACCAACGAAAGGAAACAGTCATGAAAACACAACGCGTTGAAACATGGGTGGCTTCCATCACGGACAAACCCGGCGGGCTGGCAGCCAAACTCAAAACCCTCGCCGCCGGCGGGGTCAACCTCGAATTCATCATCGCGCGCCGCGCGCCGGACAAGCCGGGGACCGGAGTCGTGTTCATCACCCCGGTCAGGGGAGCAAAACAAACCCGGGCGGCCAAGAACGCCGGGTTCCACCCCACCAACAAACTCCACACCGTGCGCATTGAAGGAGCCGACCGGCCCGGATTGGGAGCGCGGCTGACTCAGGCGCTGGCCGGCGAGGGATTGAACCTGCGCGGTCTTTCCGCCGCCGCCATCGGGAAGAAATTCGTCTGCCATATCGCGGTGGACAGCGAAGCGGCTGCCACCAAGGCGGCGCGAATCCTGCGCAGACTGTAAACGAAATCATGGCATCAGCCGAAATCGCGACCGGGGCCGGGCCGGGAATCCAGCGCCAGCGCCTGGACGCGGACATCGTCTGCGTCGGCTTCGGCCCCGCCACGGCCGGATTTCTCACCACGTTGTCCAAACAACTGGTCAACGGCGACGGCACACCGGCCGTCGAAAGCGCCGTCGCACCTGGCCTGCCGCCGCAGGTGCTCTGTTACGAGCGCGCGGACGACATCGGGTTTGGCGTTTCCGGCGTCGTCACCCGCGCCCGCGCGTTGCAGGCGAGCCTGCCAAATCTGAAGACCGCCGGCATCCCCATGGCCACGCCCGTCGCCGCGGAAAAAATGCTTTACCTGCTCGATCCGGTGGGGGCAAGCCGGCGCTCGGGGACCTTGCGCGCCGCTGACAAGCTGATCCGCACGCTGGCGTGGATGTTGCCTATCGAGCACGACGCTTTGAACCTGCCGTGGACACCTTCGTTTCTGCACAAGCAAGGCGGGATGGTTCTTTCCCTGGGCCAGTTCATGCAATGGGTCGGCGCCCAGGTGCAAAGCACCGGCGCCGTTCAGATCTGGCCCGGCACACCGGTGTCGCAGGCGCTCGTCGAGCAAAACAAGGTGGTCGGCGTGCGTCTGCTGGACCAAGGGGTGAATAAAAACGGCCAGCCGACCGAAGGGTTCACTCCCGGCATGGATATTCATGCTGCCTTGACGGTTGTGGGCGACGGGCCGGTGGGGCCCATCGGCCGCCAGCTTGACGAACAATTCGGAATGCCGGATGGCCGCCACCCGCGCGACTGGGCGGTGGGCATGAAATTCGTGGTGGATTTGCCCGAGAACACGCCGCTGCGCCCGGGCACCGTGCTGCACACTTTTGGTTATCCCGAGCCGGAAATTTTCGGGTTTTTCTACGTGCATCCGGACCGGCTCGCGTCGCTGGGCATCTTTGTGCCGTCGTGGTTCGACAGCCCGGTCCGCACCGCCTACCGCTATCTCCAGCATTGGATGCTCCATCCATACCTCTGGCGCTATCTCAACGGCGGCAAGCTCCGCTCGTGGGGTGCGAAAACCCTCGGTGAATCCGGCCGGCGCGGCGAGCCGCATCTGGTCGGCGACGGCTACGCCCGCGTGGGCGAAGGCAGCGGTAGCACGAACGTCCTGACCGGCTCGGGCGTGGACGAGGCCTGGGCCACCGGCACGCAACTGGCCGAAGCCGTGCTCGAATTGCTCAAGGCGAAAAAGCCGTTCACGAAGGAAAACCTCGAAGCGACTTACGTGCAGCGGCGCCGCGGCAGTTGGGTGGATCGGGAGGCGATTGTGGCCGAAAAATCCCGCGACGGGTTCCAGCGCGGCGTCGTGCGCGGCCTGGTTGGAATGGCCCTGGCCGGATTGACGAACGGCAGGTTCAGCCTGAACGGCGAGCCCGTGCCGCCGTGGCAGCGCATCCCGACGCTCGAGGCATATTATCGCGACCGCCTTGCGCCCGAGGAAATCGCGAAGCTGCGTGATGAATGCAAGGTGAAGGGGGTTTCGCTTCATGGCGCGCTCATGGACCGGGCCGGCTGGCCCGCGATTCCCTACGATGGCCGATTGCTCGTCTCGCACCAGGACGTGCTGCTCATGGGCGGCAAAGTGCAGGCTCCGCCCGGGTACGGCGACCACGTGGTGTTTTTGTACCCGGAGCTGTGCCGGAAATGCGGCGCCAGGATTTGCATCGAAGCCTGTTCCGGCCAGGCGATCACGCCCGGGGAAGCCGGCGTGCCCAACTTCGACCGCGAAAAATGCGTCCATTGCGGTGTTTGCCTGTGGAATTGCAGCCAGCCAGTGCCGGGCAGTCCAGACCTCATGAATATTTCCTTCCGCGCCGGCGCTGGCGGCCTGCACTCGGCGGAAAATTGATCGGTTACGGCCGAAGGTCCCCGGCCCGTCCGCGCGAGCGACATTGAATGGGTCAATGCGAAATGAGTTTTTTTCGATTCACGCTCGGGCCGTCAGACTGGCTACGCTGCCTCATGAATTTTAAAAACATCTGCTGTCTGGCCGGAGTGATAATGTTGTGGCTATCGGTCACCGGCTGTTCGACAACGGCCATGAAGGGCACGCCGTTTTACACCGGCGAATACAATCGGCGCCAGGGACCTGTGGAACAGCGGGTGAACGTCTGGCCGGTGTTTTATTATCGCGAACCGGCGCTTTCGGTGCTGTGGCCGATTTTCGAATTGACGGACGATCACATCGCCGTGCGGCCGCTGTTTTCCATGTACGGGTTGGACCAGACCAACCGGCAGTATAATTTTCTATGGCCGCTCGCGGAATTCGATCGGCGCACCGACGACAATTGGACGTTCCCGGTCTTCTGGAGTGACAGCTACTTCGTTTTCTTCCCGCTCTATTGGCATTACGGACAGCCTTGGGGGAACGAAGGCGGGACGGATTCCCTGTTTCCTTTGTGGATCCTCAGCCGGAAGGAAAACGACCGCTTCAATCTCTGGAGCCCCTGGCCAATTGTGTGGGTATGGTCCCGACAGCAGGGCAACACCGATGGCAGCATGGTGTTTCCGTTGTACTGGCACCAGAGCAACGACCGCGCCTCGGAGTTTTATTCCCTGCTCTGGCTGGCCCGGAGCAAGGAGAACGGGGATTTCTGGCGGTGTCTCCCGCCGCTATATTACCAGTCCGCGGGCAAAGATAGCTCGATGTTCATCACACCGCTGTGGGCGCAGGGCCGATCCAGCACGGCAGACTGGCAGGCCTTGTTTCCATTATGGGTCTCGCGCCATGACAACTCCGGCGGTTATGGCGTCTTCGCTCCGGCGCCGCTGGTTTATCTGTGGTCGAACGGGAGCGGCAGCAACCGTGGTAGCATGGTTCTGCCCCTTTACTGCCAGTCGCGCGAAGGTGAACATTCGCGGTTTTTCTCCCTGCTCTGGTCCAGCGGTTCGGATTCAGACGGCTACTGGCGGTTCCTTTTCCCGCTGTATTTCGCGTCGTCCAACTCCGTCGGCGCGACCACCCTCACCCCGCTTTGGGCTCAGGGCCGTTCCGGAGCCAGCGATTGGCAGGCGTTGGCCCCGCTGTGGATCCGGTCGGGGGACGGCACCAACCGCTCGAGCCTGTTTTGCCCCTGGCCCTTGGCGCATTTCTGGTCGGCTCGCGGAGGTGAAGACCGCGGCAGTTCCGTGTTTCCCTTGTATTGGTACTGGCACCGGAATGACGAATCGCAGTTCATCTCGTGGTTGTGGTTCAGTCACGCCGATCCCAATGGCGATCGGTGGCGTTTGCTGCCGCCCCTCTTTTATCAGGAAACGGGCAAAGCCAGCTCCACGCTCATCACTCCGCTTTGGGCGCAGGGACATACGGAAACGAACGACTGGCGGGCGGCGATCCCGCTGTGTTATTGGGACCGGCGGCAACACGTCCTGCTGTCGCCCCTGTGGGCGCGCTGGCCGAGCGGGGAGTCCGAAACCTGGCTGGCGCCGTGGCTGCTCTCGTGGAACACCCGCAGCCCGGAACGCAACGACCTCACGCTGCTCGGCGGGTTCGCCCGCGCCAGTTGGGGGGAAAACCCCGGGCCGAGCTATGTCTTCCCGCTCTATTACCGTGACCCGGCGGAAGGCACGCTGCTCTCGCCGCTATGGCTGCGCTGGCAGAATGAAGATACCGGGACTGCGGTCGTCCCGTGGCTGCTCTCGTGGAAAACGCGCAATCCCGAACGCAGCGATCTTTGGATGGCCGGTGGCCTGGCCCGTGCGAGTTGGGGCGCAAAATCCGGCGGGGATTACGTTCTGCCCCTTTATTATCATGATTCGGCGCGGCTGCTGACGCCGCTCTTTGGCTGGGACACCAACGCGGATTTCCTGTATCTGGCCACGCCGTTGGCCGGCGTGCGGACGGACGACCATGCCGGCAGCTGGATCTTCCCTCTCTACATTCACAGTCGTGACCGGATGACCGGCTTGGTGAATGACAATTACCTTCTGCTGGGCGGCCACCAGAAAAAACAACGGGAAAGCTACTCCTGGTTTGTCCCATTATTCTACTACCAAAACCTGCTGCCGCCGGCTTCGGTTCCGGAAACCAACAACTTCGCGCGCGATTCCGGAACGCGGTTTTGGTGCCTGCCGATTTGTTGGTACCGCAGCGACAGCTTCATCCGTCCGTCCACGCAGGCCATCCCGAAAACCGCCGAGCCCGCGCCATCGCCAGCCCTGGCCACCAACCAGGGTTCCGCCTTCGCCACGACCACGACCAACGCCCCCTTGGTCCGTGATTACACCCTTTCACACGGAGCCTTTCCCCTCTGGAGGTACACGTCCCGAACGACACCCGCCGAAGCGACAAGCCGGCGCGACGCTTCCGTCCTGCTTTGGTTATACGATTATAAGCACGAGGTGAATCCGCTACCGGGCGTCGGGCCGGTCGCGACCAACGACTACACCCGGAGCCGCGTGCTGTGGCGGCTTTGGCACTACGAACGGCTCAACGGGGATGTCAGCGTGGACGTGTTTCCGTCGTTTACCTACGACCGCAAAACCGACGGCTTCAAGAAAATTTCGTTCCTCTGGCGCGGCTTCCGCTACGAACGGGCTCCGGACGGCCACCGCAAACTCGATATCCTATTTGTTCCCGTAAAACGGTAGGGGCGAACATACGCACGCGTCATTTTTTGGCAAAGACTTTCCCGCGCTTGGCTTCCAGATGGTTTGCGCTTTGTTTATGCGCTTGGAAATGAGCTAATTGTAGTATGGCCCGGTTCGGTGGTTTGGGGTGGGGTTGGTGCCGGACCGCGGCCTTTTGATTTATGAGCATTGCCTACCAAGTCGTCGTCTGCGGCAGCATCGTGCCGGACCCGCTCCAGACCCTGGAACCGGTCACCGGCCCGACCGGCCCCGCGTTGAAAAATGAAATGTTGCTGCCCGCCGTCCTCGACCCATGGGCCGGCCACGCGCTGTACGAAGCCGCCAACCTGGCGAAGAGCGCGCCCGGTTCCAAGGTCTGGCTCGTCGCACTCGGTCCGAAAGCCAAGCTGCAACAGGTGATGATGACCGTCGCGCAAAAAGTGCCGTTCGAGCTGGTCGCGCTCGATGGACCGGCCAGCGGGTTCACCGAATCCGCGGAAGTCGCCGCCGCGCTGGCGGAAGCCATCCAATCCATTCCCGGTCTCGACAAACCCAAATTGCTCGTCTTCGGCGGCTGGGAATCCGCGTCGCGCGGCGCCGGCACGACGCTGCAGATGGTCGGCGAACGACTCGGAATCGTCGATCAATTCCAGGGTGTGGATGAACTCAAAATTGCCGCCGACGGCTCGCTCGAAATCCTGGAGCGCATCGAGGGCGGCAAACACCAGATCTCAAA
This sequence comes from Candidatus Acidiferrum sp., assembly GCA_035506715.1. Classification (GTDB taxonomy): domain Bacteria; phylum Verrucomicrobiota; class Verrucomicrobiia; order Limisphaerales; family UBA11358; genus UBA11358. Next base: position 9,376 of record DATJOW010000208.1, on the reverse strand, counting down.
GTGCGCCGGCCCGCCGGCCGTGCTCGGCTGGGCCACCGGCAATCTGCCGGAGCCCAAAAACAATCCGCAGGTAGGCATGATCAACATGCGCACCGTCATGCCCGCGTTGCAGAAGGCCAAGCCGGTGAAATTGGCCGGTGAAGGTCTGAGTTTCGCCAGCGTCGCACTCCCGAAACAAATGCGCGAAACCAAAATTGTGAAAGATCAGTCGCCGGACGACATCGCGAAGGAAATCGTCGAGTGGATTAAGAAATAACGTAGCCGCGCTCGTGAGAGCGCGGAGTCCGCCTCCTCACGTCGGCGGCTACCGAAAAAGATTTATGGGAACTATCTTGTTGCTCGCCCACACCGAACCGGACGGCTCGCTCGCCAAGTCCGCCCGCGAAGCGCTCCGCGCGGCCCGCACCCTGAACCAGGCCATCACCGGCTCCAGTCTCGTCGTCGGGCTTGTTGGTGAAACGGTCCAAGCCGCCGCCGATTCCATCGCCGCCTGTCCGGCCACAAAATATTTCGGCGTCACCGCCAAGGATTTTGCCCAGTCTCGCTACGCCACCGATGCGGCGGCAGCAGAAGCCATTTGCAGAGCGGCCCAGGCCACGATCGTCGTTGCCCCGGCGACGGCGCGCTGGGCGCGTGTGCTGCCCGGCGTCGCGCAACGCCTCGGCGGTCGCGCCGACACCCACGTGACCGGCGTGGTCGATGCCGGCGGCAAGCCCGCCATCAGCCGTTGGTACTATCGCCAGCGCATGGAAGCCACGCTCACCCGCGCGCAGCGGCCCTGGTTCATCCTCATTGATCCCGGCAGTCAAACCGCGTGCGACTGCGGTGCCGGCACGGCCAAAGTGGAAACCGTGACCGTGAACCTGCCTGACACCTGCAAACGCACGACCGTGGTTGGCCTGCGCGAGCCGAAGGCCGATGCCCAGACCATCCGGCCCGACGCGCAATTGCTGTTCGTGACCGGCGCCGGTTGGACGAAAAAACAGGCTGATGGCCAGACGCATGTGCCGGAGGCGGAGAAATTGATCCTGGATTTCCTCAAACTGGGACACGCGTCGCTCGGCAGCAGCAAATCGCTGGTGGACCTCGGCGGCGAAGGCCAGGCTGTGCTGTCGTTCCTGTCGCACTTGAACCAGATTGGCCAGACCGGCGCGACGCCGCGGCATCCGAAGGGCTTGAGCACCTGCTGTCACGGCGAGGAGCCGCACACCGTCGGCTGGCGTTTCATCAACGAGCGCCGCGCCATCAGTCTGGACCCGAACTGCGGCTGGGCCCGCGGCAAAGCCGACGTCCTCTACGTCGCCGACGCTTTCAAGGTGATGGCCAAGGTGAACGAATTGCTGGCGAAGTAGCCGTCCATTTGCGGCACAAAGTTTTAAGTCGAAGCAATCCACTACATGGAGACAGGCAGGATGCCGGTCCTACTTCGCCCGCACGGCGCTGAGTTCGATTTCAAACAAAAGATCGCTGCGGCATATGCCGCAAACAGTCCTGACGATCGGCAAATCCAACTGGTCGTGCCGCTCCTGCCAGTCCGCGAACAGCGGCGCGTCGCCGGGCGACTTGAAAAACGCCGTGGCCAGCGAGACGTCGGCATACGTCATCCGTTGCGATTTGAGAATGGCCGCCGCCACCTGCATCGTGCGCTCGATTTGCGCCCGCACGTCGCCGGTGTGTTCGGTCTTGCCATCCGGAGCGATGCTCGCCGTGCCCGAAACCAGCAGTTGCCGGAATCCGGCGGAGCGAATCTCCACCGCGCGACTGAACGCGCTGCCATAAGCCGGGGCGGGACATTGCTCGGGCGACGGAACCGAATGTACCAGCGTTACCGCCGGGTCGTGCGGGCGAATTGCCCACGCGGCGGCCGTCAGCGCGGCGCCGGCCGGATTGCGTCCGCTCACACCCGTGCTCGCCGGCAGGCGGTGCGGCCGCAGTTCCTGGCGCGCAAACACGTCGTCCCGCACGCGGTTGAAATCGCCGTACCACGCAAGCAGGTCGTCGAGATAAAACCAGGTCCGGGTGATTTCCTTCATGGTCATGCCCGCCACCGCCAAGCAACCCCGGAGTTTTTCAAGAACTTCACGGGCTTGTTCCGGCGACGCGGCGGAGACCTGGTCCGGCAAAATCGAATTGACCACGCAATGCTTTGCTCGGGCATCGTCCCAGATGCGGAGCAACGCGCCGTGGTCCCTGACGGTCCGGACCTGCGGTCCGGTGACGGCGTGAATTTGCATCCCCGCGATAACTTCGCTGGCGCAGGGAGTTCCTTCCACCCAAGTAACCAGCAGATCAGGATCGTTCAGCGCCTGACGCAGGGCTTTGAGCGTAGCCGGAGCGGCAGCGGTGGGCCCGAAAACAGTCTGCCGTACCACCGTGGCATTGCGTGATTGCAGCACCCCGGCGAGGCGGCCGGCCAGGGCGGTGATGGATTCGTCCCTCATCGGTGTCAGGGTCAGGTGCAGCTCAGTGACGGGCCTGGCTTCAATCGTGACGAGAACCAACCCGTCGCTTTGCTGGCGGCGAATGGGCGCGGGGGCGATGCGGGCCGACAGCAGATTCCGCGCAGGCATCATTTCGGTGGGCATAGACGTCCTTTACATCATTGGCTCATTATTACGACGGTACATCCGGCTTGCGGTTACATAAAAAAGTGCTAATGCGGCTGTAACCAGACGGTTGTGTCGCTCGTCGGATAACTCAGTTGTGTTTCAAGGTCCGGCAAAGCAGCGGCAAACTTGAATCGGCAATGGCGTTAAAGCCATGAAAGCATCGGTGATTTCAACACTTATCCTGCTCGCTGCCTTGCGCGGGCCAATCGCCGCCCGCGCACAGACCGGCCCGTATGAAAGCGCCGCCCGGCCGGCGCCGGCGGGCGAAGTTGACCGGCTTGTTTTCACCCGGCTGAAGGAATTGGACATCCAGCCGGCCAATCTTTGTTCCGACGCGGTGTTTGTCCGGCGCGCCTATTTGGACGTGATCGGCACGCAGCCGTCCGCAGCCGAAGCGAGTAGCTTCATTCTGAACCGCGACCCGGATAAGCGCGCCAAACTCATCGACCAGCTTCTGGCGCGCGATGAATTCGCGGATTACTGGGCGATGAAGTGGAGCGACCTGCTGCGCGTGAAGGCGGAATTCCCCATCAATTTGTGGCCCAATGCGGCGCAGACATATCACCGCTGGATCCGCGCCGCCATCGCGGAAAACAGACCTTACGACCAGTTCGTGCGCGACCTGCTCACCGCGAGCGGCAGCAATTTTGAAGTCGGCCAGGCCAATTTTTATCGCGCCATGCAGAACCGCGACCCGAAAGGCATCGCGCAAACGGTGGCGCTAACGTTCATGGGCACGCGCGCCGACCAGTGGCCGAGCAACCAATTGGCCGGGCTGGCGGCGTTCTTCTCGCAGGTCGGCATCAAGACCACGGCGGAGTGGAAGCAGGAAATCGTTTATTGGAATCCGGCTTCGACGAACACGCAGACGACGGCGACGTTTCCCGATGGCACCAGCGTCAGGCTTTCGCCCGACCGGGACCCGCGCGAGGTCTTTGCCGACTGGCTGATTGACGCGAAGAATCCGTGGTTCGCGCGCAACCTCGTCAACCGCGTCTGGTCGTGGCTGCTCGGGCGCGGCATCATTCAGGAACCCGATGACATCCGGCCCGACAACCCGCCCAGCAATCCCGAACTGCTGGCGTGTCTGGAGCAGGAATTCGTCGCGTCGCATTACGACGTGAAAAGGGTCTTCCGGCTGATTTTGAATTCGCAAACCTACCAGTTGTCGTGCCTTCCCCGCAGCAACAGTCCGGAAGCGGCGGCCAATTTTGCCTTTTACCCGCTGCGCCAGCTCGATGCGGAGGTGTTGGCGGACGCGCTGTGCGAGATCACCGGCACGACGGAAAAATACTCCAGCTCGATTCCGGAACCGTTCACGTTCATTCCGGAAACGGAACGCTCGATTGCGTTGCCGGACGGGAGCATCTCCAGCGCGTTTTTGGAGATGTTTGGCCGGCCGCCGCGCGACACCGGCCTGGAATCCGAGCGCAACCACCGGCCCACCGCCAACCAACGGCTGCATCTGCTCAACTCCAGCCACATCCGGACCAAGATCGAGCAAAGCGAGAAGTTCAAATACCTGCTCAAGACCCGGAGTAATCCGCGCGACGTCGTCACCGGATTTTATCTGGCGGTGCTTTCGCGGTTTCCGACCGAGGAAGAACTCCGGATTGCGGTCGGACATATTTCCGCCGCCGGCGCCAACAACCGGGCGGCGGCGCTGGATGTCGCCTGGGCCTTGCTTAACAGCGCGGAATTTTTATACCGGCATTGAAGCGATGAACTCGAAATTGAATTCAGCCGGCATCTCCCGCCGCGAGGCCATGCGGCGCGGGCTGCTGGGGGCGGCAGGATTGTGGCTGGCCGGCGGGCTGGAGTTTCCGGCCATCGCCGCCGGGCCGGCGCCATTGCCCAAAGCCAGGGCGGTCATCCAAATCTGGCTCTGGGGCGGCGCCAGCCACCTGGACACGTTCGATCCCAAGCCCGAGGCGGGCACCGATTATTGCGGACCGTTCAAGACGCCGATTGAAACCAATGTGCCGGGAATCGAAATTTGCGAACTGTTGCCGTTGCTGGCGAATCAGGCGGACAAATATTCCCTCATCCGCAGCCTCACCCACGGCAGCAACGCCCACGAGACCGCGTCGTACATGGTCCAGACTGGCCGGAACGCCGGTGGTCGGGAGTCTTTTCCATGCCTCGGCGCGGTGGTGTCGCTCTTCAAGGGTTGCGACGCCGGGTACAAAGAGTTGATTCCGCCTTACATTGTATTGACCCAGCCGCAGGGGCGATTTTCCGAGGCGGGCTTTCTGGGGTCGCGTTACAAACCGTTTGCCACCGGCGGCGACCCGGCCAAAACGCCGTTCGCGGTGGAAGGGGTCGTCGCGCCGGGCATTTCCGGGCAGCAACAGAAAGGCCGGCGCGAGCTGCTCCAACAATTAAACACGCTGGAGCGCACCATGCCCAGCAGCGCGCCGCTGCTGGCTTTTGAGCAGGCCGAAGAGCAGGCGTACGGCATGATTCTGGGCGACGCGGGAAAGGTCTTCGATTTGTCGCAGGAAAAGGACGAGCTGCGGACGCAATACGGCAAGAACGCATTTGGGCAATCCTGTCTGGCGGCGCGCCGGCTAGTGGAAAAAGGCGTTCCGTATGTGACCATCAATTACAGCGGCTGGGACACGCACAAGCAGCATTTCCAGGAAATGCGGCGCAAATTGCCGGAGCTGGACAGGGGACTGGCGACGCTGCTTCAGGATTTGTCCGACCGCAAGCTGCTCGACAGCACCATCGTCTGGTGTTGCGGCGAATTCGGCCGCACGCCGAAGATTCAGTGGGAGGAGCCGTGGAACGGCGGGCGCGGCCATTGGGGGAAAGTTTTTTCGGCGCTGGTGGCCGGCGGCGGATTCAAAGGCGGCCGCGTCGTCGGCGCGTCGGACGCGAAAGGCGAGGAGGTTAAGGACCGCCCGGTGTATCCGGTGGACCTCATCGGCAGCATGTATCAACTGCTTGACATTGACGGCAACGCCAAGCTGCCGAACCCGGAAGGACTCGACCTGCGCGTCCTGCCCACCGTGGCGGACGGCGCGAAGTCCGGTGGCCGGCTGAAAGAAATCATGTGAGCCTGAAGGTTAAATCCCATTGGTGGGGCGAGGCTGCTGACGAGCCGCTGGCAGGACCGCCGCGCTGCGGCGTCCGCGATCGGCGCGGCGCGCCGACCCTGTCGGCAGCTTTAGGCATGATGCTTCTTCTCGCCCCCGGGTTTACCGTTCACGCCCAGAACGTGCCGCATCTCGGCTATGTTTATCCCGCCGGCGGAAGGCCGGGTACGGCGTTCCCGGTGGTGCTGGGCGGGGAATATTTTTCCAGCGTCACCAATTTTGCCGTAGTGCTGGACGGCGACTGGGCGCGGACGAAAATCATCCGTCTCGACCGACCGCTGAACCCCAAGGAACAGCAGGCGTTGAAGGAAGAATTGAGCCGGTTCCAGAAAAGGCGAACGAGTGGCGAGCGGCTTGCGACAGCGGACCTCGCCCGATTGGAAGAAATCAAGCGCGTGTTGACGCAGTTCGGACGACGGCCCGCGAATCCGGCCATCAGCGAATTCATGACGGCACAACTCACGCTGGTCACCAACATCGCACCCGGCGATCACGAAATCCGCGTGCGCACGCCGCAGGGATTGTCCAACCCGGTCAAATTCCGCGTGGGATTGCTGCCGGAAACCACCAAGCCGGATTGGAAAGTCGTGCCCAAGGACCGCGGCAACACGGAACCGGCAATGCCGCCGCCCACGGACGCCCCGGTGACACCACCCGCGACCGTCAACGGCCAGATGCTGCCCGGCAGCGCGGACCGTTACCATTTCTGGGCCCGGCAAGGCCAGCAAATCGTCATCGCCGTCGAGGCGCGGGATCTCATCCCGTATCTGGCCGACGCCGTGCCGGGCTGGCTCGAGGCGGTGTTGACAATTTACGATGCCAAAGGCAAGGCATTGGCCACCGCGGAGCGGTTCCGCTTCAGGCCCGATCCCGTCATCCATTTTGAAGTGCCGCACGACGGCACCTACACCGTTGAAATCCGTGATTCGCTCTACCGCGGACGCGAGGACTTTGTATATCGCCTCACCATTGGCGAATTGCCGTTTGTCACGGGCATTTTTCCGCTGGGCGGCAAAGTGGGCGAGAAAACCACCGTCACCCTGGCCGGCTGGAATTTACCGGAGAAAACCATGGAACACGACAACACCGAGCCCGGCGTCACGACGCTGGCCGGAGAATTTTTAAACACCGTTCCATTCGCCATGGACGACCTGCCGGAATGTGTGGAATCGGAGCCGAACGACAAGCCGGAAACCGCCCAGGCTGTCACCCTGCCGATCATCATCAACGGGCGCATTGACCGTCCCGGCGACTGGGACGTGTTCCGGTTCGAGGGCAAAACCGGCGACCCGCTGGTGGCGGAAGTCATGGCGCGCCGGCTCGATTCGCCATTGGATTCGGTGATCAAGCTGACCGACGCTGCCGGCAAGCAACTGGCGTTCAACGACGATTACGAGGACAAAGGCTCCGGGCTGAACACGCACCACGCCGATTCCTATTTCCGCACCGTGCTGCCGACGAACGGGACCTATTATCTCTGGCTCGGCGACGCGCAGTGCAAGGGCGGGCCCGAGTACGCCTACCGCTTGCGCCTTGGCCCGCCGCGGCCGGATTTCGCGCTGCGCGTGGCGCCTTCGGGCCTCAACGTCCGCGCCGGTGGAAGCGCTCCGCTGACAGTTTACGCCCTGCGCAAGGACGGATTCACCAACTCAATCTCGCTGGTTCTGGACAATGCCCCGGCCGGATTCAAATTGACCGGCGACACCATTCCCGCCGGTCAGAATCAGGTGCAAGTCACCCTGACTGCTCCGGCAAAGGAGATGGCCAAACCTGTCAGCCTGGACTTGCAAGGCGGCGCGGTAATTCAAGGAAAAGCAGTGTTGCGCAAGGCGGTGCCCGCCGACGACATGATGCAGGCGTTTGCTTACCGCCACCTGGTGCCGGTGCAGGATCTCGAAGTGGCCGTGTTGAATCGCCCGAACCCGCGGGCGGTGATGACCATCCTCAGCGGGTCGCCGGCGCGGCTGCCCCCCGGCGGGACGGCGCGGATTGCGGTCGGCATCCCCGGACCGCGGGTTGCGCAACGGGCGCAGTTCGAGTTGAGCAATCCGCCGGAAGGCATTTCGATTCAGAATGCTTCGCCGACGCGCGACGGCGTGGAGATTGTGTTGCTAGCCGATGCCGACAAGGCCAAACCTGGGCTTAAGGGCAACTTGATCATCAACAGTTTCGTGCCGCGGCCGGCGGAAACCAACGCCGCCAAGCCCAAAGGCAATCAAAACCAGCGGATGCCGCTCGGCACCCTGCCCGCCATCCCCTTCGAAATCGTGCCCGTACCATAAGCCAGCCTGTGGCCAAGTTGTTCACAACCCAAAAAACCTGATTGAAGTTCAAGCGGGCTTCGACCATAACTTCCCCATGCTTTCCAGGGTTTGTTCGGCGGCGCTTAATGGCATCGAAGCTTATCCGGTGGAAGTCGAAGTCAATTCCGGCTGGGGCGACACCGTCATCGTCATCGTCGGGCTGCCGGACGCCGCGGTCAAGGAATCCCGCGACCGCGTGATGACCGCGCTCACCAACTCCGGGTTTAAATTCCCGATGGGCCGCACCACCATCAACCTTGCCCCCGCCGACGTGAAGAAGGAAGGCCCGAGTTTCGATCTGCCCATCGCGCTGGGCATGCTCGCCGCCAGCGAACAGCTCGATACCGACCAGCTTGACAATTTCATCAGCGTCGGCGAACTCGCGCTGACTGGCGCGGTGCGTCCGTCCAAGGGAGTACTGCCGATCGCCTTGCGCGCCAAAACCGATGGCCGGACCGGCGTGCTCGTCCCTGCCGAAAACGCCGCTGAAGCCGCTGTGGTGGATGGCTTGCAGGTCATCCCGGTCCAGAATTTGCGCGAGGCCGCCGGCTTCCTCGAAGGCGAAATCAAAATCGCTCCGGCGAAGGTGGACATTTCAACCATCTTCAATCAGCCGCTCGATGACGATGTGGATTTCAGCGAAGTGAAGGGTCAGGAAAATGTGAAGCGAGCGCTGGAAATCGCCGCGGCCGGCGGCCACAACGTCCTGCTCATCGGTCCGCCCGGCACGGGCAAATCCATGCTCGCCAAACGCCTGCCGACCATTCTGCCGCCGTTGACGCTCGATGAAGCGCTGGAAACCACGAAGGTCCACAGCATCGTCGGCCAGCTCGCGCCGGGCCAGGCGCTGGTGACGCGCCGGCCGTTCCGCGCGCCGCATCATACGGCGAGCGATGCCGGGCTGCTGGGCGGCAACATCAATCCCACGCCCGGTGAAATTTCGCTCGCGCATAACGGCGTGCTATTCCTCGATGAATTGCCCGAGTTCAAGCGCAGCGTGCTGGAAACCATGCGCCAGCCGCTCGAGGAAGGCCGCGTCACCATCTCGCGCGCCGCCGGCACGATGACGTTCCCCTCGAATTTCATGCTGGTGGCGGCGATGAACCCGACACCGGACGGCAAGATGCCCGGCGAATCGCGCTGTTCGCCGCGCGAGATTCAATCCTATCTCGGCCGCGTGTCCGGCCCGCTGCTCGACCGGATTGACCTGCACGTCGAGGTGCCGCCGGTGAAGTTCCGGGAAATTTCCGACGGCCGCGCCGGCGAACCATCCACCGCCGTCCGCGACCGGGTGGTGACGGCGCGCCGGCGCCAGCATGACCGCTTCGCGCACAAGCGGAAGATCACCTGCAACGCGCTGATG
>DATJOW010000207.1:0-40806 GCA_035506715.1 Candidatus Acidiferrum sp. | reverse complement strand
CACCATGGTGGAAGGCTTTCAGATGACCGCCAGCGGCCTGCGCAAACTCGGCTATGGCACCGTCGATGCCGGCGGTGGCAAAGGTCCGGGCGCGGCGTTGGGTGCCGCCGGCTGGGCTGTCACCGGCAACCCGGTGGGATTGATCGTGGGCGGCGGCGTCAAGGTTTACGGCGAAGCCAGCGGCAGTGCCACGATTGAGGGCCGGGGCAAGGCCACCGCCCAGGAAATCGCCAGCGTCCTCAAGACGCGGTTCCAGGAACAGTGCTGGATTCAATAACCGCACATAACCGTTTTCAATCGTGGGCCACTCCGTTCGACCGCTGCCAGCCGGAGGCAGCCTGCTTTTCGCTTTCGCCCGTCACGCCGGCTCTTTATCTTCCGCGCATGGGAAACTTCATTACGCTGACAACGGAATCAAACCGAATCCAACCATGAACATCAGCAAAACCTTACTTACCGGAACGTTAACGTGTGCCCTCGCCGCCATCCTGTCCAACGGCTGCGCGACCAGGAACGACGCCGTCGCCCAGGCGGAAAAGCATGAGATCAACGCTCCCGGCATCGCCGAAACCAAGGACATCGCCGAGGCGGGCTTCATTTACGGCCTGCCGCTGGTGATGAATTACGCGGCAAACTACGAATTCTGGGTCGACAAGACCTCGAGCCAATACAAGTGCCCGATGAACCAGATTTACAGCGAGAGCCGGGTGTTCACCTACCAGGACACGGCCGTGGTCACGCCCAACAGCGACACGCCGTATTCGTTCGCCTGCCTGGACCTGCGCGCCGAGCCGTTTGTAATCTCGGTACCCGCCGTGGAGAAGGAGCGCTACTACTCCGTGCAACTCACGGACTGGAACACGTTCAATTACGGCTACATCGGCAGTCGCGCCACGGGCAATGAAGCGGGCGATTATTTGATCGCGGGCCCGTATTGGCAGGGCGAAACGCCGGCCGGCATCAAGCAAGTGTTCCGTGCCACCACCCAGTTCACGCTGCTCATTTTCCGCACGCAGCTTTTTGGCCCGGACGACCTGCCGAACGTCCAGAAGGTGCAGGCCGGCTACAAGGCGCTGCCGCTGTCGGCTTATCTGCACCAGCTCGCGCCGCCGCCCGCACCGGCCATCAACTTCCCCAAGATCAACCCGGACATGGTCAAGACGAATTTCTTCGCGTATCTGGACTTCGTCCTGCAATTCGCGCCGGCGGGGCCGGAGGAAAAGGAAATCCGCGCCCAGCTCGCCCGCATCGGCGTCGGCGAGGGGAAATCGTTCAGCTTTGACGCCCTCGACCTCGAGCACAAATTGGAAGTGGGGCTGGGCATGAAGGACGGCGAGGAAAAAGTGGACGAGGCGGTTACCGACCTCGGCAAGGAGATCAACGGCTGGCGGGTCGGCTCCGCGTTTGGCGACCGCGACTATTACCACGGCGACTGGCTTCTCCGGGCGGCCGCGGCCAAAGCCGGCATTTACGGCAACGACGCCGTCGAAGCCATGTATCCCATGGCCCGGAAGGACGGCGACGGCGACCCGCTCGACGGCAGCAAGCATAATTACACGCTGACCTTCCCGGCGGGGCAGTTCCCGCCCGTGAACGCCTTCTGGTCGGTGACGATGTACGACGGCAAAACGCAGTTGCTGATCGAGAACCCCATCAACCGTTACCTCATCAACTCGCCGATGCTGCCGAACATGAAAACGAACGACGACGGCTCGCTGACGCTTTACCTCCAGCACGATTCGCCCGGCGCGGACAAGGAAAGCAACTGGCTGCCGGCGCCCAAAGGCCCGATTTACCTGGTCATGCGCCTCTACTGGCCCAGGACGAATCTCCCCTCGATTCTGCCGCCCGGCGAAGGCACCTGGAAACCGCCGGGCATCGTGCAGGCGAATTAAGCTTGCCCGACCGGCCGCCTGATTCAACGCAAACGAAACTGTGAAAATGAATGCCAACACTGTGTCAAACTGGCTGCCGGCGCTGTTGCTGCCGGCGCTGCTGGGCTGCCTCGGCGGCTGCGCCTCCAGCCCGCCTCCCATCGTCCCCGACACCTACACGCTGCCGGCGCCAGCCGCGCCCGACGCGCCGATCCTCATTGGCTCCGGCGCCTCGGCCAGCGCGGCGGCGGGAATGGTACAGGTGGATGCGGTTGATTACACCAATCGCACTTGTCTGCTCAGCCGCCCGGGCTTCGAGCCCATCGTGTTCAAGGTGGGACCGGAGTATCCGAACTTTGACCGGGTTAAAGTGGGTGACAGCTTCCTGACCACGGTGTCGAAGACCTTTGTGGCTTACCTGGTGAAACCCGGGGTTTCACCCAGTTCCCTCACCAACGCGGTGGCGACCACGATGCCGGCAGGCGCCCAACCCGGCGGCGTGATGATTCGCAACGTGGATTACAACGCCAAGATTCTCGTCCTCGACTACGCCACCCGCCGGGTGGTCCTGCAATATGGCAAGGACCAGGCCCAGGAGGTTTTCGTCCCGCCGGGGGTGAATCTCCAGCTGTTGCATGTGAACGACGATGTGTTCGTGCGCACGACCGAGGCCATCGCCATTGCCGTCGCGCCGCCGGGGGCCGCAAATTGAATATGCGAAACGCCGCCCACTGGTTTTGCCGGCGCGTTACCCGGCAGCTTGGTCCGGTCGCGGGGAGAATGGGCAATTTGAAACCATCGCTGCTCCGAATGGCGGTGCTCATTCCGGCACTCGTCACCACGCTGACGATTGCCGGCTGCGCCTCACTGGCCGGCAACGGGGTCCTGACCCTGAAACAAGTCCATATGGACATGAGTTGGAAAATGACCGCCTATCGCCAGGCCGTCATCGCCGGCAGTGTGACCGAGGGCCAGGCACGGCAGGTCAACGCCGCGTACCACGAATACCTGGAGGCCTACCAGCACGCCCTCGACGCCGCCGGGGGCAACCTGGACGCACCCGCCCCGCCGGACCTGAAAGCCAAAGCGGACCAACTGATCGACGCCATCAGCGTCGTCCTGGCGACCCTGACCTGAAAGCCCCGGTGGCGTGCCCGGTCGGGATGCCGGCCGGGCTGGTGGCCACCCGCTGCCGGCTCGCCTAGCAGCACGCGGACCGGGTGCGGGAAGCATTCATCGGCCGGGCGCAGGGCCATGCTTTGGGCTTGCATCCCGTGATGGTTATCCCCACTTTGCCCGTCGAGCACCCGGTCTGCGAGGCGCTCGTGGAACGGACGCTTCGAACCCGGTCATGACGAATGAAAATCATGATTCGCCGTTCGGCGGGTTCCGGATTTGGCCGCGAACGGGACCGCTTGAATGGCCAGGGCCTTTGCCTTTGAACCAGCCACAACTCGACACCCATTGACACCATGAATATTCAAAAACTCCGCTCGCTGATCAGTCTGGGAATTCTTTGTTGCCTTGGCGCGCCGGGCGGCGCCGCGGCCGATGATACCAACCCGGCGGCCGGCGGCCATGACACCGAAGCCCTGGCCAAAGCGGCGCAGAACCCCGTCGCCAAGCTCATCAGCGTGCCGTTCCAGAACAATTTCAACTTCGGCGTCGGCCCGAACAACACGGCGCAATATGTCCTGAACGTGCAACCGGTCATCCCGATATCATTGAGCGAGGACTGGAACCTGATCACGCGCACCATCCTGCCGATCATCAACCAGCCGTCCCCGGCGCCGGGAACGCCCAACGCCAGCGGCCTGGGCGACATCAACCCCTCGCTCTTCCTCTCGCCGGCCAAGGCGGACACGAAATTCATCTGGGGCGTCGGCCCGACGTTCACGCTGCCCACGGCGACCGAGGCGATGTTGGGCAACAGCAAGTGGTGCGCCGGCCCGGCCGCCGTGGCGCTGACCATGCAAGGTCACTGGGTGGTGGGCGCGCTGGTCAACCAGCAATGGTCCTTCGCCGGCTGGGGCGACCATTACGTGAGCGCTTTCCTGGCGCAGCCGTTCATCAATTACAACCTGCCGCACGGCTGGTATTTTTCGTCCTCACCCATCATGACGGCCGACTGGACCTCCGCCAGCAAGGACCAATGGACGGTGCCAGTGGGGGGAGGCATCGGCAAAATCCAGTGGTTCGGCAAACTGCCGATCAATTTTCAAGTCCAGGCGTTTTACAATGCCGTGACGCCGGAGTACGGGGCGGACTGGCAATTGCGGTTCCAGGTCCAGTTCCTGTTCCCGAAATAAAGCCATGACTCGATCACATTGCCGAGGGAGAGAGATCGCTCGGCAGCGTTTTGATTTGGCGTTTGTAGTGTCGGCGCTGTGCGCCGATTTCGAGCCGCAGGCTCGACGCTACATCCAATTGGGGCAGGATCCATCATTCGTCTCTGTTGACCGGTTGCGCCGACTTCTTTAGCCTCAGCCCATGTCAAGCACGGCTCAGGCAAGAGTCAGGACAAGTCCCGCTGGACGAAACGACGACGCGCGGCGGCGTGCGCTTCGAGACATGCCGGCCATCCCGGTTCTGGCGCTGTTCGCCCTGGTCGCAGCCGGCTGCGCCTCCACCAAGGTGACCGACCAGCAGTCGTTCACCAGCGGAGCGCTTCCCCGGCCCGGCAACATCCTGGTGTACAACTTCGCCGCGACGCCCGCCGACCTGCCGGCCGATTCCGCGCTGGCCAAACAGCCCGATCTGGACGCCCCCCCGCAAACCGCCGGGCAGATTGCTCAAGGCCGGAGCCTGGGTGTTCAAATGGCCGGGGAACTGGTCGGCCAGCTTCACGGGATGGGCATGCCGGCCGAGCGCGTCTGGTCGGACCAGCGACCGCAGCTCAACGACCTCGTCATTCACGGCTGCCTGCTCTCCGTGAATGAGGGCAGCACGACCAAGCGCATGGCCATCGGGTTCGGCTCGGGCGCCTCCGAGCTGAAGGTGGCCGTCGAAGTGTACCAAGTGACCGCCGAGGGGCTGCGCAAAGTCGAATCCAGCGATGTGCAGGGCAAGGGCGGCAAGGCCCCCGGGGTAAGTCTCGGGCTGGCGGCCCTGCTGGTCACCGGCAACCCCGTCGGCCTCCTGGTCGGCGGCGGGGTCAAGGTGTACAACGAGGCGAGCGGCAACAACAAGGTCGAGGGCCGGGCCAGCCAGATCGTCAAACAAATCGGCGACCAGCTCAAAATCCTGTTCCAGCAACAAGGCTGGGTTCATTAAGGGCGCGGGCGTGTCCGGGTTTGCTGTAGCGTCGCGCCTGCGGCTCGAGATCGGCGCGGAGCCCCGAACCGGCAGGGCCTGACCCAAGCCAACACCGACCGAGACGGCGCCTTGATTTCAGCCAACGGATTGGTACGATTGAACCGGACGGCAGGTTCAAGCTTATGCCACTCGAACTCCAAATCATCCGCGCCAGCGAATTCATCCGGCTGGGAGCGCAGGGTCGCTTCGACCTGGCGGCCAGCAAGACGGCGCTGACGGTCATCGCCCGGGCCTGCCGGAAGCGGGGGCTGCATCAGGCCCTGATCGATCTCCGCGACCTGCGGCCCGGTCCCAAGCCGGTGTTCGACCGGGACGATCTCGTTGAGCTGGTGCAGACCTTCTGCCGGATCGATTTCACCCGGGAGCATCGCCTGGCCGTGCTGTACCGGACCGACCCGCATCATCGCGTCCGGCTGTTTGCCTTTCTCAGTGTGCTCCACGGCTGGACGGTCCGGGCTTTCGACGATTTTGAGCAGGCCGTGGCCTGGCTTTCAAGCGGGCCGGAACCTGCCTGCCCCGCCCGGTCGCCCGCGGAAAAACCGGTTGCCGTGCGATCGCCAAAACGGGAGGAGGACTCGGCAGCGCTGCCCGTTTTCCTGGCAGGCCATCATCCAAAAGCATCGGGCGGACCAAAACGAGCGGCGGTCAGGATGCAACGCCCGGCTCATCCGCCGACCCGGTCGCTGAGATCGCAGTCAAGATAAATGCGTGTGGACCCCTATGCTCTGATACTGGATTATCCAGTGCTCGTTTGGGTGTTGTCCGGCCTGTGCCTGTTGGGCTCGGCCTGGATTGGCAAAGCGTGCTCCGGGAAGCAGCAAATCCTGGAAGCGGAAACGCGTGAGTATTATCGCGTGATCGAGGCTGCCACACTAACCCTGCTCGGGCTGATCATTGGCTTCACCTTTTCGATGGCCCTCAACCGGTACGACATGCGCAAGAATTATGAGGAGGCGGAAGCCAACGCGATCGGCACGGAGTTTGTCCGCGCCGACCTGCTGTCCGCGGCCGATGCGGCCAAACTGCGGTTATTACTCGTGAAATACGTCGAACATCGGATCCAGTACTACGAAACCCGGCGCGGACCTGAGCTGGATCAGATTAACGCCCAGACACCTCCGTTGCAGGCCGCGTTGTGGTCGGCGGTCCAGGTTCCCGCCGTCCAGCAGCCGAACCCCGTCAATGCGCTGGTGATCGCGGGCATGAACGACGTTTTGAATTCGCAGGGCTACACGCAGGCCGCGCGGTGGAACCGCATTCCGCTGGCGGCCTGGATTCTGATGCTGGCCATCGCCATCGCGGCCAACGTGCAGCTCGGCTATGGCGTCGGCAACACAAAGTCGAAGTCCAGATTGCTGCTCATCCTGCCGCTGGTTGTTTCCATCTCTTTCCTGCTCATCGCGGACATCGACAGCCCGGCCAGCGGACTGATCCGCGTCGTCCCGCAAAACCTGGTCAGCTTGGCCCAATCCTTGCATGCCCCGTAATCCGAAAATCAGGCCGCCTGCCGCAAAGGCAACCGGGACGGACCCGGGCAGTCCGAACCGGCACAGCTCCTCAATCAAAGGCGGCATCGGTTTCAGCATCGGGAGAGGAATCGCATGACCACGGTTACGACGGCACTCGGTGTATTTGGCATCCTGGCCGGTGCCATCTTGATCGGCCGAAGCACGCGTTCCTGGCTGCCCGAGCATCATTTGAACGCGGACACGCGGGATACGGTGAAACTGGCGATGGGGCTGGTGGCCACCATGACCGCGCTGCTGCTGGGCTTGCTGGTGAATTCGGCCAAGAGCGCCTACGACACCGAACGCAGCGAAGTGATCCAGATGGCCGCCAAGGTGACGTTTCTGGAACACCTGTTAAGACTTTATGGATCGCCGACCGCCGAAGCCCGCTCCCAGCTGAGCGCCGCGGTGGAGGATGCCGCCGGCCAATTATGGCCCGTGGACAAGCATGGGTTGTCCCAATTGGCTGCGGAAACCCAGGAAGGCAACGCCCTCTATTTTGCCATCCAGCGGCTTGCTCCGCAGGACGACACCCAACGCAACCTCAAAGCCCAGGCGATTTCCGTGGCCATCGAGTTGGGTCAGATGCGCTCGCTGCTGCTGGCGCAATCGGTTTCATCCGTTTACAGGCCATTGGTGACCATGGTGGTTTGCTGGCTCGTGATTATTCTCCTCGGCTTCAGTCTCGTCGCGCCGCCCAACGCCACCGCCACGTTGGCCTTGCTCGTATCGGCCCTCGCGGCCTCCGGCGCCATTTTCCTGATCCTGGAGCTGGACCGTCCCTTTGGCGGCTTGATCCAGATTTCAAATCAACCGATTCTCAACGCCCTGAATCGCTTTGCCAAATGAACGTCCCCAATTTGCCGCCGCAAACACAATCCCTTGCCATCATGAAACCTGACCTTTATCGCGCCCTCTTCCCCATCCGCCTCGTGCCCATCCTCGCCGCCTGTTTCATCCTGCCCCGAGGGGCGCCGGCCCAAAGCACCCCGTCCGGCCCGCCAGTGGATCCGGCGGCGCTGAAGTGGCCGCGTTACGAAGCCACCAACGGTTTCGAGTTCGCCATCTACCAGCCGCAACTCTCGTCCTGGACCGGCAACCAACTCCAGGGCCGCGCCGTCGTCGCCGTCCGCCCGGCGGGCACGGCCAATGAATCCTACGGCGTCGTCTACTTCACGGCCCGCACGGATGTGGACAAGATCAATCGCCTGGTCACGCTCCAGGACATCCAGCTGACCCAGGCCAATTTTCCAACGCAGCCGGACCAGCAGTCAACCTATCTCGCGGCGTTGCAGGCGCTGCATCAAAACACGCTCCGGACGATTCCGCTGGATCATTTGGAGGCCGTCTATGCCGTTTCGGCGGATAACCGCATGGTCAAAGGCCAGCCGGTGAAGAACGACCCGCCGCGCATCATTTACACCACCCGGCCTTCGCTGCTGGTCTTGGTGGACGGCCCGCCGGTGCTCAAGCCGCTCACGGGCGCTTACGACCGCGTGGTCAATAGCCGGGCCATCCTGCTCCAGAACACGAATGCGCTCGAAGAGCCATACTTCCTCTACGCAGCCAGCAACTGGTACGCCGCGCCGTCGCTCGAAGGGCCATGGGCGATGACCGGCTCGCCGCCGCCGGACATCGGTGCCGCCCTCAGCGCCGCGCTGGCCACCGGGCAGGTGGACCCGCTGAATCCCCAGGACCCGGCGGCGGCCGCGACGCCGCTGCACATTTACGTCTCGCTGACGCCGGCGGAACTGATTGAAACCAAAGGCACCGGCGAGCTGGTCCCGGTGCCGGGAACCGACTTGCTGTATGTCAACAACACCGCCAGTGCGCTGTTCTGGGATCGGGGCGATTCGTGTTATTACGTGCTCATTTCGGGACGCTGGTTCAAAGCCGCGTCGGTGTACGGGCCGTGGGCCTTCGTTCCGCCCGGCTCGCTGCCGGCGGATTTCCAGAACATCCCGCCCGACAGCGCCAAGGCCAATGTGCTTTGTTCCGTGCCCGGCACACCGCAGGCCCGCGAGGCGGTCATCGCCAATTCCATTCCGCAGACCGCCACGATCCAGCGCGACCAGGCCAAGCTCACGGTGGATTACTCCGGCGCGCCCGACTTTGTGCCGATTGCCGGCACCCCTTTGAGCTATGCCGTCAACACCGCCACTCCCGTCATTGAGGTGGATGCGCAAACGTATTACGCCTGTGCTGCCGGCGTGTGGTTCACCGCCGCTGCGCCCGGCGGGCCGTGGACGGTCGCCACGTCCGTCCCGCCGGTCATCTACACCATTCCGCCCAGCTGCCCGCTTCACTATGTCACTTATGTTTACACCTACGGCTCCACCACCAATGCCGTGTACGCCGGTTACACCCCCGGCTACGACGGAACGGTGGTATCCGACGGTAACACGGTGGTCTATGGCACCGGCTATTCCTACCCACTGGAGACGTATGGCGCAACCTGGTATCCCTATCCGGCCACTTACGGTTACGGCGCGGCGATGGCGCTCAACGGGGGGACCGGCTACGCTTATGGATTCACCGCCGGCATGAGCTCGGGTTGCGCGGTGGCGCCTTACTGGGGGTCGTATCATTATGCGCCGCCGGCCGGTTGCGGCTACTCGCGCGTGAACATCAACGCCACTTCTTGTTACCCGCACTGGGGCACCGCGGCCAGGTCCTCCACCGCCGCGTATAATCCTTACACCGGAAACGCGGCCGTCGCCTCGCGGGCGGCGGCGTACAATCCGTACTCAGGCCTTTACGGCGCCAACAGCAAGGGAGCCGCCGGCAACGTTTATACGGGCCAGGCCGCCGGTTACGATCGCGGCGTTGTGGGCAATGTTAATACCGGCAACAAGGCGGCGTGGAACAATAATTGGATGTATGCGGATCCGAATGGGAATATCTACCGGTACAGTCCCTCGTCCGGCGCGCAGCAATATAACAACGGCGGCTGGAACAGCGCGAATCAGCCGGCCGCCACCGCCCGATTTCCCACCGCGCAGTCGGTCCAGTCCGGGACGTCTGGCGCGTTCCCCACGGCTCAAGCGCATAATCCCAATCAGCCCGCTCCCCAGCCGGCAACGGCTCAGCCCGACTGGGTCAACCGGGAAAATCAGGCGCAGGCCATGGGCCAGCAACGCTTTGATAATTATGCCGGCGACGGCGGCGGCTGGGGCGGCTTCCGCGGCGGCGGGCGGCGCCGTTGATGCGAACTCCAAACAGGTCAAAACATGAGAGTATTTATCTGCCTGATCGTCGTGGTGCTGTCGCTGGCCTTCGCCGGCGGCTGCGCCAGCACGGCGCAGCAACGGACGCAGCAGACCGAAAACCTGCTGCTGGCCTCCGGCTTTCACATCGTGCCCGCGTCCACCCCCGCGCAACAGGCGCAGCTGCAGACCCTGCCGCCGGGAAAAATCACCGCGGTCAAGCGCCATGGCAAAACCTGGTACGTCTTCCCCGACGGAGCCCGCCGCCAGCTCTACGTGGGCACGCCGTTCGAGTATCAGAACTTCCAGGGTTACGCCCAGGACGCCACGCTGCTCCACGCCCAACTTGAAACGGTCAATCTGGCCGAGGATTCCATTGGCTGGAGTTCGTGGGCGTACTGGGATTTCCGGGATTGAATGGACGATGAATCGCGACCAACAAGGCAACCCGGGCGGGAGAGCCGGTCTCCTGGCGCTGACAGTCCTGGCCATGGCGATCCAAAGCGGCACTGCCGCAGAAGGGGCGGCGTCGACCACGGCCAGCAATGCCGCGGTGGAGACGACCTCGATTTTTAAACCGACCGTTCCCAATCCAACCCGGCCGGCCGGCCCGGCGCCGGCGGGCATGGTGTGGATTCCCGGTGGCGAATTTTCCATGGGCTGCCCAGTGCCGTCCGAAGGGGCTTGCACCCCGGCGACCCTGAGCGCGGCCGACGACGCCCGGCCGATTCACCGCGTCTATGTCCACGGCTTCTGGATGGACCAGACCGCCGTGACCAACGAGAAATTCGAGCAATTCGTCAAGGCCACCGGCTATGTCACCTTCGCCGAACGCACGCCGACGAAGGAAGAATTCCCCACCGCGCCGCCGGAAAATCTCGCGGCCGGCTCGGTGGTGTTCACGCCCACACCCGGCCCGGTGGCGCTGGACGATTATTATCAGTGGTGGAGCTACGTGAAGGGCGCCAACTGGCGGCATCCCACCGGGCCGGACAGCGACCTGAAGGGCAAGGAAAAATACCCGGCCGTGCACATTGCCTACCCGGACGCCGTGGCGTATGCGAACTGGGCGGGCAAGCGGCTGCCGACGGAGGCGGAGTGGGAATTCGCCGCGCGGGGCGGGTTGGCCGGCAAGCTCTACCCGTGGGGCGATGAATACAAACCCCGCGGCAAATTCATGGCCAACACCTGGCAGGGGCAATTCCCCGTGAAAGACACCGGGGAGGACGGTTTTGCCGGACTGGCGCCGGTCGGGCAGTTTCCCCCCAACGGCTACGGCCTGTACGACATGGCGGGCAACGTCTGGCAGTGGTGCAGCGACTGG
This sequence comes from Candidatus Acidiferrum sp., assembly GCA_035506715.1. GTDB lineage: Bacteria > Verrucomicrobiota > Verrucomicrobiia > Limisphaerales > UBA11358 > UBA11358. The sequence continues at coordinate 29,579 of DATJOW010000207.1, read as the reverse complement.
TACCGGCCGGATTATTACGCGCAACTGGCCGCGGCCGGCGGCGTGGCTTGCAACCCGCAGGGCCCGGCCACCGCCTTCGATCCGATGGAGCCGATAGAAAAAAAGCGGGTGCAGCGAGGCGGCTCGTTCCTGTGCACCGACCAGTATTGCACACGTTACCTGGTAGGCGCCCGCGGCAAGGGCGAAGTGACCACCGGCGACAATCACCTCGGCTTCCGCTGCGTAAAGGATGTCGAACCCGAAAAGAAGGACGCGGCCGCGAAGTGAGACGGTTTTGAGACGACGGCGAAAATCGGACTGGACAACGCTTGCGGGAAGGTTAGGCTTCAACCCCATGCCGCATCGTTGAATCCTTGGGGTGAAGCGGCGCCGGAATTGGCCTTTTAAAATCCAGGCGCGGGCCCGGACAAGCATGAACGCTGTTAATCTGCTCAAACCAAGGCTTCGCAGCCGGTTCATCGGCCTGGGCGACCGCCGGGTCCGTCCCCCGGCATCATCGGCCAGTCTGAATTAAACGGACCCATGATTCATAAGATGAGACGCGAACGAAACCCGATGTTGAGTTTGGCGGCGCTGTTGCTGGCCCTGGCGGCTGCCGTGGTGTTCACGGCCTGTTCATCCCGTTCCGGTTCAGCCAAATCTCCCGCGCCGTTCAATCCTTACGCCTTCACGAATCAGGAGGCGTTTGGCGGCCAAATGGTGATGGATACGCTGAGCCGGACCGACACGGTGGTTTCCATCGACAGCGCGCTTCGGCGGATCGAGCTCAAACATGCCGATGGCACCGTCACCAGCTACAAATGCGGCCCGGAAATCCGCAACTTCGACCAAATGAAAGTGGGGGATCAGGTCAAGGCCACCGTGGTGGACGAAGTGGCCGTGTATTTCAAGCCAGCCAGCCAGTCGCAAAGCCTCGCTGCCGCCAGCCTGACCGTGGGAGCCCGCTTGGGTGCCAAACCCGGCGTCGTCAACCTGGACACCTTCGACTTCACCGCCCGGATTGCCGCCATCGATCCCTGGAAACATCAGGTGACCCTGCTGACGGCCGATGGCCGGTCCCGGCCCATCACCGTCAGCGAATACATCAATCTGGCCGACTTTAATGTTGGCGACGAGGTGGCGGTGCGCCTGACTCAGGCCCTGGCAATACTGGTGGAAAATCCCTGAGCGGGGGAGGCGGCGGAGAGTCCGGGGGGAATGGGCGGGAGAAACGAAGCACGAAAAGAGAAATTTAACGAAAGCGATCCTATGAAAAAAACAATCGTGAATTTCAGCGGGACCATGGCGTTGGCGGCTGGGATGTTTATTTTGGTTTCCTGTTCGTCGGCGCCAAAGAACGAACCCGGCGTGTTTAGCGACAATCCCATTGCCGTCCCGGGCGTGGACCGAGGTGGCGTCATACTGGACGCGGTGACGGCGACGGCCACGGTGCAATCCGTCAACGCCGCTGACCGTACCGTCGTATTGCAGCATCCGGACGGCAGCACAACCGTCTATGAGTGCGGGCCGGATGTCCGGAACTTCGATCAGATCAAAGTGGGTGATCATGTCACCGCGACGGTGGCCGAGTCCATCGCCATCGGCCTGATGAAAGGCGGCAACGTGCCCACGGGTGCCGGCACCGCCTCGGCCATTGTGCGCGCGCCGGCGGGCGCCAAACCGGGCGGGAAAATCGTGGACACGGTCGGGTTCATCGCCAAGGTGATGAGCGTGGACGTGGCGAGCCGGCAAGTCACCCTGCAAATGGCCGACGGCTCGCATCAGACGGTGAAAGTGGGTCCGGACATCAACCTGGCCAACGTAAATCCGGGTGACAATGTAGGGGTGCGCGTGACGCGGGCCTTCGCGATTGCGGTAACAGCTCCCGGAACGGCCCCGGCGGCGCCCTGAAAAACAACGATTCCTCGGTAACACCGGACCAATCCAACCAAACGAACCAATTCAAACCAGATATGAAACGTCCGATCCTGCGGCCCCTTCCATGCCGGCTGGAAGACAGTGGCAGCAGCGAGATCAGCGAGAGCGACTACGGCACCGCTGCGATCCTCGGCGCGAAAATCAGCACCGCCTCCTAACCTCGAGCTTTACCTGTCATGAAAAACCTGACGCAATTCCTCCGCTTGGCCGCCTGGGGCGGACTCACCCTGGCTGTTCTGGGTGCCACGGGCTGTCAAACTTTCAACGGACCGCCCCCGGGCAACCTGGCGACGGTCACCATCACCAACCGGCCGATGGCCGACGTCGCCAACGCCACGGCAGCCGTTTTTGCGACGCACGGTTTCGAAGGCGGCCAGACCGGCCCGGGCCGGTTCACCTACAACCGGCTGGGCACCCGCATGAACAACCTCGCCTACGGCAGCTACATGTTTGAGGAGGTCGTTACGGTGAAGGTCCAGGTGACCCTCCAGCAGGAGACATCCAATGCCATCCTCGTGGGCTGCAAGGCCTGGCTGGTGGAAGCCGAAAACGATCCGGTCTTTGAGGATGACCACAAGGTTCGACCGATTCGCAAATGGCCTTACGAGCAACTGCTGAAGGACATTCAGAGGCAATTGGGAGAATAAACCGGGCGCCGTGGCGGGCTGATTCGAACGGGAGTGCCGGTGGCGCAACCTGCCTGAATGCCAATGCCCGGCCCGCGCCCGGTTGCGGCGCAGCCCGCGGCATAACTCCCGGCTAATACCGGCCAACGCGCCCGCTTTTGGCTTTGCCCTTCGCCGGCCGAGTTGTAAACTCCCACCATGGGCAGGCTGGATTGCCAAAACCATCTTGACGTCCGGAAGCGTTAACGAATGACACCGCCCCCCCAGGCAAAATCCGACAGGGCCGCACTCCGGCACATCGGTATCTTCCGCTTTTCAACGGTGGAATTTCTGGTGGCGCTCGCCCTGTTGTTCATCGGGGCGCCATTTGTCGAGACGATGCGCTACGGCAGTGAAGTTGAGACTTCGCTGATGACGCTGGTATTGGTACTGGGGGCGTTGGCGGTGGGCCGGAGCCGCCGGACCCTGGCCTGGGCGGCGGGGCTGGTGATCCCGGCGGTCACGGCCAGGTGGATTCATCACTTCGGACAGCAACCGGCCTGGGCCGGAATTTTTCTCGCCGCCGCGCTGGTGTATCTCATCTTCTTGATCGCCCACTTCCTGCATTTCATCCTGCGCGCGCCCCGGGTAAATGCGGATGTATTGTGTGCCGGCATTTCGGTTTATCTGCTGCTGGGGCTGGTGTGGGTCATGGGTTATATGCTGGTGGCGCAATTGGCGGATGCGAAACAACCGGCGTTCGCCTTCAACGCCGGGCCAGCCAACCAGTCTATGACCGGTTTCAACGCTTACTATTTCAGTTTTATCACGCTCACCACGGTGGGCTATGGCGATATCACCCCGGTCTCAAACATGGCGCGGGCACTCTCGGCGCTGGAAGCCATGACCGGCACATTGTATGTGGCGGTTCTCATTTCCCGCCTGGTGGCATTGTATTCGTCCCAGGCTCCTCCGGCTGAACCGGGTGGCAAACCGCAGACTGAGCAAAAAAAATTGACTGAATCCAACCAAATATAATCATTCTCAACATGAAAATGAAAACCGCAAGAATCCTCGTTCTGATCAGTGCTGCCTTCGCTGGCAGCGCCCTGGTGCAAAACACCGCTCGGGCCGGCGGCCTCTTCCTCTACGAACTGGGCACGCCGGACGTCGGCCTGGCTTCCGCCGGCTACTCGGCCCGCGCGCAGGACGCCTCGACGCTGTTCAAGAACCCGGCCGGCATGAGTCTGTTGGACGGGGCGCAACTGCAATCAGGCCTCCAGGTCCTGTACGGGGACGTGAAGTTTTCAAACAACGGAAGCAAAACCAGCTCGTTTCTGGGCACGGAGAACGGCGGCAACTCCGTCGGCGCGCTGCCGGGCGCCAACTTGTTCATCACCTACCCGGTGACGGAAAAGCTGGCCGTGGGCTTTGGCACCTTTTCGTATTTCGGCTTGAAGATCGACTACAACAACGACTGGGTCGGGCGATACTACGTTCAGAACGGCACGCTGCTGGGAATGACGCTCATGCCGGCGGCGAGCTTCAAGGTCAATGACTGGCTCTCCATCGGCGGCGGGCTGAATGCCATGTACGGTTACATGGACACCGAGGTGGCGCTGCGGACCCTGGCGCCGGGCGACGGCACGCTGAAATTAAGGGATGAGCAGTGGGGCTTTGGCGGCATCGGCGGCATCATCATCACGCCGCGGGAAGGCACCCGCCTCGGCGTCACCTATCTCTCAGAGGTCAAGCTCGACTTCAGCGACAAACCCAGCCTTCACAATCTCGGCCCGCTCGGCGTGCTCCCGGTTTTCCAGAACCCGCCCACCTTGAACCTGGGGGTGACGGTGCCGCAATCGGTGATGTTTGGCATCTGGCAGAAGCTCAACGAAAAGTGGGCCGTCATGGCCGATGTCGGCTGGCAAAACTGGAGCCGGTTCGGCGAGGTGGAGGTGGGGTTTGACGCGGCCCATCCCAACAGCCTGACGGCGAACCTCCACTACGACGACACCTGGCACGGGGCCATCGGCGCCCAATACACGGCATCGGACAAATGGCAATTCACCGGCGGGTTCGCTTATGACACCTCGGCGGTGAGCGATGCTCACCGCACCGTGATGCTGCCCATTGGCCCGGCCTACCGCTTCGGCCTGGGCGCTCTCTGGAAGTACAGCAAGAACCTCGATTTCAATGCCGCTTACGAATTCATCTGGTCCGGTGACCTCCCAGTGACGCAAGGTGCGCCGGGGGACTACCGGGGCGAGGTGTCGGGTTCGTACAACAACGTCTGGTTTTCCTTTTTCACCGTCAACCTGACCTGGCGTTTTTAGCTGTTGTTCGTGCTGCCGCCGGAGGGTAACCCGAGAGCACGACTGACCCGTGAACACAGCTTTAAACCGCCGATCTGAGGATCCAGGCACGCCCGCCGGCCTGGCCGGGTCGAAGCCTCCGGGCGGGCGCTGATAATTTTGTGCAGCCGCAAAACCAACAGCCGCCAGTAAAAAGAAGTCCGGCCGCAGGCGGCTCGGAACCAGGAACATGACCTTGCGAAAGCCCGCGGCAGAGCTGGAGGGACGGAGAGGCGTGATCCGCCTTTTCGGGCTCCTTCTGTCGGCCACAGTTTTGGCCGGTTGCCGGTCGGGGAATCTCGCCTACTACATCTCGCCCCAGGTCACCGGGCGGGTGCTGGCGGCGGACACCCGGCAGCCGCTGGAAGGGGCAACCGTCCGGCGCGTGGTGCCGACGCCGTCCGACGGCGAAGCCACTCCGCCCAAAGGCGGCCAACTGATGATGCAGCCGGGGGCGGTATATACCGATGCCGACGGCCGTTTTGTGCTGGATGCCGTGCGCGACCTAACCCTGTTCCAGCATAGCGGCTGGCATTCGGTGACGGTTGCGTTTGCCGGCGCGGGCTATGGAAGCTGGCAGACCAACTTCACCGCCGCCGACTACAAAGCCCGCACACCGGAAGGCGTCCCGCGGGTGAATGCCGGCGATATTTTGCTGCAACCTCAACCCAAATGAAAACCAACCACCGCATCCACCTCGGCCGGAGGATCATCGCCGCGCTCTGCCTGGCCGGTCTCGCCCTGGGCTTGAGCGGTTGCTCCCTGTTCCGGTTAAAATCCTCCCCGCCGAAGGCCGAAGTGGCGCCTCTCCAACTGGCCACCAACGCAGCGCCGTCGGCCACGCTCACCGTGATGCAGCTTCAAGTCATGCGTTTTGCCGACAGTTACGTTGCCCAAATTGCGCAGGCGGCCGACGATTTTGCCGCGCGGGTGGGCACCCCTCAAGCGCGCCTGGCCGCGCTCCGGTGGAAGCTCAACCAGGCCACGGCCGCCTATACCGACGCCACCGGGGAGAATCCCGTCGTCAATGCCCTGGACATGCTGGTGCTGGTCACCGTCTCGCGCATGGTCATCGAGGATTATGGTGTCGATGCTTACGGCCAGGCCATCCTCCCCGAACTGGAAATCCAGCGCCAGCTGGAAACCAACATCTGGACCATGGCGAATGTCATGCTCAAACCGCAGCAGCAGCAGGAATTGCGGACGTTGATCCAGGAATGGCGGGCGAAAAATCCCCACCTGCGGTACGTCGGGTCCGTCCGGTTCCGTGAATTTGTCAGCGCCATCGGCATGTCCGCGCAACAATCCCGGAGTTCCCCCAACAGCATTTTCAGCCTGCTTTATCTGGACCCGTTTTCCGGATTGGATCCCACCGCGGCGGCCATCGAGGAAACGCGGGCGCTGGGGGAACGCGCCATGTACTACACCCAGCGCATGCCGCAATTGTTGAGCTGGCAGGCGGAGGTGCTGGCCTACCAGTTGGCCGCCCAGCCGGAATCGGTGCAGGTCCTCTCCAACGCCAATCAGTTGTCCGCGTCCGCCGCCAGCTTCGCCCAGACCGCCCAGCAACTGCCCCAGCTGATCAACGACCAGCGCCAGGCCGCCATCCAGCAATTGCTCGATGGCCTGCGCTCGCAGGAGACGGACGTGCGCCTGACACTCGATGCCGGCGCCGAGGCCGCCACGGCCATTAACGACGCCATTGTTTCCCTCGACCAGTTCGTCCGCTTCGTTTCGGCGCCGAATACCAACCGGACCGCCAGCGCCACCAACAGCCGGCCGTTCAACGTGCTCGATTACGGCGCCGCCGCGGGCCAGATCGGCGCCGCCGCCAAGGACTTGAACAACCTGCTCAACACGGTGAATCTCAGCGCGCCGCAACTGGCGAAGTTGGGCCAGCAAACCACCGCCGATGCCAAACAGGTGGTGGACCACGCCTACCGGCGGGGACTGGAATTGATTCTGGTTTTGCTCGGCGGTTCGCTGTTGACGGGCTTGATCTATCGGATGATTGCGAACAAACCGACGGCTGGCCGGCCCAAGCCAGCGGGGCCGGAATCGACCTGACCGCGAGCTTGATGACGTGATTATCAGTGGTTAGAACCGTCTTGGAAGATACAATGGATCGAGATCGGCTTTCGGATCTTTTGGGTGACGCCTTCAACGGCTGTTTTATCGGCCTCGATTTCGCCTTCCGTTTCTGACATGGACCTTGTTGCAGCACCGCGGCGAAAATACATGTTATCACCGAACGCCGGCTTGGCGTCAGAACACAATCCCCGCTTTGAACCAGATATAATTGCCGTTCAGACGCTTCTGGGTGTTTAACTCATCCAGCCATTTGACTTCACAGGCAAAATCATACTTGCCGATCTTGTGGGTGTAGGAGGCGACCGGGCCGACGCCGATGGTTTGCCCTTCGCAATCGCCCAGTTTCGCCCCGCTGCCGCCGTCGGGGCTGATTTGTTCGTAAACAAAACCTTCCGCGCCCACCCCGCCGAAGCCGCCCAACAGCGGGAAGTGCTGCGCTGCGGTGCCGTCGAGATGAAACGAGGCGCCGCTTTGATAGTGCGTCGCCTCGTTTTCCGTGTTGATGTCGAAGCCGGCAAACACCGTGACTTCCGTCCCGATCTTGGTGCTTAACCAGCTAAACGAGGCGCTGGGCTCGAACGTCCAGTAATTCCGCCCCGCGTTCGCCAGCTTGCCCGCCTCGTAGCTGCCGGTCGGCGTGTAGATGCCCAGCCGGACGTCATATTTCATGTCCGCCGCATTGGTCCAGCCGAGCATGAAGGGATAGACCGTGATATCGCCCAGTCCGTCGGTCGTGTCATGAACCCGGGGTTGAAGCGGACCGACCTTGACGTTGCCGTCAACTTCAAGCCACACATATGGAATGGTGACGGCAACCGCGTAATTACCACCCAGCAGGGTCCAGGACGTCTCATACAGGCCGAAAATCGTGTAGGCATTCAGCCGGGCATTGGCATTCAAGACCGGCGTGCCTCCGAATTCAACCGGCGGCGTGGCGCTGCCATCGTAATAGGTGTAGGCGTTCGCAAAAACCAGGCCTGGTTTGCCGGGCAGGGTGTCGATGAAATCCGCCGTCGCCCCGGGCGCGTAGTGTCCGCTGCCACCTTCTTCGGCACAGGTGTTGAAGGCCAGCCAGGAAGCGCCGGCCAGCAGCCCAAGGAGAATTTTTTGTTTCATGATGGAACATCGAAGGGATTTTGATCGGGCGATCAAAGGGCTTGGCGATTTGGCGGTCGCTGATTACGGCCCTTCCACTTCGTAATAGGCATCTTCGCCCGGCAGGGCCGGCTCGCCGCGCATATCTTTCATGATCACCTGTAATTGATCCACCAGGAACAGCGGCTTGGCGCTTTGCTTCGCCAGTTCCTCGATCCGCTTCTGCAATTCGGCCACCTTGTCCGGATGTTCGGATGCTACGTTGTTCGTTTCCGATGGGTCCTGGGCGAGGTTGTAAAGCTCGACAGACGACGGCAACAGCGTGCGCCAGATCAATTTCCAGTCGCCCTCCCGGATGGCGGCCCGGTACGGTTCAATGTTGTAAATAATTTCCGTGCGCGGCGACGGCTGGTTACCGCTGATGGTTCCCCAGACATCGAAGCCGTCGAGCGGCAGACATTTGTGGGTGTCGGCGCCGGCCAGAGCTGCGAGCGTGGGATACAGGTCCACCGCGTGCATCAGCCCGTCCGCCGTGTTGCCCGCCTTGAGGTGGCCGGGCCAATTGGCCAGGGCGCACACGAGCGTGGCGCCTTCGTAGAGCGAGCCTTTGCCCTCGCGATAGGGTCCGTTGTCACAGGGAATCTTGATTTTGGACACGTCGGCCATGACGCCGGTGAACATGGCGTTGCGGGTGCCGCCGTTGTCGCTGTGGAAGAGGATGAGCGTGTTGTCGCGCAATCCCTTCCTGTCCAGCGCCGCCACGACGCGGCCGATTTCGTCGTCCAGGCAGGTCACCATGCCGGCGTAGGTGCGGCGCGTCGGGTCCGCGATGTTCTTGTAGCGGTCAATATATTCCTGGGGCGCCTGATAGGGCGTATGCGGCGCGTTGAAGGTGAGGTACAGGAAGAACGGGTTGGTGGGATTCTGTGCGTCAATATATTTCACCGCCTCATTGCCGATCAGGGTGGTGGTGTAACCTTTTTCCTTGAGCGGCTTGTTGTCGCGGTACCAGTCCAGCACGCCGTGCTCCTCATGCGTGAAGTAATCTAGTTCGCCGATGAGGGCGCCGTACTGGTAATCAAATCCCCGCTGTTTCGGCCAATAAATCGGGTCGGCGTGGCCGAGATGCCATTTGCCGATGAGGGCCGTCCGGTAACCGGCCTGCTTGAGCGCCTGCGGCAGCAGCCATTCGTTGGTGGCCAGCCCGTAGGTGCTGGTCGAGGGAATCACCAGCGTTTGCAGCCCGTAGCGGAACGGGTAACGCCCGGTCAACAAGGCCGCGCGCGTGGGGGTGCACATTGGTTGCACATAGAATTGCGTCAACTTCACACCTTCGGCCGCCAGCCGGTCGAGGTTGGGCGTCTTGATGTCGGCGCAGCCGTTGAAACCGACATCTTTCCAGCCGAGGTCGTCGGCGACGATGTAGACAATGTTGGGTCTCGTGCCGGCCGCGCCGGCCGGCGGAATGGCACCCGGCAGGGACGCGGCGCCCGCCAGCAGGCTCAAGCTGTAATGAACTATGTTTGCTTTCATATTCTCGATATTAGATCAAACTGCCGGTTCATCGTTGGTGGAAACCGCCCCTTTCAGGTCGGCGGCACGGCACAACGCCTCAAAGCGACGACAACCGGCCGGAACTTTCATCGTCATCCATCATTCCGGCAAGGAGCTTCATTCCCTTCACCTCAAAGAAGCCTGAATGATCCGGTTCAGGACGCGTAATGATTGCGGAGATCCCGGTCAAAATCAACTCTCGTTTAGGTGGTGTCTTAATTGGGTGTGGTGTTGAGCCTGCGGCTCAACCAACGCGCCACAGGCTCGACCCTGCAGCAGCCAAATCAAGACGCAAGACACCAGCCGCTTTTGAAAACTGGCTGGCCGTAGATTCAACTCGCGCCCCAAGCCATCGGGTTTTCTTCCACGTCGTTGATTTTCCACTCGCCTTCGGGAACGACTAGCGGATATTTTATCCCGGAGCCGGCAAACGTTTCACCTCAGTCAAAGCGATGAACGCGGACGGAGAAATCATGCCTCGTGAATCGGCCAACCGGGCGCTGGCGGACGTCGCGCTCGTGGCTTGCCCGAATTGCGACCTGCTGCAGCGACTGCCGGCCATTACGCCCGGACAGACTGCCTGTTGTTGGCGTTGCGGAACGGTGCTGTGGCGGCGCCGGGTGGATTCGTTAAACCGGACGCTGGCCCTGGCGGTCGCGGCGGCCGTGTTATGGATGATCGCCAATTCCGTCCCCATGCTGGGACTTACCACCGTGGGCCGGGAAGCGTTCACCACTGTCATCGGCGGAGCGGACTTGCTCTGGCAACACGACCAGCAAATCGTCGCCGTGTTGGTCTTCTTTGCCGCCGTCCTCGCGCCCGCGCTCCAGATCGGCGTGGTGCTGCTGGTGCTGCTGGCGGCGCGACGGGAACGCCTCCCCGCCTGGATTGGCTGGGTGCTGCGGCATCTGCCACTCACCCGCACCTGGAGCATGATTGAAGTCATGCTGCTGGGCGTGCTGGTGGCGCTGACGAAGATCGCCGAGTACGCCACGGTCATTCCGGGGCACGCGCTCTTCGCGTTGTTTGCGCTGGTGTTTGTGCTGGCCGCTATGCAGTCCAGTTTCGACCCGCGGGAAGTGTGGAGCCGCATGGAGTGGGCGCAGGCCGACGCGCGGCCGTCGCCCAGCGAGCCCCCCAGGGAGGCCAGCGCATGAGTGCGCCGGCCCTGACCGCGATGCAGCAGGGGTTGCAGCGCTGCGAGACCTGCGGGCTGCTCTCCCGTCCCGCGCCCGGCGAAGCGGAAGGGCGCTGCCCGCGATGCGATGAGGAACTGCATTTTCGAAAAACGGACAGCCTCCGCCGCACGGTGGCCTATTTGATCGCCGCCGCCATCTGTTACCTCCCCGCCAATTTCCTGCCGGTGATGACGACCACCACTTTTGCGGGGTCGGAATCGGACACGATCATGCAGGGCGTGGTGCTGCTATGGTCGCCCACGGGCTGGCCGCTCTCGCTCATCGTGCTGTTCGCCAGCATCATGATCCCGAGCGCGAAAATCGTGGCGCTGCTTTACCTCGTCTTCACCGTGCGGCGCGGCTCGATCGAAACCCCCGGGCAGCGCGTCCGGCTCTACCGGCTGGTGGAGGTGATCGGCCGCTGGTCCATGGTGGACGTGTTCGTGGACACATTTACCGTGGCGCTCATCCAGTTGCAGCCGCTCATGTCGGTGCAGCCCGCGCCCGGTCTTTTCTTTTTTGCGGCGGTGGTCGTGTTGACCATGCTGGCGGTCGAATCATTCGATCCGCGGCTGATCTGGGACCCCGCCAGCTCCAAGGAGGCATCACATGTCTGACACGAAAAAACCACTCCCCGTCGTTCCTGAAGCGCAGGTCGTTTCAAAAAAACGCGCCCGCTTCTCATTCATCTGGCTGATCCCGGCCGTGGCCGCGCTAGCCGGCATCTGGATCGGGATAACCACCATCCGGAACCAGGGACCCACCATTACCATCGTCTTCCGGTCCGCCGATGGGCTCGAAGCCGGCAAAACCAAAATCCGTTACAACGGCGTGGAGGTCGGCACCCTCACCACCATCCGGCTCTCGGAGGATTATCGGCAAGTGATCGCCACCGCCGAAATGAGTCCGCGGACGGAGGAATTCCTGGTCAAGGACACCCAATTCTGGGTGGTCCGGCCGCAGATTTCCGGCGCGAACGTTTCCGGCTTGAGCACGCTCATCTCCGGTGCGTACATCGGCATGGAAATCGGCCAATTGAAGGAGCGCGAGCGGCATTATGTTGCGCTGGAAGATGCTCCCTTGGAAACGGGCGGGGTGCGAGGCCGGTTTTTCATTCTGAAGACACCGCAACTGGGCTCGCTCAACAAAGGCTCGCCCCTTTATTTCCGGCGGTTGCAGGCCGGCCAGGTGGCATCCTACGAGCTGGACCAGACCGGCAAATTTCTCAACGTCAAGGTGTTCGTGCAGGAACCATACGACCAGTTTGTGACGTCCGATACGCGTTTCTGGCAGGCGAGCGGCATTGACGTATCCCTTTCCGCCCGGGGCTTGCAGATACAGACCGAATCCTTGCTGTCAATCCTGGTTGGCGGCATTGCCTTCGAAACGCCGGTGACCGACGGGCCGAGGGCGCCCGCCGCGGAAAATACCGTCTTCAACCTGAACCAGGACCGCGAGGAAGCGTTCCGGCCATCGGCCGTCAATCCCCAAACTTACACAGTCGTATTCAAACAATCGGTTCGCGGACTTTCGGTGGGCGCGCCGGTGGAATTCGAGGGGATTCCCATCGGCGAGGTGACCGATGTGCAGGCGCAATTCGATGCGAAGACGTTTGAATTTTCCGTGCCGGTGACCATTCGCGTGGATCCGGAGCGTTTCGGGGTCAAAACCCTCGACCTGGCGCCGGGCGAGCATGCCGTCAGCGACCGCAAGAAACTGATGGACACCCTGGTGTCGCGCGGGCTGCGGGCCCAGTTGCAGAATGGCAGCCTGATCACCGGCTCGAAATTGATTTCACTGGACTTTTATCCCGACACGCCGCCGGTCGCCCTGGATTGGTCGAAGGAACCGGTGCAATTGCCGACCCTGCCGGGGGGCATCGAATCCATCGAGTCCAGCCTGGTCAACGTCAGCAAGCACATCGAGCAGATTCCTTTCAAGGACGTCGGCGACAATCTCAACAAGACGCTCGGCGACGTCCAGCAGACGGCGCAGAACCTGGACGCGGTGTTGCTGGAATTGAAACGGTATCCGGCGGGCTTTTTCCTGGGCCAGCCGCCGCTGCCGGCCAAAAGCGTCCAGACCCCTTCGAAATAAAACCGTGAACTCCTGAACCCATCCAATTTTATGAAAATAACCTTTATCAAGAGCTGCTTTCTCCATGGTAGGGACGCCGCGCTGCGGTGTCCGGTCGGCACAGCGCGCCGACCCTACCTGTTCTTGTTTTCCCTCGTACTCGGCCTGTTCCTCACCGGCTGTCTGTCCCGGCCCGCGCTACAGCACCAGGCTTTCGCCCTGCAAACCCCGGCCGTCACCAACATGCCCGCCACCGGCAGCGTGCTCCTGTTTCAGCCCGTCGAAGTGTCCCCGCTGTTTGCCGGCCAGGCGCTCGTGTACCGGATCGGGCCGAACGCTTACGAAACGGATCCCTACGCCGGGTTCCTGGTCTCACCGGCCCGAGCCCTGGCCATTCCGATTCGGGCGTATCTGGCCAACAGCGGGGCGTTCGCCAACGTGGTCGAGCCCGGCAACCCGCTCGCCCCCACCCAGGAACTTCGGGTGCAGGTCGGCGAACTTTATGGCGACTTCCGCCGGCCCGGCCATCCGGCGGCAGTGCTGTCGCTGCGCTTCGAGTTCGTGTCCGCCGGAGGCAATGTCATCCGGCAAAAGCAATACTCGCGGTCCGTGCCGCTGAAGATCAACACGGCGCCGGCGGTCGTGGCCGGTTACGACGAGGCGCTGGCGGGCATCATGGCCGACGTCGCCGCCGACCTGGCCGCAAAGTGACAATGCCTGGCGCAGCCGATGTTCCGACCTCCCGGTCCGGGAAGCCGCGCGGATCAAATCGCCTGCGGCAGTTAACTGTTCAACGAGACGGTTTCGATCAAGGGGCAATTAACCCTGCAGCCAGTGACCACCAACTCGATGCTCATCGGCTGCCATGCCTGGCGGGTGAAACACGAACACGATCCGACGTTCGTGGAAAGCTACCAGGTCAAGTCCATGGGTAAATCACCCTGCGAACAACTGCTCAAGGAGATTCAAACACAGCTGGGAGAATGAATCCGGCGGCCCGGGAATTTTCAACTGGATTTTCAGCAAGGCGCTGGCGCGGCGGCAAAGCGGTCCCGGCCGTCGCCGGCCTCACTTGCGCGTTGACATAATGCGGCGAGCGACCAATTTATGGCGCGTATGGCAAGACGGTTGAACGCCAACAGTTTGAGAATTATTTCGAGCGCAGGAAGTGAGCACGGCTGAATCCAAATCACCTCCGTTGCCCGCCGGCCTCAAGGTGGTGGAGCCCAACCAGCCGCCCCGGCCGGTGGACCAGTACGACGCGCCGTCGTTGATGGCGGACCGGTCGCAAAAGCGGTTCCACGTGATGATCAAGCCGACCGGGTCCACCTGCAACCTGGATTGCACCTATTGTTTTTATCTGAGCAAGGAGACCCTGCCCAACGGGCCGGGCACCGGCCGGATGACCGACGCGACGCTTGAGCGGTTCATCCAGCAGTACATCGCCGGCGTGACCGGGCCCGAGGTGGTCTTTTCCTGGCAGGGCGGCGAACCCACGCTGATGGGCCTGGACTTTTTCCGCAAGGTCGTGGCCTTGGAAAAAAAATATGCCAAGCCCTTTCAGCGGATCGAAAACGATCTGCAAACCAACGGCACGCTCCTCAACGAGGAATGGTGCGCCTTCCTCAAGGAGCACCGGTTCCTCGTCGGCCTGAGCATCGACGGCCCGCGCGAATTGCACGACCGCTACCGCGTCACCAAAGGCGGCAAACCCACGTTCGACAAGGTCTTCCACGCCGCAAAACTGCTTCATCAGTACCAGGTCCCTTTCAACACACTCACTTGCGTCAACCGTTACAACGCCAAGCATCCGGTGGACGTTTACCGCTTCCTGCGGAGCGAGGTCGCCTCGACCTACATGCAGTTCATTCCCATCGTCGAGTACCAGGGCTTTGAAAAAACCGCGCCGCACAAGTGGAACCACGCCGCCCTCCCCCGCGACGGCGACCCCGAGGCGCGGCCCGGCCATCCCAATTCCATCGTCACCGACTGGTCGGTGGATCCCGACGACTGGGGCGATTTTCTGATTCGCATTTTTGACCGCTGGCGGCAGAAGGACGTGGGGAAAATCCTGGTCAATCATTTCGAGACGCTGGTGTCGCAGCACCTGGGGCTGGGCGCGCAGGTCTGCATCTACAGCGAGTTTTGCGGCAAAGGCGTGGCGCTCGAACACGACGGCAGCGTTTATTCCTGCGACCACTATGTCTATCCCGAATACCGGCTGGGCCACCTCCAGGATCGCGCGCTCGATACCCAGGTCTTTTCCCGCCCGCAGGTTCAATTCGGTTACGCCAAGAACGAGACGCTGCCGAAGTATTGCCGGCAATGTCCCTATCTCAGCGACTGCTGGGGGGAATGCCCGAAGAACCGGATCATCCGCACGCCCGACGGCGACCCCGGGCTGAATTATCTCTGCCGCGGATTCAAAAAGTATTTTGCGCACGCCATTCCCGAGGTGGAAAAGATCTGCGCGGCCCTGCGCCAGCACCCGATTCAGCCCCAAAAGCGGATGTGAGGCGGCCCGGCAAAAGTTTGAACCGGAAGGTTGTCTTTCCCCCGGCAACTCGTTTAAAATCCCGGCCATGAAGCTCATCTTGGTTAGTTTCCTCGCCGCCGGCGCCGTGCTGCTGGCGGGTTGTTCCTCCACCCCCACCCGCGTCAACACCGGCGCCGTGCATGCCGACACCTTCAGCTTCGTGACCGGCCGGCCCGCTCCGCCCGATTACGCGGAAAAACGCGCCGAGATCCATCGCCTGATCCAAAGCGCCATCACCACCAACCTGACGGCAAAGGGTCTCAGCCGGGCACCGGCCGGCGGTGATGTCTTCGTGGCTTACCTCCTCATTTTGGGGAACAACGTGTCCACCACCGACGTGAATGATTATTTCGGTTACGGCCGCGACGCCGATGCGTTGCTGGACAAGGCGCACGAAAAAAGCGCGATTGACAGCAAGAACCCCAATCCCTACGAGGCCGGCGCGCTGGTCATTGACATCATCGACGCCAAAACCTACAAGCTGCTTTACCGCAATTATGCCGCGCGCGAGGTTCTGCGCAACCTGCCCGAGGATGCGCGCGCCATCCGCATTCAACAGGCGGTGGACCAGGCGCTGGCGGGATTGCGCATCGCCAAGTGATAAAGTACCGCGACTGAAAATCCCGCCGGCCGGATCTCGCCGGGACAGGAACGGCTCGCGCCGCTGCTTCCGGGGCGGAGAAAGTCACGGAGCCGGACACCCGCGGGCGGACGCCCTTCCAACCGTCTCAATCGCAGCGGCCGGCCAGGTGCGGCTCCGGCAGCGTCCGGTCGTGCCGGCAGGGCCAATACACCCGCTTGGCTCTCCATTGAAATCCCGTGGGGTTTTCAGCGTAAGCGCCGCCGCATCAACACGTAACCGCAAGGACGAAATTTTATATTGACTTATTATTCAAATTAGCTAATATAACTCCAAGTCTGAAGTGCGTCCGCTCGCCAGGGTCGGTGTCGCAGCGCCAAGGAGGCAAACCGTGGGGAGGTAAGCCGGCCGGAGCCGGCCGCGAACAAACAGGAGAAACTATGTACAACGTGAGCACACAAATTCTGGCTTTGGCCCTGCTGGGGGCTGTGGGCTGTGCGACGTCTTCACCGACCACCCGGTTGTCCGGAGTCGGGCCAGACCCGTCGCCGGCCGTATCTCCCGGCGGCGAAGGATGGCTGCAGGTCTATACCGCCCGGGAACGGGTGCCCCTGAACATCAACGGCGAGGAGTTTTATTCGAACAGCGATTACGGCCGAAACGACTTCCTCTACGGCGCCGCCCATACCGACTACTCCCTGTCCAGCCGGGATGGCCAATGGCTCCTGCACGTTTCCAACGCCGCCGGGATGAATGATCCCAATCCGACCCGGCTCAAGCTGGCACCTGGCGCCTACGAGGTCAAAGCCGAGGCTGCCGATGCGAACGGCGTGAGTTCCACCGTGACGGTTCCGGTCTGCATCGAAGCCGGCCAGACCACGGTGGTCCGGCTGGACGGTCAATGGCGTGTTTGGACGAAGGGGGCGGAAGATCAATGGGTCCGGCTGGCCGACGGCTCGGTGGTGGGCTGGCACTGTTCGGATTCGGAGCAGCCGAACGTCGCGTTCCAGACGCCCAATTGAAATCTCCGGTAAATTCCGGATCCAGCCGCGGGGCAAGAAATATTGGCCGCAACGTTTGACTCGGTCGTCGGCTGCCACACCGATGGGGGGTGAGAGGTTTTTGCCGGGCGCGACTTTTGTTTGCCGGCGGTCTTCCCCCAGCTTGAAAGCCGGGGCGGCGGCCGGTTCGCTCATCATTTCAGGCTGGATTTCGGGCCGGATCGGGCGGACACTGGCAGGGCAACACGGACACCCCATATGCCCGAGCCCAAATTGTCCCAATCCCGCACCTCGAGCGTCGCCAGCGTCCTGACCCGCACCCAGGGATTCCTTCGCACGCAGTTGTGGGTCTGGCCGCTCGTCGCCGCCCTCGTCCTGGTTTTCATCGGCATCTGGCTGCGTGTGAAAATGGAGGGGGCCACCAAACAGCAGATTGCCGACACGCTCCGGACCATTCTGAACGCCAACGCGGAGGCGCTCCGGGCGTGGTCCGTCACGGTGAGATCAGACGCGGAGAACGTGGCGGAAGACGACCAGGTGCGCGAACTTGTTACCGGCCTGCTGCAGCAGGCGCAGGCGGGCGGACAGGTGCAGGCCGGATTGCTGACGGCGCCGCAACAGTCCGCGTTGCGTTCCCATCTTAAGCCCATCCTCGAACGCCGCGGATTCAACGGGTTTGTGGTGCTGGATACCAACTTCACGGTCATCGCTGCAATGCGCGACCAGCTCGTGGGCACGCAAAAGCCGCCCGGCGACGAGGAGGCGATGGCGTTGTGTCTGGCCGGGCATTCTCTGGTCACCCGGCCATTTCCCAGCATTCAAATGCTGACCGACAAGCTCGGCAACCTCCGCGTCGGTGTGCCCACCATGTTCGCTGCCGCACCCGTTCGTTCGACCAACGGCCAGGTTATAGCCGTTATCGGATTGCGCATCGAGCCGGACAAGGATTTCACGCGCATCCTCGCCACCGCGCGGTCCGGCGAAACCGGCGAGACCTACGCCTTTGGCCGGGATGGCAAGCTGCTCTCCGAAAGCCGGTTCGACGACGACCTCAAGCGCCTCGGGCTGATTCCGGACACGCCGGAGGCGCGCTCGATTCTGACGCTGGAATTGCGCGATCCGCTGGTGAATCTCCAGGCGGGGAAGACGGCGCCGCGCCGCCGGGCGGAACTCCCGTTCACCCACCCGGTGAGCGAGGCGCTGGCGGGGCGCGCCGGCGCGGATGCCAACGGATACCGCGGGTATCGCGGCGTCTCCAAAGTGGGGGCCTGGACGTGGCTGGACGATTTTGACCTGGGGCTGGCAACGGAGATGGATCGGGCCGAAGCCTTCCGGCCATTGCGGATTTTGCGCCTGGGTTTCTGGTCCATCTTCAGCCTGCTGCTGTTGGGAGCGGTGCTGGTTTACGTGCTGATGCGCCTGGCCAGCCGGTTGCAGGCAGCGGCTCAAAAGGCAGCCTTGAAGGCCAAACAGCTCGGCCAGTACGCGCTCGACGACAAGATTGGAGAAGGCGCGTTCGGGGCGGTTTACCGCGCGCATCACGCGTTGATGCGACGCCCCGTGGCGGTGAAACTGCTGCAAACCGACAAATTGAATCCGAACAACACCGCCCGGTTCGAACGCGAGGTGCAGATGACCGGCCAGCTGACCCATCCCAACACCATCGCCCTCTATGATTACGGCCGCACCCCCGAGGGCATCTTTTACTACGCGATGGAGTACCTCGACGGCCTGACCCTCGACCGGTTGGTGAAACAATACGGTTCGCAGCCGGAAGGCCGGGTGATTGCCATCCTGCGCCAGATCTGCGGGTCGCTCGCCGAGGCGCACGCCATTGGATTGGTGCATCGCGACATCAAGCCGGCCAACGTCTTCCTGACGCATCGTGGCGGCGTGCCGGATTTCGTGAAAGTGCTCGATTTTGGCCTCGCCAAGGTCCGCCTGGAGGAAAATCAGGTGGAATTGACGGGCGCCAGCGTCACCCTCGGAACGCCGCTGTACATGTCGCCCGAGGCCGTGGAACGCCCGGCCGAAGTGGATGCGCGCAGCGATATTTACTCGGTGGGAGCGCTGGGTTATTTCCTGGTCACCGGCGAGGTGCTGTTCAACTGCTTCACGCTGGGCGAGGTGCTGATGCACCAGGTGAAGGACCTGCCGCCGCTGCCCTCCCAGCGGCTGGGGAAGCCCGTGGCACCGGACCTCGAGGAAGTGCTGATGCGCTGCCTGGCCAAGGATCCAACGGCGCGGCCGGCCAATGCCCGCGATCTGGACAATGCCTTGGCCGGCTGCCAAAACGCAACGGACTGGACGCGGGAGCGGGCGGACGAGTGGTGGCGCAACTATTCCGCCGCGCAGGTCGAGAAGACCGTGGTGTCTACGCGCCCGCCGGCCGCGAAGTGACGAAAGTCAATCGTCAAACCGTCATGCCTACGATGTCCCACTGCAAACCGCATGGTCATCGGGTTTTTGGCCTGGGGCTGGCCATCGCGGCATTCGCCCTGGCCGCCCGGGCCGACGTTCTGATCACCACCAACGGCGAGCGGTTCGTCGGCATGATTCTTATCGAAACCACCAATGGGGTCGTGTTCGAATCCGGTTTCGGCGGCCGGTTGACAGTCGTCCCGGCACAAATCCGCAAATTGGAGCGCGCTGCCAGCGAGGAAACAAATGCCGCCCCGGTGTCCGCCCCCGCCGTCACCAATGCGCCCGGCCGGCCGGCAAACACCAACCTGTCCGGGTTGCCACCGGGCGTCGGGCATGACGGCGCTGACTGGCTGCAGCTCAAGTCGGGCGAATGGCTGCGCGGCGAACTCAAATACATCCAGCACAAGAACGTGGAGTTTGACAGTGACGAGCTGGAGGAGCAATCGTTGAAGTTGAAAGACATCCGCCAGGTGTACACGGCCCATCGCATGCTGACGCAAGTCGAGGGCCAGGAGCCTGTTTACGGCGTGGTGACGGTCAGCAACGGCGTGGTGACGGTCAGGGGTCCGGAGAAAACCGTCACCCTCCCGCGCGAGGAACTGATGGGCATCACTCCGGGCGGCGGCGACAGGAAAATCCAGTACTGGTCGGGCGATGCCATGGTGGGCATCAGCCTGCAATCCGGCAATAACAGTCAATTGACGGTCAATACGCACGCGGCACTGGCCCGGCGCACGCCGGCGACGACCTTGCTGCTGGAGTACCTGGGCAATTATAGCGAGGTCAACAACGAGAAAAATGCCAATAACGATCGCGGCAATCTCACCTACGATGTCCGGTTGAACCGCGCCTGGTTCATCCGGCCGATGGATTTCGAAATTTATCACGACCCTCTGATCAACATTGCGTATCGGCTGACGGGCGGGGTGGGCGCCGGTTATTACATCTTTGATCGGCCGGGGCTGGAGTGGCGGGTGTCCGCCGGTCCCGGTTTCCAATATACGCGCTTTGACACGGTGGAACCCGGCGCAGCCGAATCCGCCTCAACCGCGTCCGGCGGAATTCAATCCTATTTCGAATATGACCTGACCCGCCGGCTCACGTTCAAGCAATCTCTGCAATGCATGTTCACCGACCAAGAAGCCGGCGAGTACACCCACCATGCCGTGTCCACCCTGGAATTCGAGATCAAACATCATCTCGACCTGGATGTCTCGTTCATCTGGGATTACCTCCAGAACCCCCAGGCCCGCTCCGACGGCAGCATTCCCGAGAAAAGTGATTATTACCTGACGGTGGGTGTGAACGTGCGGTTTTGAACTTCTGAACGGAGAGGGGTCAAACCGGCCGCACCATGGCCTGGTCCTGACGCGGTCTTGTTCCAGTCTTGTGGCATTGTCGCCTCTGCGGCGAAAGTTTGATTCAAGTCAAGGCAGGTGCCGGAAGCCGCCCTAGACTTGAACAGTGCAGATGCTATTCTCGGCTCGCGCAAAGCGTCGGGGGCCAAGCCCGATACGGCCCGAACGTTTTGACAAACGGTTTGTTGAAACTCAACACCATCCGACGTCAGGCAAGGAGAGGACACTATGAATGAATCGCCCAGACAAAGTTTGTTGATTTCCAAAGGTTGGATTCAAGCGGTTGCCCTGGTCATGCTTTCCGGATTTTTCGTCCTCGGACTACTGGCATACCGGACCTATACCGACGAACCGCCCATTCCGGATCGGGTGGTGGACAGCCAGGGGAACCTTCTCTTTACCGGGGCGGACATCACCCGTGGACAGGAGATTTTCCTCGCAAACGGGCTGATGGAATATGGCTCGATATTCGGTCACGGTGCCTATCTGGGGCCCGATTTTACGGCGGACTACCTGCATCGCGCTGCAGAGATGGTGCGGGATGACTATGGCGGCGCTTCCGACGCCGCCCAACGACAGGCCATTGCCGATTTCAAAACCAATCGGCTCGACGCCGTGGCGCGTGTGCTGACCTATAGCACCGCGGAGACCGACGCTTTCCGCAAACTCGTTGATTATTATGCCGACTATTTCGGGACGCCCTCCACCCGGTTTGGACTGCGACCTCAAGCCATCACGGATCCCGAAAAAATCCGGCTGCTCACGGCTTTTTTCAGCTGGTCGGCCTGGGCTGCTTCAACGTTGCGTCCGAACCATGATTATTCCTACACCAACAACTGGCCGCCCGAACCCCTCGTCGGCAACCGGGTCACGGCGGAAACCATTCTTTGGAGCGTCCTTTCCCTGATTGCCCTGCTGGGGGGCATCGGCCTGTTGCTGGCCGCCTTTGGCCGCTGGAATTTTCTTGGCTGGCACGGGCGCGAGGAGCAGCGCGTCTCATTCCGGCCGCCGGATGACGTGAACCTGACTCCGGCGCAGCGCTCCTGCGCATGGTTCTTCCTGGTGATGGCAGTGCTGTTCCTGCTGCAAACCCTGCTGGGCGGTGCCACCCAGCATTATCGCGCGGAGATCAGCAACTTTTTCGGTTTCGACCTCGCCCGGGTTCTGCCGTTCAACATCGCCCGCACCTGGCATTTGCAGCTGGCCATTTTCTGGGTGGCGACCTCGTATCTCGCGGCGGGTATCTTCCTGGTCCCGGTGATAACCGGCCGGGAACCGCGCCGGCAAAGCTGGTTGGCCTATGCGCTGCTGGGGGCGCTGACCCTCGTGGTTTTCGGCAGCCTGGCCGGCGAATATGCGGGCATCAATGGTTGGATTCGCCGAGGCTGGTCTTGGTTCGGGAACCAGGGCTTTGAGTACCTCGATCTCGGCCGGTTCTGGCAAATATTGTTGACGGTAGGCCTGTTCTTCTGGGTGTTGATTCTCCTGCGGGGGCTCCGGAATAAACTGCGGACCGAACAGGTCGGTAACCTGCCGTGGTTGTTCTTCTTCGCGGCCCTGGCCATTCCCGCCTTTTATGCCGTCGGCCTGCTTGCGCGGACGGACGCCAATTTCACCACCACGGACTTCTGGCGGTTTTGGGTGGTCCATCTCTGGGTGGAGGATTTTCTCGAATTGTTCACGACCGTCATGGTTGCCTATGTCTTTGTGTTGCTGGGCGTGGTCCATCCGCGGGTGGCCCTGCGACTGATCTATCTGGACATCGTCCTCTACTCGGCCGGCGGTGTCATCGGCACCATGCACCACTTATATTTTTCGGGCGAACCGGCAGTCCATATGGCCCTCGGAGCATTCTTCTCGGCCGCGGAGGTGATTCCGCTGACATTCCTCACGCTGGAGGCCTGGAGTTTTCTCCAACTCGGCGTGCAACAGGGAGCGCAGGCACGCACGCCGTTTCCGCATTTCTGGGCCGTCATGTTCCTGGCGGCCGTCGGGTTCTGGAATTTCCTCGGCGCGGGCATTTTCGGATTTTTGATCAACCTGCCCGTGGTTTCCTACTACGAAATTGGCACAGCGCTCACTGCCAACCATGGGCATGCGGCGATGATGGGCGTTTACGGCATGTTGGCGGTGGGGCTGGCACTCTTCTGCCTGCGTTACCTCGTTCCTGAAAAGTCCTGGAGCGAGCGAGCCGCCGCAGTGAGTTTCTGGTCGCTCAACCTCGGGCTGGCCTGGATGGTGTTTGCCTCGTTGTTCCCTTTGGGACTGCTCCAACTCTATCACTCGGTGAGCACGGGATACTTCGACGCTCGATCGCTGAAGTTTCTCTCCAGTCATACCAACGCTCTGCTGGAATGGTTGCGTTTGCCGGGTGATGTGCTGTTCATCGCCGGCGGCACGCTGCCCGTGCTCTATCTCTGCTGGCTCGGGGTGGGCCGGCAGAAGGCCCGGCCGCCGCAGGCGGAACCGGGCGAAGCGCTTTTTACGGAAATCCAGGAACCTGAAAAATTCGGCGCATGATTCACGGCATTCATGTCGAAGTCATCCTGGCCGGGATTTACGCGCTATTCCTGGTAGGGGTGGCCGTAGCCCTGGAATGGCTGGCCCGTCATTCCCATCGCCATTCGGAACATTACCGCAAATCCGGCTTCGTCTATAAACGCAAACTCGACGTCTGGGAATGTCCCACCGGCCATCATCTCAAACGGACCGAGACGGACCTGGAGCGCCGCATCGCGCGGTACCGGGCGGAAGCGCATGTCTGCAACGTCTGCCACTGCAAACCGGATTGTACTGACGCCGATGACGGCCGTCTGCTGGAACACCGGCTTGATGCCTGGCTGGAATCGGAGTTGCGGCGGTTCCACCGGGGAATTTCGCTGGTCCTGTTGCTGCTGGCGGTGCTCATCCTGGCGGCGGAAATGGCGTGGTACCGCGACGCCCGCGACTGGGTGGTCCTGGTCGCGCTCATGGTACCGATTGGGCTTTCCGGGTCACGACACCTGGTGGCCTTCAGGGAATCCGCACGGAAAAACTGATGCCGGTGGCCTGAGGTTGCCTTTCTTGCCCCGACCGCCAGCAGGACCCTGTTTGACGACCGGCGCCCAATGCCGCTCTGCCATCGGATTCAATCGGCGGCAGCACCTGCGGCGGCCCGGTCAGCCAACACCAGCGCCTTGTCCTGGCGGATCCGGCCGGCCGGAATGGACACGTCGCCGGCATGCAGTTGCTTGAGGACCCGCGCCTTGTCGGCGCCGGTCACCAGCCAGAGAATGCGCCGCGAACGATTCAACATCGGATACGTCAACGTCATCCGCCGGCGCTCCCGGTAAACGCCCGTGACAGCCACATCCGCGTCCGTGATGTCACACACTGCATCTCCCGGCACCAGCGATGCGGTGTGGCCGTCGGGACCGAGGCCGAGGTGGGCAAGGTCGAGCACGGGCGGGATGCCAGCCAATTCCTGCAAGGTGCGGGCATAACTGGCCGCGGCGGCGTCCAGGTCTTTTTCCTCCACCGGCAGGGCGTAAATCTGCTCGGGCCGCAGAGGCGCCTGCTCCAGCAGACTTTCGCACAGGTGCGTCAAGTTCCGGTCGGCGTGCCCGGCCGGTGCCACCCGTTCATCCACCTGCACCACGTGCACGTTCTTCCAGGGGACTTCCTCAGCGGCCAGCGCCCGCAGCATCTGCCAGGGGGTTTGACCGCCGCTGACGGCGAGGACGAAGCGCCCGCGCACCGTCACCGCCATCCGGGCTTCGGCAGCAATGAACCGCGCCGCCTCGACCGCCACGGCGTCAACATCCGCCAACACCTGAATTCTCATGGGATCTCTTTCGGGTTACCGCCGCATCGGTTGAGATTCTCTAGAACCGCTCTATTGAGCATACGGTTTTGCGAGCCGGCCGCAATGCCATTGGCGGTCCTGCGGCTGATTTTTATTCCCTTCGTGCTTCCGGTTCAAGTCCGGCCGCATCGGGCGCTTCCGTTGCCTCCGGCATCCCGGAATCCGCCTCAAGCCGCGCCCAAGGCGTTGCTCACAATTTGTTTCGCCTCGGCCACGATCAGTTGCAGGTGTCCCTCGTCCCGGAAACTTTCCGCATAAACCTTGTAGATGTTTTCCGTGCCGGACGGCCGGGCGGCAAACCAGCCATGGGCGGCCGTGACCTTCAACCCGCCGATGGCGGCATGGTTGCCCGGTGCTCGGGTCAACTTGGCGGTGATCGGCTCCCCCGCCAGGTTCGCTTCCCGGACGGCATCGGGCGAAAGCCTGCCCAACCGCATCTTCTGCTCCAGGGAGGCCGCCGCATCAATGCGCGTGTAATGCGGCATTCCGAATTCCTCCGCCAGTTCGCGAAAATGTTCGCCGGGGTCCATGCCGGTGGTAGCGGTGATCTCCGCCGCCAGCAGGTCCATGATCGGACCGTCCTTGTCGGTTGTCCACACCGTGCCGTCCATGCGCAGAAAACTGGCCCCGGCGCTTTCCTCGCCGCCGAAACAGAACGAGCCGTCGAACAGCCCGGGGGCGAACCATTTGAATCCCACCGGCACTTCGCACAACGGGCGGGCCAGCTTCGCCACCACGCGGTCGATCAGGCTGCTGCTGACCAGGGTTTTGCCCACGGCGGACTTTGCCGACCAACGCGGGCGGTGCGTCAGCAGGTAACGGATGGCCACCGCCAGAAAATGGTTCGGATTCATCAAACCCGCCGACGGCGTCACGATGCCGTGCCGGTCCGCATCCGGATCATTGGCAAAGGCAACCTGATACCTGTCTTTCAATCCCACCAACCCGGCCATGGCGTACGGGCTGGAGCAGTCCATGCGAATTTTGCCGTCATGATCCACGGTCATGAACGCAAACGCCGGGTCAAATTTCGGATTCACGACCGTGATGTCCAGGCCGTAAGCGGAATTGATCGGCTCCCAGTATGGCAGCGCGGCGCCGCCCAGCGGGTCCACCGCCAATTTCAGCCCGGCACGCCGGATGGCTTCCATATCCACCACGTTCCGCAAATCGTTGACGTAAGGCAGGACCAAATCCTCCTCGTGCGTGGTCTTCGCCTTGATGGCTTGGACGAATGGCAGGCGCTTCACTTCGGCATTGCCTCCGCGCAACAATTCGTTGGCCCGGTCCTGGACCCAGCGCGTCACGTCCGTGTCCGCCGGACCGCCGTTGGGCGGATTGTATTTGAACCCGCCATCCTCGGGCGGATTGTGCGAGGGCGTAATGACGATGCCATCCGCAAGCCGGTCTTTGCGCCCGCGATTGCGGGTAAGAATGGCGTGTGAAACGACTGGTGTTGGGGTCACGCCATCGTTGCGCTGGATGACGGTCGTGGCGTTGTTGGCGGCGAGGACTTCGAGGGCGGTGCGCTGGGCGGGCGCCGACAGGGCGTGGGAATCCTTGCCCAGGCACAGCGGCCCGTCGGTGCCCTGGCGGCGGCGGTAATCGCAGATGGCTTGGGTGATGGCGAGAATGTGCGCCTCGGTGAACGTACCGTGCAGCGATGTGCCGCGATGGCCGCTCGTGCCGAAGCTGACCTGTTGATGGGGATCGGCCGGGTCGGGCTTGCGTTCGTAATACTCCCGTTCGAGCCGGTTCAAATCCACCAGCATTGACTTGGGCGCCGGTTTGCCGGCCAGCGGTGAAATCGCCATGCGTCGGTTCCTTTCAGCGTGCGGAATTCAATCCCACGCGGGCAGGCTACCGGCAAAGCGCCGAAGGCAAAAGCCTAAATGCGGGGAACACGCCACGCGCGACGCCGATAACCGGACGGTCGGCGAATCCGAATCAGACCGTGCCGGGCAGCTTTGCCGCACCGTTTCTCGCCGGCGCGGACTGGCGAGCTTTTGACCGGGTGGATACCGTTCTCCGGCGCCTGGCTGTTTTTTCTTTTGGGATGACCGGCCTCCCATTCGAATTGCCGGCCGGCTCTTTCGATGCCGCGGATTTCGGGTTCAACTCGGCCAGGGATGGCTCCGCCGGCGCCGGCTCTTCATCGAACTTGCCTTGCCGCTCCTTGGCCGCGACCGGTTCACCGCGTGAAACGGCCGGAGGTTGAGCGACTGGCGCCAAACGGATGTTCTGCACGGCCTGAAAACGGCGCATGGCCCGAAACATCAGAAATCCACCCCAGCCGCCAAATCCGGCCAGAAAAATGGTGGAGACAACCACCGACAGTGGACGGGACAGCCACACGCTGATCAGGACCGGCCCGACTACGGCCAAAGCGCAACTGCCGCAGGCCGCAAAAATGTCATTTTCAATCCGCTCCACCATCTGGTCGGCCTGGAGGGCGCGGGCCCGAACCAGGGCCGAGGCGGCTGGCGCCGATCGCAGCGATTGGTCCGGATGGGTTCGCTGCCGGCGATGCCACAGGGTGGCGCCGGCAAAGGCCATCAGCGGCACCAAAGCTGCCAACAACACCAAAGCCAGATTGTAATTCCCTTTTGCACGCGAACCGGTTGCCAACTCCGAACGGTATTCCGGGCTGACCGTCTCCCGGATAACCGGGGCCGGTGCGGCGGGCGCTGGAACGGCCGGCGCCGGTTCAACGCGGGCCGGCTCGGCAGCTACCGGGGTAGCCGGCTCAGGTGCGGGTTCGGCGGCGGGCTCAGGCGCGGCGGGAATGGCTGGAGCGGAGACTGGTGCGGGCGCGGGTTCAGGCGCCGGCGTTGGCGCCTCCACGGGGGCGGGCGGCGGCGGGGCTGGCTCCGACGCGGGTGGCGGTGCGCTGGTAATGGCGGGAATCGGTTCAGCGGCCGTTTTCCCGGAAGGCGCGTTGGATTTCAGCGTCGGCTGAGGCGTGGGCATGGTGACGCTGTTCAATTTTTGCATCAAGGCCGCGCGCGCGGCCGCCTGGACCGGGGTATCGGTCGCGCGGGCGGAAACACAGGCCAACTCCAGCGCAATGCAAATGCCAATCAGGATGATTTTTCTCATGCCTTTAAAGTCCGGACAAAACTCTCATCTGCCGACACGAAGGCGGAGCAATTGCCATACCAGTGGCGGCGCGGTGAAATCAGGGGTTTTACTGCACCGTGAGTTGGAATAGCCGGCGGGCTGTCAAACGGCCACCGCCGGCACCGGCTTGACCGCGGGACTTGGCCCCGGACACAGCGGCCCGAACTCAGGACAACGGACAGCGTTGCGCCTTCCAGATTTCGGCGTTGTACTCGGCAATGGTCCGGTCGCTGGAAAATTTTCCCGATCCGGCCACGTTCAGAATGGCTTTGCGCGTCCACGCCTCGCGGTCGGCATATAAGTCCTGCAACTGTTGGTCCGCTGCCAGATACGATTTCAGGTCGGCCAAATGCAGGTAATAATCGCCGTTCGTCAGCAGGGCGTCCAGGAGCGGGATGAATGCGCCGGGTTCATTGCGGCTGAAATGGTTGGACAGGATCAAGTCCAGCGCGGCGCGGGTTTCGGCCTCGCTTTCATAATGCCAATGCGGATTGTACCAGCCGCGGCTCTCGGCCACCTGTTGCGCCGTCAGGCCGAACAGGAAGAAGTTTTCCTCGCCGGCCTCCTCGGCCATTTCGATCGTGGCGCCGTCGCGCGTGCCGATCGTCAGGGCACCGTTCATCATGAATTTCATGTTGCTCGTGCCGCTGGCCTCGTACCCGGCCGTGGAAATCTGGTTGGAAACGTCGCTGGCGGGAATCAAACGCTCCGCCAGCGTGACGCAGTAGTCGGGCAGGAACAGCACCTTCATTCGCCCGTTCACCGCCGGATCGCCGTCAATCGTTCCGGCCAGGTTGTTGATGAATTTGATGATGACCTTGGCCAGGTGATAGGCCGGCGCGGCTTTGCCGGCGAAGAAAAACGTCCGCGGCGGCATCTCGAGTTTCGGATTCTGCCGCAGCCGGTGGTAAAGCACCACCACGCGCAGCGCGTTGAGCAATTGACGCTTGTATTCATGGATGCGCTTGACCTGGCAGTCGAAAATGCTGTCCGGGTCCACCACCTGGCCCGTGGCGGACTTGAGCCAGTGGGCAAACTGCACCTTGGCGGTGCGCTTGGCCAAATGGAAGGCATGGCGGAAATTGCCGTCCTCCGCCAGCGGTTTGAGCTTCCGCAACTGATCCAGGTCGGCGATCCAGTCCGGACCGATGGCCTTGGTGACGGCATGGGCCAACGCCGGGTTGGCCAGCAGCAGCCAGCGGCGCGGCGTGACGCCGTTGGTCTTGTTGCTGAACCGTTCGGGAAAAATTTCCGCCAGGTCCCGGACGGTGCTCGTGCGCAACAGTCGGGAATGGATGGCCGCGACGCCGTTGGTGCTGTGCGACCCGACGATGGCCAGGTTCGCCATGCGGACCCGGCGTTGGGGGCCCTCCTCAATCAGGCTCACGCGCTGGAGCCGGCCCTCGTCGCCGGGATAACGGACGCGCACGTCATCCAGGAAGCGGCGGTTGATTTCGTAGATGATTTCCAGGTGCCGCGGCAACAACATTTCGAACCACCGCACCGGCCATTTCTCCAGGGCTTCGGGCAGCAGCGTGTGATTCGTGTAGGCCAGCGTCCGCCGGGTGATGTCCCAGGCTTCCTCCCAGCCGAGCTTCGCCTCATCGAGCAGAATGCGCATCAACTCGGGCACGGCCATCGTCGGATGCGTGTCGTTGAGCTGAATGGCGGCCTTTTCGGGAAGCTGGTGCCAGTCGGAGTTGGCACGCCGGAAGCGGCGGACGAGGTCGGCCAGGGAACAGGCGACCAGGAAATATTCCTGCACGAACCGCAGGCTCTGGCCCTGGCTCGTGGAATCATCGGGATACAACACCCGGGTGAGGGTCTCGGCGCTGAGCGTCTCGGCCAT
>DATJOW010000206.1:0-3679 GCA_035506715.1 Candidatus Acidiferrum sp. | reverse complement strand
GCTCGACGGTTTCCTCGTCAAGCCGGTCACCAAGTCCATGATCGTGGACACGCTCGTAAACGTCTTTGCCGCCCCCGGCGAAACGGTCGCGACAGCAGAAGCCGGCCAGGAAACGCGGCTGCGCGGCGCGCGCATTTTATTAGCCGAGGACAACGACATCAACCAGCAGATCGCCGTGGAACTGCTCGAAGGCGCCGGTGCCACGGTGCAGATCGCCAACAACGGCCGCGAAGCGGTCGAGATCCTGTCAAACGGCCCACAACCCCCGCCGTTCGACGTCATCTTAATGGACCTGCAAATGCCGGAGATGGATGGCTACCAGGCGACGGCGAAAATTCGCGCCGATGGGCGTTTCACAGCGTTGCCGATCATTGCGATGACCGCGCACGCGACCATCGAGGAACGCCAGCGTTGTCTGGCGGCCGGCATGGTGGACCACATCTCCAAGCCGATTGACCCGGCCTTGCTCTACGAGATCGTGGGCCGGGTTTATAAGTCCACAGCTTCCGCTGCCAGTCCATCCGTTGAAATAAAACCGGCGACGCCTGAAGGCCGGCCGAAGGCGCCGGATGGCGACCTGCCCGTCATTGCGGGTCTTGACACGAAGGATGGCCTGAGCCGGGTCGCTGGCAACCGGAAGCTGTACTTGAAACTACTTCGCCAGTTCGCCGAACAGCAAGGTTCAGTGGTCACGCAGGTCACCGACGCGCTGGCCAAAGGGGACGCCGCACTCGCCGAACGCCTGGCGCACACGCTCAAGGGGGTGGCCGGCAATATCGGCGCCAAACCTGTCCAGACCGCCGCCGGCGCTCTGGAAAAGGTGATTCGCGAACGGGGTGGGGCGGAGGTGGTCGCCAACGCGAAACAGCAGGTTGCCGCCGCCCTTGATCCGTTGGTGACACAATTGCAGGCCGCGCTGAGGTCCGCTGCATCGGAAACTTTGCCGTCGGCGACGGCGCCAGCCGCTGATCCGGCGCAGACGCGCGAAGCCGCAGCGCGATTGACCAAGTTGCTCGCGGAATTCGACCCTGGCGCAGCGGATTTTATCGAGGTGAACCAAGCCATGCTGCGGCCATTGTTTGCGGGCGATGCCTGGTCGCAATTCCAAAAACTGGTGGAAGGTTATGCGTTTGCTGACGCCCAGAGTCGGCTGGAAGAAGCCGTCAAATCACTGCCATGAAAGAACTCTCGGAATGCCGCGTTTTAATTGTGGACGACGTGCCGGCCAATGTGGACGTGCTGGTCCAGGCCCTGCGCGGGGAATACCAACTCAGCGTGGCAATTGACGGCACGTCGGCGCTGCGCACGGCGGAAAAGCTGTTACCGGACCTGGTGTTGCTCGACATCATGATGCCCGGGATTGACGGTTACGAGGTCTGCCGCCGGTTGCGGGCCTCGCCGCAGACGCGTGAGATTCCCGTGATGTTCCTCAGCTCGCTCGAAGACGTGCAAAACAAGACCAAGGGCTTTGAAGCCGGAGGCAACGATTACCTGGTCAAACCTTTCGAGGTGCTCGAAGTCAAGGCGCGCGTCCGTTCGCTGTTGCGAGCCAAGGCCTACGCCGACGCCGTGAAGGAGAAAATCGCCTACGACCTCCGGATCGCCCGGGAAATCCAGATGGGCATCCTGCCGCCAGATGTCGCGGCTGTCGCGGAAGGCACCGGGCTGGAGGCGCACGCCATTCTGCATCCGGCACAAGAGGTGGGTGGCGACCTCTATGAAGTGTTGCGGACCCCGGAAGGGAATCTCGTGGTGGTGATGGGGGACGTCTCCGGCAAGGGGATTCCCGCGGCGTTGTTCATGGCGGTGACCACGACCCTGGTGCGGGCGATGGCGCCCGAATCCCCCCGGTCGAACGAAATCTTGCGCCGCGTCAGCGATGCATTGGTCTCGCACAATCCGCGGAACATGTTTGTGACAGTGTTATGTGCGATCTATGACCATTGTACCGGAAAGCTCGAGTATGCCAGTGCCGGGCACCCGCCCGCGGTGCTGGTGCGGGAGGGCCAGGCGAGTTTTTTGCCCACGGAACCGGATGTGGCCGCCGGGATTATGACGGGTCTGGCTGCCAACAGCCAATCCGTTCAACTACAGGCGGGCGACCTCGTGGTGTTCTATACCGACGGAGTGACCGAGGCGTTTAACGCGGCGGGAGAACTTTATGGGGAGACCCGATTGTTGAAGGAATTGGCCGGTCATTCCGGCTACACCGCAGCGGAAAGCACCGCCGCGCTGTTGCGCAGCGTTCGCGCCCACGCCGGAGACCATCCCCAGTCGGATGATATTGCCATCCTGGCCTTGAAACGGAAGTAACAGGCAGTTGCCGCGCCGTCATTCCACGAGGGCGTCCTGCACCGTCTTGCGGATTTTCAAGATCTTGTCGAACCCGCTCATCTTGAGGATCTGTCGGACCGACGGCGACGGGCTGCAGACGAACAGGCGGCCCTTCTTGGCATCGGCCAGCTTCGCCAGATTAAGCAAGGCGCACAGTCCGGCGGAACTCAGGTAATCCACGCCGCCCAGGTTGATGAGCAGTTTTTGAAACGCCGTTTCCAGCACCTGACGCCCGGCTGCCTCCATTTCCGGCGCGCGCTCAGCGTCCACCCGGCCAAAAACCGTCAGGACATCCACGTCCCATTCCTTGTGCGCATGGCAGCGGAAAGTGCCGGTGGCATGTTTGCCGGCCTCCGCCATGGTCTCACAGACTTGGAACAATTTGTGGAACCCGGCAGCCTCGACGATCTGGCGGGTCAAGCCTTTGGGAACGCACAGCACCACCTTGCCGCCTTTGGCCTGCAAAGTCTTGCCGGCGGTCAGGATCGTTCGCAGGCCGGCCGAACTGAGATATTCCAGCTTGGTGCAATCAAGCATCAGAGTCTTGGTATCGCTGCTGGTCACCTCGAGACATTGCTGCTCGAATTGAGGCGTGGCTTCGGAGTCCAGACGGCCTTCCAAAACGAACGTTTGGGTGTCACCACTCTGGGAAACGCTTACTTTCATTGCTGCGATTATCGCCTGACGGGAGGACGAGTCAATCCCAATGGCACCACCGGCGGCTCGGTTTGCGTTTGCCAATGCGGCCACCGTCGCTAACCTGTGTCAACGTCATGCGCGGACGCGCCGCAACTTGAGACATGAATTATCCGCCCCAGTGGGAAACCAGCATCCCCAACCGTCTGCCGGCGCTCATGCGGGCCAACGAGGAATTGGACCGTTGCTTGGAGCAATGGGGAGCGGATGCAAACGCCCGTTATCTCGCCCAACTGGCCGTCGAAGAACTCGGAACCAATATCATCAAATACGGCTACGACGACCAGGCCGAACACCTCATCCGGCTGGGCGCCATCGTCGAGGAAACGTTTTTCCGAATCCGGCTCGAGGACGACGGCCACGAATTCAATCCCTGCCTGACCCCGGAACCGGATCCGAACCTCGGCTTGCAAGAGCGGAAACCGGGCGGGTGGGGGCTTAGCCTCCTGCGGCGCTTGTTGGCGGGTATGGAGTACGAGCGCCGGGACGGCCGGAACCTGTTGAGCGTGCTCGTGCCGCGCCAATCCGCGTCTCCTGGTTCATAACCAGTGTTAGCCGCAGATGTGCCGGAAGCTCAGAATCATGTCGGAACTCTCAGCCATTTTAGCGCTATCGGCTCGATGTTGGAACGTGACAACGATCAGGAAAA
>DATJOW010000205.1:0-35775 GCA_035506715.1 Candidatus Acidiferrum sp. | reverse complement strand
TTGCTGTTGCCGGCGTTAAGCCGGGCAAAAATGAGAGCCCATCGTATACAGTGTCTTTCCAATTTGCATCAATGGGGTACCTGCTTTGCCCTGTATGCCGGCGACAACAATGAAAGCATGATTCGCGGATGGGTGCCGTTGGCGGGGGGAGAGTCAGGCCAATGGATGTCCGCCATGCGGAGATATTATTCGAACCCGAACATTCGGCTCTGTCCGGCGTGCATAAAATATCGGAGCGACCTGAATCCGAGCATGTTTTGGGTCCTGCAGCAGGATAACACGCTGCTTTCGTGGGGGATTATGGGGAGCAATGGTTATCCGGTCACCGCGTGGGGGACTATCGGTGACAGTGGCAGCTATGGCATGAACGCCTGGGCCATGAATCCAGAAGCCTCGGACATTGGAGTGTATGCGGCGGCCCCAGCGAGCGATTATTGGCGGAAAGCCACACCGACCGGCGGCGATCTGACGCAAATCCCGGTTTTTGGGGATGCGATCTGGGACGGTTCGGCGCCGACGGGAAGTGATTTGCCGCCCACGCAGCCGGGGTGGCAGGTTGGGAGTACAACGCCCGGCAGCAGCGGGCACGACGGCGGCATGAGCAATTTCTCGATTCCACGTCATCCGGGACGCAAGCCTGTGAACATTTGTTTTGCCGACGGTTCGGCACAAAATATCGGTCTCAGGCAACTTTGGACTCTCCCGTGGAGCCGGAGCTTTAGTAATAAAGTTGCCTTCTGGCCGGGGTGGATAAAAAGTTATGATTGACCGTGCAACCCGGGAGCTTATTCCCGTTCGTCTGCCTTCAGTGATTTTATGGTCGTTGGCTTAAGTTCCGATTAACTACAACTAAAAATCCTCGGCAACCCTCAAAGTGCTAAAAGCACAAAAACCTTATGAAAAAACTACTGGTTCTGCTGGCGCTTGGCATCAGCGCGGCCGTCGGCTCGGCCCAGACGGCGATTTTGTATCAAGAAACCTGGGGTAACAGCAACTCTGCCGCAACGACCCTGGCGAGTGTGGGCTGGCTCCAGATTCTGCCTCCCGCAGGCTATAGTGGCATTTATCAGTACGGGCAGCCGGTCGACGGCGAGACGTCCGCGGTCTTGCCGCTCAACCAGATGTATTTTGGGGGCAATGCCGGGCGGGGGATATTTTTCACCACCAATGGTGCCGGGAGCGGCACCTACGGAGAGACGGCCTTCACCAGCATCAATCCGGCTCTGTACACCAACCTTGAGATAGCCGTGGAGTGCAGCTGGAGTTGGCAAGGGTACAACTTGTCGAATTGGTTTGCCGTTGAGGTCGGGGGTACGTGGTATGTGGCGACCAACCAGCCGTTGGGATTGACCGCGACGCGGCATGGCAGCGGAACCACCTACTTCAAGTGCGCCATGACCTACAACCCGGCGGCAAGCAATTGGTGGGTGCTCACCAACACAACGGTCGTGGGCATCGGTCCGCAGGCCGGCGCAAACCTGTCCGGCACGATTGACGGCGTCGGCATCGTACAATCGTTGGCCGGCTCTAGCAGTTGGGATTACAGTTTATTCACCATTACGTCCATATCAAATTCGGCGTCCATCCCGCCGTATCCCATAACCGGGCCGTTCAGCCAAACCAATTACGCCGGGGCAGGGGTGTCTTTTGCGATCAACGCCGGCGGAACAGGACCTTTGAGTTACCAGTGGCTTTCGAACGGGGTTCCGTTGGTCAATGGTGGCCGGATTTCGGGCGCGACGACCTCAATGCTGTCCATCAGTAATATCAACGCTGGCGAGTCGGGCACCGTTTATTCGGTGACTGTCACCAATATTGCGGGAAGGTTTAACTCGGGTACGAACAGCCCTGCCACTTTGATTGTTAACGCCGTTCCGGCTGACCTCTTGTATGCCGAGGTATTTCCGTATGTTGGTCCGTCACTGGTTGGCGGTCCAGTCAGCGTGGTTGGGTGGTCAAACAGTATCCCGGACAACCCGGATCGCCTTGGACAAGTGACCGGAGGCGCCGGCTTTGTTTGGAACTACGAAGGCTATGCCTGGAACAGTGCCTTTTACACGACCACGACGTCCGATACCGGAGCATCGGGTTTGTCGTTCCCCAGCATAAACCCGGCGGCTTATCCGGCCATTTCTTTTGCTGTGGATCTGAATCCGGGCTGGCAGGCATACAATGTGCCGCAGGTTTATTTTGCCGTCCAAATGGGCGGGGCCAACTGGTATGTATCGCAAACTCCGCTGCCAGTGGATTATAACGCCACGACGGTATATACAACCTACCAGGAGCCTTTTAGCACCGCCGCCAATCAATGGAATACGTTGACGTTGGACGCAACGGGCGCGACCATTGGCGGGCAGCCGTCGGGTAATCTCAGCGGCAACATCACCGGGGCCGGTTTGGTGTTCGTCAATAGTGGCGCCGGGACGATGAATTTTAATAATTTCCGAATTTCCACCAATGCGGCCCCGGCGATTGCGCCGTTCTTCTTTGTTGGCGGCACCGTCGGGGTTCCGTTGCCTCAGACCGTTTATGTGGGTGGTGGCGCATCCTTTGCCGTGGAGGCAGGCGGGACGCCGCCGTTGAGTTATTATTGGCAATCGAATGATGTGCCACTGGTTGACGGCGGCCGATTTTCCGGCACGAGGTCGAACCAGCTGACCATTGTGAATGCCAATCCCGACGACCAAGCCGTTTACTCCGTGATTGTCAGCAACGCGGTGGGCACCGTTAACAGCGAGGTTTACGTGACCAGCGGATTGACCGTCAACGCCGTGCCGGCGGGCGTGCTGTACGCGGAGACATTCCCGTACGTGGGACCGGTAGGCGGTTGGCCGCTGAGTGTGGTGGGCTGGGCCAATGCGATACCGGATAATCCCGACCGGCTCTATCAGAATGCTGCCGGTGATGGCGCGGGATATGCGTATGAGGCCAGCGGGCCACAAGCCACGGCGTTTTACACGACAACTTCACTTGATACCGGCGCCTCTGGATTGCCGTTCCCGTCCATCAACACGACATTATACGGCGGGATTTCGTTCTCGGTGGATCTGGCGCCGGCTTCCAATCCAGGGAATGTGGCGGCGTATTTTGCGGTGCAAATGAACGGGGGCGCCTGGGCGGTTTCCGCGAATGCCATCCCGTTGCCGGGCACGGCATCGAGCACGTTCACCACCTACACGCAGGCGTTTAATCCGGCCGCGGCGAATTGGAATGCGCTCACCCTGAGCGGCACCGGCGCCACCATCGGGGGCACGGTTCCGGGCAATCTGGTGGGGAACATCACCGGGGTCGGACTGGTGACCAGCTTCACGGGGGCGGCGACAATTGACTTTGACAATCTTTATGTAAATACCACGACAGGAGTCAGTGGGCCGGGCGGAATCCTGGTCAACTCCGTTACGGGAAATGGCCATTACCTCAACCTGTCTTGGATTGGCAGCGCGAATATTCACATGCAAAGTACCACCAACCTGGCACCGGCGGCATGGGTGGATGTGCCCAACACCGTGGGTCAAAGCGCGTACACGGCAACGAATACCGCTCCTCGCATGTTCTATCGCCTGATCTGGCAGTGAACCGGCCTGGAGAAGCTAAAATCAATCGCTGAAGATCGGTTAAGACGCCACTATCACAAAGCAAAACAATTGGTAAGAGAAAACAAATTCAGCAACCAAACCTAAACAGAACAAACGTATGAAAACTATTAGATCAATCGTCACAACTGTTTCACTCCTGGCCTTGACCCTGTTGCCTGCGAGGGCAAACTTGTTGGGGAATGGCGACTTTAACACGGGTGACTTCACGGGTTGGTGGACATGGGCGGCTGACGGTACTCAGTCCACTGCCATTAGCACGACCGCTCCATATGATGCCACTGCTTATGCCCTGATGACTTCGGGGTCCTCCACTTGGCGGGATGCGCTTGGGCAGGCCGGGGTTGTGATTGGGCCGAACACACAATATGCCCTCAGCTTTGTGTATAATACGGCTGCCGCCCCGTCCTTTGCGGTGTCTATCAACTATTACGATTCCGGCAATAATTACCTCAATTACGAGTGGGTGCCCACAGTGCTATCCACTTCCGGTGCCTGGTCGACTTACTCTGGAAATTTCACGACGCCGGCAAATACCGCGTCCCTGAACCTGGAGTTTGACCTGTATAGCCCGGGTGCGGTCCAGCTGGACAATGTGTCCCTCACGCCGGTTACTGTTCCTGAGCCTGCGTCAATGGTGTTATGGGGCGGCGCGGGACTGATTATCTTTGTATTACGTCGCCGCCTTTAGGTTTGGTTGTCTCACGAGGTTGCTCGGTTCTGGGTTGGAAGGGATGGCTCATGGCTGAATGAGGAAATGAGCCATCCCTGATTCGTATGTAGTTTCTGCAACCGTACTCGAAGCGATGCTTGCTGGGTCTTGTTTCTGGCTAGAACGCCATGATATTAATCCAAAAACGTCTATCTTCGACCACGGACCTGGCCGTTGCGCAACCCAATCTTCAGACGATCAGCAGCGCAAAGCCACAGCCTCCCCAGAACGCGCATTATGATATGGGTGCGCCGCGCCTAACGGATGGTAGAACACTCCCATTGGACGGCTCCTTGATCGCGCGGCAATGAGAAATCGCTGGTTTCAGATATATTTGTTCGCCGGTCGTCGAACAATTCCGGCTTAGATTTGGTCAAGCGGGATCGGCAATGTTAAGTTAACAAAAAGTTGTATGTGTGCTAAATCGATCCGTTGGATTGTAAGCGCTCTGCCGTCAGGCTCGTCCCGGCTGTGGTGGGATGGGAAAGGTCTTGGCCTCTCCGGGCAGGCCTCTTGGCTGGCCGTTTACTCGCTGGGCATGATGTCGGCGGCTGCCGCGGTCCAGGTTACATATCAGGTGAACCTGGGCGCCCAGATTGCCCTGGGAAATTTCCGGCCCGGTACGGACACGATTTTTGTCAGCGGGACCTTTTCATCGCCAAGTTGGAAGCAGACCGCTTCGGACGGGTCCAGCAGTTATCTCCTGAGTCCGGTCGGCGGGGATTCCAATCTTTACACGGGCACCTTCAACATCGTCAATACGGCCGGCAGCAGCGAGAACCATAAATTCGTCATCAACCCCCGCGGCAACTTTACGGCCCTGAACTGGGAAAGCCCCACCTCGACCCTGGGCGGCAACCGGACGTTTGTCGTCCCCGGCACGGCCACCAATCTGCCGGTGGTCTATTTCAACGACCAGCAACTTCCCGCTGCCGCGCCGTTCATCGCCGGCGCGGACTTTTCCGACCTGAGCTTTTTCGAAAGCCGCGGCAAGTCTTACAAAGACAATGGCCACGTACAGGACGGCCTGGCCATTCTGAAGAACTCCGGGCTTACGTGTGTGCGTTTGCGGTTGTGGACCGGCAGCGACGCGCTGGTGCAGACCAGCAACGCCTACAATTTTACCAACAATCTCACTTATACCTTGCCCCTGGCGGTGCGGGTCAAAAATGCCGGCCTGCAATTCATGCTGGATTTTCATTACTCGGACACCTGGGCCGATCCGGGGAAACAGGGCACACCCTCTGCCTGGACCAGTCTGAACTTTGCGCAACTCGTGCAACAGATGCACGATTACAACAGCAACTGCATCGCCGCGTTCAAAGCGGCCGGAGCCATGCCCGATTACGTGCAGGTCGGCAACGAAATCACCGGCGGCATGTTGTGGACCAACGGCGCGGTTCCCGGCAACAACGCCACCGCGCAATGGTCGAAGCTCGGGCAGCTGATGAAGGCCGCCGTCCAGGGCATCGCGGACGCCGCCGGCACAAATATGCCGAAAATCATCGTCCACATTGACCGGGGGGGTGACTGGTCCACCACCCAGTGGTTCTTCGACAACTTGAATGCGCAGGGGGTTCCGTACGACATCATCGGCGAAAGTTATTATCCGTTCTGGCATGGCCCGCTCAGCAACGTGGCCAATTGCTTTACCAATGCTGCCAAACGTTACGCCAAACCCGTCATCATCGCCGAGACGGCTTTTCCGTGGACCAACTCCTACTGGACGACCAATATCTACGGCATCCCAGGCACGACCAACGGCCAGGTCCAGTTCCTGGTGGCGCTCGCCCAGGTGGTCAAAAATGTTCCTGCCCAATTGGGCGCCGGCATCTTTTGGTGGGGTGCGGAATACCAACCGGCCAACGGCGTGAACGAAGCCGGTTTTAACACCGCGTCCTTTTTCGACGCAGGCGGCAATGTCCTGCCGGTAGCCGATGCGTTCGGCCAACTGACAGTCCCAGTCAGGTTAAGTCCCAGCCTGGCCGGTCCGACGTTGACCTTGCAGTGGCCATTGAGCGGGGCGGGAATGGGACTGACGACGGCGACAAACCTGCTGCCGCTGGCGAGCTGGCTGCCGGTCACCAATGCCGTCCAAACCACGGGCACGTGGTTTACCGTCACTCTGCCCGTGGATTCGGTTCAAGGCCGTTTTTACCGGCTGCAATCAAACTGATTGAGAATGCGGCCGCCTGGTGCAGCGGGCTTGGGCCGCCAGCCGAGGGTGGTTCACCGCCGGCACCCTTGGAACTTGAGCCCTCAGCTTTCGGTCCTTGTCTCGCATCACCACACCTTGAGACGCAATTGGCCGCCCTGGCCAATCTCAAACGGGCCGGGGAACGGGTTGTCGCCATTGCGGTGCTTGCCGAAGTAATCGGT
Organism: Candidatus Acidiferrum sp.; assembly: GCA_035506715.1. Taxonomy (GTDB): domain Bacteria; phylum Verrucomicrobiota; class Verrucomicrobiia; order Limisphaerales; family UBA11358; genus UBA11358. The sequence goes on along the minus strand of DATJOW010000205.1, from coordinate 29,091 downwards.
GGAAATCCGAATCGCGGAACCGTCGGCATTTTCAAACGGCAGGTTCGGAATCGCTGCTTGGCCCAGCAACCGGGTGGTGACCAGCGGATGTTTTTGCTCCGCCGCCCAAGCCTCGTCCAGCGCGATGTCGAGGTACCCGCCGTCTTTTGCCGGGGTCAGTTTGAGCGCCGGATCGAAATCCGGCCGGAGCAGCGGCTCCTTTTCCTGCGTGCAAGGCACCGCGCCTTTGAGGAACACGTTGCCGCCCATCCACACGGGCAGGGTGGCCCGGTCGTAGGCGCTCAGGTTGGCGCGGTCCAGGAAGAGGTTGTTGTAATACCGGACGTCGCCGTCCGGGTTGTCATGCAGGCCGGCCAGTTCGGTGGCGTGTGCCCGGAGAAACGGCGTCAGGCGCCCATCGAATTTTTGCACCCGGATGTTTCCCGCAAACAGGTTGTGGGCATAGGCGCCGCCCTGCGACATGACCAACAACGACTGGCGCGACAGGAAGATATTATTGGCCACCAGAAACGGGCCGTGGTCCACCTCGCAAAACAGGTCCTCATTCCGGTTGTCATGAAAGAGATTGCCGACCACCTGCGTGCCTTGCGCCATCCAATCCAGCCAGATGCCCCGGATGGTCCGGTAAAGGTGATTCCCGCTGATGACCACATCGATGGCGCCGTGAAATTTGATGCCGGCCATCTCGGCGCCCGAGAATCGCCGCTGCACGTGGATGTCGTGAATGTCATTGCCGGCGATGGTGCTGAACGCGCAGCCCAGGCTGCCCACGATGCCGGTTTGTTCGCAGTGTGAAATCTCGTTATTGCGGACCAGATGATGGCCGATGTTCTCGCGGTTCCAGCCGTTGGTCAGGGCGCGGTGAATCGTGCCGAGGTAGCCCTCGGCGGATTCCGCCCGGTTATCCCATTCGTCGCCATATTTGCCCAACGCGACACCGGAACAACGGGAATAGCGGATCACGTTGCTTTCAATGATCCAGCCCTTGCTCCAATGCGTGCCAATCAAACCCAGCTGCTCGGCCGTCGGCGGCGCCCACGGCGTGGCGGCCTGTTCCAGGGTAAACCCGCGAACCGTGAGGTAGTTGATGTTCGTCTTTTCCGGATAGAACACGGTCTGACGCTTGTTGATCTCCACCAGCTGCTCATTTGGGTTTGCGCCCGGAAACTGCGCCCAGAGCGTCGTGTTGGTTCCGTCCACCTGGCCGAACCAGCGGGCGACTTTGTCGGCGGGCTTCAGCACGTCGTCGAGCCTTGCGGCTTCGAGCAGCCAATCGCCATTGAGATAGACGGCGCCGGTATGGTGCGGCCGGCCCTGGGGGGAAAACCAGTCGCCGCGAATCAGGTCATCGTAAGGATTGAATCCGCCGAAAAATGAATTCGGAATCGTCACCTGCCAGACCTCGTCCTGGACCTTTACCCAGTTCGTCACCACCTCCGAGCCCTTGATTGCGACCGTTTCGCCGGGGGCGGCGCGATAGACGATGCGTTTCCGGTCGGACAAACCGCCGCGCGGCGGGCGGAGGCGTTCGCGATAAACGCCCTGGCGCACCGTGATGACGTCACCCGGTTGAGCGAGGTCCGCGGCATGCTGGATGGTGCGAAACGGCCTTTCTTTCGTGCCCGGATTGGAATCGCTGCCGTTGGTAGCCACCTGGTATTCAGCGCCGTGCAATGTGGCAACCAGCGCCAGCAAACCGGAGAGGAGGCGGAACGCCACTTTCATTCCGGCATTCTAATTTCCCACGCCGGGTTTTCAACCTGTGATTTGGGAGATTGGGAATTAAACTGTCAACAATTCGCAGCGATGGACGAAACGCAGTCTGGTGGGGACGCACCGCCGGGGCGTCCGGGGTTCGCAGTCATCCCGGCGGGATGACCCTGCCTCCGCCAACGGCCAACCGATGTTATAACCTTCAGGGAGCTGGCGGAAGAGGACGGGATTTTTTTTCGGCCAGGGCGCCGGCCAGCCGATGTCGCATGACCTTCAAGATGAATTCACGGTTTGGGAGTTGGGCGCGTGGCGAAGCGTTACGCGTGCAGAAGGGATGTTTGGCAAACACGGCCTCCTCCCGGCGGGGGTGTTGAAGATGGCCCGCCGTTTAATGATTCAAAAATCCGCGACCATCATTTAGTCTGGTTCCATGCGCGCCGTGTTTCCCGTCCGCCCGAGCCAATTCGTCCGCCCTCAGCGGCTTTTGCTGGCGGTGGTGCTGGTCTGGACGGGGTTGGTGGCGAACGGACAGGAGGCATTCTTGCCGGCTGGGGTTGGAGTGACCAACATCGCGGAGTTGCGGCGGCTGAGTGCGCGGGAGCTCAATGCCCGGTGCGCCATCCGGCTGGAAGGCAATGTCTGGTGGGCGAATCCCGCCCAGCGGAAACTGGTGTTGCACGACGCTTCCGGGACGGCCGAGCTCGAAATGGATCTTCCCACCCCGCCGGTCCAATCCGGTCAGCGGGTGCGCCTAGAGGGTTGCGGCAACATCAGCCGCCGGGGCGCCGATTATCGCATCAGCCTGAAAGAGCCGTCGGGCGCGGGCGCGCAGCCGGTGGCCGCCGGCGCGCCGCCCTTGCGGTTGGAAGTCATCGGGCGCGGCGCGGTTCCCGACCTGCGCTGGATTGCCATCGGACAGGCGTTGGTGCCGGGCGAGGAAGATCCCTGGGCGGAAGTGGAAGGCGAGGTGACGCTGGTCAGCGAACAGCCCGACGGGCTGCACCTCGAATTGAGTGCCATGGGCGGGCACCTGCGGGTGGAAGTGGGCGACGTCTCCGGCCTGTCCTCCGCTTCCCTGTTGAATCGCCGGATTCGCGCCATCGGATTCTGCCGGAGTGCCTTTACCACGACCGGACAGAAAGTGCCGGGGGTGCTGCTGGTGCCGAGCCGCAAGGAGATTGAGTTCATCGAAACACCGCCGGGCCCCAGCCTCGTCAGCGGCACCAACGAGGGAATCTTGCCCACCCTGACCACGGCCGCCGCCGTCAATCTGATGAAACGGGAGGAGGCGGGGCGGGGCTACCCGGTGCAAATTCAAGGCGTCGTCGTTTGCATCGTGTCCAATCGCCCGGCGTTCATCGTCCAGGACGCGACGCGCGCCGTGTACGTGGTCGTGGATTCGGCGATTATTTCCGAGTTGCCGCAAATCGGCACCTATCTGGAGGTGGAAGGCAAATCGGACAAGGGCTCGTTTGCGCCGATCGTGCGGGCGCGTTCGGTCAACATCCTGGGTCTGGGCAGCCTGCCGGATCCGATTCACCCGACCTGGGACCAGTTGATGAATGGCAGTCTCGACGATCAGTGGGTGGAGTTGAAAGGCGTCGTCGTGTCCCTGTCCGCCCGGCCACTGGGGTGGACCTCCGTCCGGCTCCGGACCCAGGGCGGCACCCTGCCGGTGGAATTTCGGGTGCCGGGCATGACGACGGAAATGTTGCAGCGTTACGTCAATGCCATCGTCCGCCTGCGGGGATGCCTGTTCGTTTCGTGGGACCTCGAGACCGGCCAGGTGCGCCCGGGCGTCGTGCGCATGATTGTGAACGACCTGACCGAGGATCAACCGGCGCCGGCGGACCTGTTCTCGACCCCGGGCAAGACGGCGGCGGACCTGATGCTGTTCGATCCGCAGGCCAACGCCTTTCAACGGGTGAAGTTATCCGGCCAGGTGATCCACGCGCAGGGCACCGAAGGGTTCATGATGGACGGGACGAACGGCGTGCGCTTCCTTGCCCGCCAGGCGCCCGGTTTGCAGGCCGGCGATCTTGTGGAGGTGGTGGGTTTTCCGGAGTTAAATGGCGCCGCGCCGATCCTCTGCGAGGCCGAGGTCCGCAAAACCGGTCGGGCCGCCTTGTTGCCGGCGAAAAAATTGGCTCCTGACGATTTGACCCGCGCGGACAATGACTCGACCCGGGTCTGCGTCGAGGCGTGGCTGGCTGGGGTGCGAAAGACCGAGACCAACCAGGTCCTGGAGATGCAGGTCGGGCCATGGCGGTTTTCCGCGCTGTTGAACGCGCCGGTTGAATCGCTGCCCTTGCTGCGGCGCGGAAGCCAACTGGCCTTGACCGGCGTCTACGCGGCGACAGGAGGAAGCCGGACGGCGGACGGCGGGGTCACCTCCTTCAATTTGCTGCTCAACGCGCCGTCGGACATCCGGGTGCTGGCCACGCCGCCCTGGTGGACACTGCAGCGATTGCTCGTCGCCGTGGGGGTGCTGACCTGCGGGCTGGCGGTCATGGCGCTGTGGATCACCCAGCTTCGCCGCCAGGTTGAGAAGCGGACGGCCGAACTGGAAATTCAGATTCAGAGCCGCCAGCGCATCGAGCAGCAGCGGACGCTGGAGCAGGAACGCGCGCGCATCGCCCACGACCTGCACGATGAACTGGGTTCAGGCATCACGGAAATCGGCATGTTGGCGGCGCGGGCCAGGTCCGCCGCCACCTCCGACGACCGGCGCAACACCTATTTGGGGCAGGTGGGCGACAAGGCGCGCGAAATGGTCACGGCCCTCGATGAAATCGTCTGGGCGATGAACCCCGCCCACGATTCCTTGACCGCGCTGATCGGTTATTTCAGCCTTTACGCGGACCGGTTTCTGGGACTGGCGAATATCACCTGGCGGCTGGAGGGGCCGCCGGCAACGGCCGACCTGGCGTTGAATTCCCGGCGGCGCCATCAGTTATTTCTCGTCTTTAAGGAGGCGCTGACCAACGTGGTGCGCCATTCCGGCGCCACCGACGTGCGGCTGTCCATCCGCACCGAGCCGGGTGCTTTGCGGGTGGTGGTGGCCGACAACGGCCGCGGTTTGCCCGCGAACCTGCGACCGGAAGGCATGGATGGGCTGAACAGCATGCGCCATCGCATCGAAAAACTCGGCGGCCGGTTCGCGATTGCCGGCACGGAACCCCGGGGGGTCACCGTATCGTTTCAAATCCCTTTGGCCTGAAGCGTTATGACGAACATTGCGATTGTCGAAGACAGCAAGGTGATCCGGGAGAGCCTGGCGGAATTTGTCCAGGCCGATCCGGATTGCCGCTGTGTGTGCGCCTGCGCGACCGGCGAAGAAGCCCTCGCGGCCATTCCGCAGCATCGTCCTGACATCGTCCTGATGGACATTCAGTTGCCCAACCTTTCGGGCATTGAATGCACTGCCCAGCTCAAGCGGTTGTTGCCGGCGCTGCACATCATCATGGTAACCGTGTATGAGGACACGGAGCGGATCTTTAAGGCGCTGCGGGCCGGCGCCTGCGGTTACCTGTTGAAGCGGTGCACGCCGGAGGAACTGATTTCCGCCATTCGCGAGGTCCGGCAGGGCGGGGCGCCCATGTCCCGGGACATTGCGCGCAAGGTCATCGCTTCCTTCCAGGAGCCGCTGGCCGCCGCGGCAGAGGTGCAAGGACTTTCCCCCCGGGAGCGCGAAATCCTCGAACTGCTGGCGCAAGGTTTCCCCAATAAGGAAATCGCCCAGCGCGTAGGGGTGAGCGACGGGACCGTCCGCTGGCATCTCCGGCATGTGTACGACAAGCTTCACGTTCGGTCCCGCACGGAGGCGGCGCTGAAATTCCGGTCGGCCAAGTCGGGGTAACGGCCGGTGGCGGGTCCTCGTGCAGCCGCTCGCGCGGGCGCCGGCAGCGCGGCGAGCGCAGCTTCCCCGATTATTGCGGTTTCGATTCCGGGCGCGGGGGGGCGGGTCCGTGAAACGGCTTGCCAGACTGGTAGAGGTCCAACTGGAGGTGGAGTTCGGCGGCGAGATCCGCGTTTGATTGCGCCTCGGCCAAGGCCAAGGCGCGCCGGGCCATGGCCACCGCTTCCGGAAACCGGCCGGCCTCGGCGTAAGCCGCCGCCAACGTGTCGAGGAGCATCGGATCATTTTCCCCGATCAGTTGAACAGCGCGCCGGGCCAGATCGACGGCCCGGCTTCCGTTGCGCGCGGATGCCGCCGGCCAGGTCGCCAGGAGCCACGCCAGATTCCGGCAGGCCGTGACATTGTGCGGCTGGATGGCCAACGTTTTTTCGTAGCAGCCAATGGCTGCCAGCACCTCACCCTTCTGGATCCACGCGAGACCGAGATTGTTGCAAATGTCGGTATCGTCCGGTTTCACGGCCAGCGCCTGCTGGTAATGCCGGATGGAATCATCGAATCGGCCCTGTTGCAGGAAGGCGGTTCCCAGATTGTTATGGGCATCGGCGTAATCGGGTTTGCTCGTCAACGCCCGTTGATATTGCTCAATCGCCTTGTCCATGCGCCCCTGCTGCAAAAAGGCGTTGCCCAGGTTGTTGGCGGCTTCGGCAAAATTCGGTTTGACTGCCAGCGCCTTTTGAAACAGGGCGATGGCATCATCGGTTCGTCCGGCGTCGAGCCGGAGGTTGCCCAGATTGTAGCAGGCGTCGGCTGAATCCGGTTTGAGGGCCAGCGCCCTTTGGAAGCTGGCCAGCGCTTGATTCGTTCGGCCCTGCCTCAGAAAGGCGTTGCCCAGGTTGTTGCAGGCATCCACATCGCGAGGGTTCAGTTGCAGCGCTTTCTGGTAATTGACCACGGCCTCGTCAACCCGGCCCAATTGCAGCAGGGCGCTGCCCAAGTTGTTGCAGGCATCGGGTTCGTCGGGGCTGATCTGCAACACGAGCTGGTACTGCAGAATGGCTTGTTCGGGCCGGCGCTGCTGGAAATAGGTCTGACCGAGATTGTAGTGAGCCATCGCGCAACCCGGATTGCGGGCCAGCGTCGCCCGCCACAGGCTTTCGCCGCCAACATACTCGGCGCATTGCCGCCAGGTTAACGTTCCCAGCGCGAGCAGCATCACGATTACCAGCGTGATCCCCGCCGCCTGCGGCCATCGACCGGGGCATGGCATCGCCTTGACGATTCCCGCTGCCACCAGGGCGATCACGCTCATGGCCCCGAAATACTGCCAATGGTCCGAGACGAACGTGTACCGCATCATGTACAGCACCTGAATCAGCACCAGGAACGAGGTCGCCACGTAGAAATGCCCGAGGGCCACGCCCGGGCCTTTGCCGATCCGTCGTCGCAAGGCCCACACGCTGGCCAGTAACCCCGCCCCCGCGACCGGATACGCATATTGCCACCACGCCGGGTCATCGATTTTCCAGCGCTCGTAAATGAAGTTCAGCGGATGCGGATAGAACAGCTTCCCCAGGTAAAACCAGAACGACCGCCCCGACACCAACACTCGTTCGCCAAGGTTCATCCGGAACTCTGCACCCGTCGCCCCATGCAGCCGTTCGATGTGCAAGGTCACGAGGCCCATGCCGGCGGCCATGGCCAACATGATCGCTATCAGCCCGACGTGGCGCCAGCGCCGAAGATTGCCTTTCCACCAGAGCAGCAGCAGCAACGTCACCGGCAGGAAACTCACCGCCGTCTTGGCCAGCAACGCCAGTTGAAAGAGGGCCAGGGACAACCACCCCCACCGCCAGTCCGATCCGGCGGGCGACCGGGCGGCGTAAACCCCCAGACCGGCAAAGCGCAGATACGACCAGGCCGCGCCCAGAACCAGCACGGCCGCCAGGGTGTTCTTCAGCTCCGTCATCCATGCCACGCTCATTACATTGACCGGGTGGATGGCAAAGATGGCGCCGGCCAGCCAGGCGCCGGGGACGTCCAGCCGTCGGAGCAACTGCCACAACAACACGGCCGCCAAACCATGCAGCAGGACATTTTGCAGGTGATAACCCAGCGGCTCCAAGCCCCACCAATGGTAGTCCAGCCAAAAAACGGTGAAGCTCAGCGGATAATACTGGCAGGTGGCCCCCGGCTGAAACCAGATCTCCCCCAGGCCTTTCAACGACCGCAGGGTCTGATTGGCGGAAATGTGCGCGTCGTCGTCCCAGACGAAATCCCCGCGCAAGGCCGGCCAATACACAGCCAGGACCATCATGATCAGCAGGAGCGCCAACCCTGGGGTTTTGAACCGGGTGTCCCCGGCGCCCGCCGGTGGTCCACTTCCGGCCTTTGGTTTCACGCGCGACATTTAAGAATCATGGTTTCGCAAGCCGGTCGCGAAGACAATAGTGGAAAATGTCCGGGCCCCCAATGCCGGACCTTCATACCATACATTTGTGAGGCTAGACAAAAATCATACCTCTGGGATAATCGCACGGTCCAAGACTGCCGTCGGTTCAAGCCGGTGAGGATACCGGTCTGTCGCGGCAGGGTCAGCCTAAAGCACTAAAACGTCATGAAAACGTCCCTCAAACACGTCTCATTATTAACGGTTTTGCTGTCGGGATTGGTCGCCAACGCTTTCGGGCAGTTGCGTTGGAGCTCGTATGACACCAGCGGCAACCTGGTGACCGCCAATGTGGCGACCGGCGGTGACATCACCAGCGGCGGCAGCGTGACCTTCACCATTCCCGCCAACACCCAGCTGTCATTTGTGACCAGGAATTTCACGCCCATCGATCTGAGCATCGCCAGCACCCGTTACTCGGTGACGTTCCAGGTTTCCTCTTCCGCCGGTGTGGGCGGCGTGAGCCAGCGCACCATGGGCTGGGGCCTGTACAATTCCGCCGGCACCGCCGGCTTCACGGATGATGTCGGCTATTTCGGTTTGTGGAACGGCGGCGGGCCTTACAACGAAACCTACGATCATCCCTCCGGGACCGCCAACCTGTTTTCGGGAACCAAACTGGGTCAGGGCGGCACCTACACCAGCAGCATGGCCAACGGAACGATTTATACCAATAAGATTCAACTGATCATGAACTCCGCCGCCACGGGAATCAGCCTGGGCAATGGAGGCTCCTCGCTGACGGCCGCCGGCCTGGCCATCACCGGTCCGGGCGTAACGCAGTATGCCTATTGCAACCCGGTCACCCCCTTGCTGGGCAGCGTCGCCACGTTTGATGAATTTGTCTTCATGTTCAACAATACCACGGCCAGTCCCGTCACCGTGACGCTTTCGGCCATTTCCCTGGGGAGCACGGCGACGTGGGACGCCAGCGGCACCAGTCCCGCCGCGCCGACCGACGGCGCCGGCACCTGGTCCAGCACCAACGCCAACTGGTCGAACGGCTCCTTGGATACCGGGTGGATCAACGGTTACAGCGCCGTGCTCGGTTCCGGCGGCGCGCCGGGCACCGTGGTTTTGACCAACGCGACGACGGTGGTGGCCAATCTCACTTTCAACACCAATTACACCCTGGCTGGCAACACCCTGACCCTGACCAACAGCCCCACCATCACGGTCGCCGGCACCAATACCGCCGCGACGATCAGTTCCATCCTGGCCGGCACCGGCTTCACCAAGGAAGGTGCGGGCACATTGATTCTGGGCCAAAGCGCCAACAACACCTATGTGGGCGATACCATCGTCAACAACGGCGTCCTCCAGCCGGGCGGCACGGCGAGCCGGGCCTACGTCGCCGGCAATTTGATCGTCAACTCGAATGGAATATTTGTCGCGAACAGCGGGGTGCCGGGGCAGGGCGTCTTCGGACCGGCGGTGGCGGTCATCAACGGCGGCACGGTGACCAATATCAGCGGCGGCGTTTTTGCCGCCAACCTTTGCGTGCTGGCGAACAACGCCCGGATCACCAATGCCGGGGGCGGGACCTCCGGAACCTACTATCCAACCAACACCGACGCCCGCAGCGGCGGAATCTGGCTGACGCGCCACGGCTTCGGCGTTTTCAACAATCTCTACAAGTCCACGGCCGGCACACTGGTCATTGGCACCCGGCCAAACTCGTCGGGCACAGATGGTTATATCATGACCTTGAACGCCGGCACGGTGGTGGTGGACTACGCCTACACGGCCAACAATGCCACGCGCCTCAAGGCGAATTCGCCTCTCACGTTTGCCGGCGGCACGCTCATGTTCAGCAACAGTCTCAGCTCTGTCGCTCCTTCCACGGTTAACCCGGGCACCGGCGGCACGTTCTTCAATTCCGGCGCCAGCGCCTTTTACGAGTTGAATGCCGCCTCATCCGGCGGGAATGTCACACTGGGCGCCATCACGCGTCAAACCGGCGCCACGTTCAATTTCATCGGGCAGAACGGTGCCGGCAACATCGGCTCCAGCACCGCCAATGTGAACGGCATTGTGGGGGGCTGGAACACCTATGGCTCAGCGGATTGGACCACCGGCACTTCTGCCTGGGTGCCGCTGGCGGCCGGCAGTTATCAGACCTCCACCGATCCGACAACCTGGCTGGCCACCGACAACGTCAGTCTGGGCAGCTCGGTCGAAATCGGCGACGGTACGAACATTAACACCTTGAAGCTCACGGCCGCGGCCACGATCACGCTCGATGGGACGTTCACCCTGGCCTCGGGGGGCCTGTTGGTCACCGGCAGCGGCGCCACCGCCATCACGGGCGGCACGCTCAAAGGCGCCAGCGGCGCGGACCTGATCGTCCATCAATTTGCGTCGGCCGACCTGACCATCAGTTCGACCCTGGCCGACAATGGCGCAGCGACTTCGCTGACCAAGGACGGCGCCGGCAAACTGATCCTCACCGGCACGGACAGCCTGACAGGCACCAACTACCTGAACGGCGGTGTGGTGGAAGTCAGCGATCTGGCGAAACTCGCCAGTGGCCCGCTGGATATGAACGGGGGCACCTTGCGCTATACCGGCTCGGATGTCACGAGTTCGCGTTCGGTGACCACCAGAGGTCTGGGACCCACGTTTGACATCGTCGGTGGCACCACGGTCACGCAATCCGGCGCGATTACCGGCTCGGGTGACGCGATCGGTGATTTTGGGGGAATCAGCAAGATTGGGGCGGGCACCCTCGTCCTTACGGCGAGCAACAATTTCAACGGCGAAACCGTGCTGAACGCCGGGGTTCTGGCCGTCAACGGCACCAATAATTGCGCGGCCAATGTTTGGGACGCGGGCCGGCTCACGGTTTATGGGGGCACACTGGGTGGCACGGGCCTGATTACCGGCCCGGTCAACATCAAGAACGGCGGCACGCTTTCGCCCGGCAACAGCATTGGCACCTTGACCCTGGCGACGAACCTCGTCCTCGAAGCCGGTTCAACCAATCTCTTTGAAGTGACCAACAACGCCGCCGGCGATTTGCTGGTGGTCCGGGGCAACCTGTCGGTCAATCCCAACAGCATTCTGGCGATCAAAGTTCTGGGCACGGCGCTCGAACCGACCACCAATACCCTGATCACGTACTCGGGAACCAAGACGGGCTCCTTCAACCCGGTCGTCGCGGTGGTGGGCGGATCGTTGAATGCCTCCGTGTCCATCGATGAAAGCACCGCCGGCCAGATCAAGCTGGTGGCGGTTCCGCAGGTGGCCATCACCGGCCAACCCGCGGATCTCATCGTCTCCACCAACGATCCGGTCACGTTCACCGTTACCGCCACCGGCAGTTCGCCCATTGGCTATCAATGGTATTACTACGGTGACAACGTCAACAACACTCCCACGCCGCTGGCCGGCGCGAACAGCGCGTCCTATGCCATCAGCACGGCGGACGGGACCAATTCGGGCTTTTACGCGGTGGTGGTGACCAACAATTACAATGCCGTGACCAGCCGTCTGGCATCCCTGATCGTCGGGAATGTCGCGCCGATCCTGAATGGGCCGTACGACCAGAGCGTGATTCAGGGGAACAACGCGACGTTCAGCACCACCGTGCTCATCGCCAATCCCTATCCGGCCTTCCAATGGCAGACCAACGGCGTGGATGTCGGCGGGGCAACGACGGCTTCATTGACGCTCAATGGCGTCTCCTTTGGCCTCAACGGCACGGTGGTTTCCGTGATTGCCAGCAACGCCGCCGCCATCGTCACGAACAGCGCGACCCTCACGGTCACGGTGCCTCCGGCGATCACGCCTCAGCCAACGAACATCACGGTCAATGTGGGCGATCCGGTCAGCATTGTCTCCGGCGCCACCGGTTATCCGACACCCGCCCTGCAATGGTATAAGAACAACGTGGCCCTCTCCGGCCAGACCGGCAGCACGCTGACCATTGCCAGCGCGCAAGGTTCGGATGTCGGCACCTACAAACTCGTGGCCACCAATCTTGCCGGCACAGCCACCAGCACCAGCATCAAGCTGACCGTAAATTCCACGACGCTGGCCCAGACCGCCCTCGCGCCCGCCAACAGCGCCACCGGCCGGTGCTATGACACCCCGCTGTATATCACGTTTAACGGGCCGGTCTCGGTGGTGAATTCCGGCAAAATCCGCATCTACAACGCCGCCAACCCGGTGACGCCGGTGGATACCATCGATATGGGCTCCAACAGCGTCATTGTCAGCACGCTGAACGCCGGGGTTTTCCTGACCAACAACGTCCAACCCCATAGCCCATTCTCCGGCGACGGCCAGGCCATCAATTATTTCCCGGTGATCATCTCGGGAAACACCGCGGCGATTTACCCGCACTTGGGAGTCATGACGAGCAATCAGACGTACTATGTGACCATGGACAACGGCGTGGTTGCCGACAGCACCGGGGCCTATTTCGCCGGCATATCGGACACCAACGCGTGGCGGTTCAGCACCAAACTGGCCGGGCCCGCCAACCCGACCAACCTGGTGGTCGCGGCCGATGGCAGCGGCGACTTTGTCACCGTGCAGGGGGCGGTCGATTCCGTCGCGCCGGGCAACTCCAGTTATGTGCTGATTAACATCCGCAACGGCAATTATGTGGAAATCGTGGACATCTCGGGCAAGAACAACATCACGTTCCGCGGACAGAGCCGTACGGGAACGATCGTGGGCTATCCCAACAACGCGAACATCACCCCCGCCGGCAGCACCGCCGGGCGCATGGCCTTCAAGGTCAATGCCAGCGACATCAAGCTTGAAAACCTCACCTTGACCAACGCCACGCCGCAAGGCGGTTCGCAGGCCGAAACCCTGCTGGTTTACAACAACGCGCCGCGGTGCGTCGTGAACAACTGCGACATCGCGAGCCGTCAGGACACCATCCTGATCAACGCCGCCGGTTCCCAGGCCTATTTCAACAACTGCAAGATCATCGGCAACTTTGACTACATCTGGGGCTCGGGCCAGGGCTACTTCAACAATTGCGTGCTGTGCACCATCACCAACATCTATTCCGGCTCGTATAACCTGACGGCCGCCCGCACTGGGACATCCGGGTCGTTGAGCTTCGGCACGCCGTGGTTGGACCCGAATGGAACCACCTGGTCGTCCAACGGATTCTCGTTCGTGAGCTGCACGCTTCGGGCCGATCCCGGCGTCACGGGCATCACCCTCGCCGGCAACAACGGCACCGCCGGCGGCCTGGACTCGTGGGTCAATTGTTTCATTGACAACAATTCCTATGTGACGCCGACGCTGGCGCTCTCGAATTCGTATGTCTTCTGGCAGAACAACAACAAGGACACGAACGGCGTCAACTCCGTTACGTTTGCCAATGTGCAGTCCATCGGCGTAACGAATAACGATCCGCGGCTGCTCGCCGCAACGAACGTCAACACCTGGTTCTATGGCTGGACGCCGGGCTTGGCGCCTAATATCACCGGCCAGCCGACTGACCTGACCGTTGGCGCCGGCCAGCCGGCGACCTTCACGGTTGCCGCCACCGGCATTCCGGACCCGACGTATCAGTGGCTGCTGAACGGGACCAACCTGGTCGGGCAGACCGGTTCGACGCTCACCATCGCCAGCGCCAGCGGCCTGGATATGGGAACGTATTCCGTGATCGTATCCAACGCCAGCGGCGCGGTCGTCAGCAGCAATGCCGTTCTGACGGTCACGCCGCCGACCACCCCGGCGACCCTCGCTTCGCCCACTGTGCTGCTTGGCGGCGATGTCCAATTCACCATCACCGGTTCGGCCGGTTCCGCCGGGTTTGGTTACCGTGTCTGGGCCACCACCAATCTCGCCCTGACCCCGGCCACGAGCACCTGGACGCTGCTTACGAATGATGTTTTCGGAGTGGCGCCGGTGATTTACACCGATTCAACGGCGAGCGGATTGCCGCAGCGGTTCTATCTCATCACCGTGCCTTGAGCATCCGCGTTTGAAATCGGCCAGGGAGGGAAGCGAGATTCTTCGCTTGCGATACGGGCGCATCACCGGCAGCACGGTGATGCGCCTGGTCGTTTTGGCGAAAGTATTGCCTTGAAGGCTGCGAATTTGTAATCTTCCCGAAACCATATAACCTCAAATCCTTTTATTACTTATGATCACGCTTGGCATCGTCGTCGGCAACCGCGGCTTCTTTCCCGCCCATCTCTGCGACACCGGACGCAAGGAGATCCTGGCCACGCTGGAAAAGGCCGGCATCCGGACCATAAGCCTGCCGGTCAAGGCCACCCAGTTCGGCGCCGTGGAATCGCTGGAAGACGCGCAGAAATGCGCCGACCTCTTCAAGCAGAACGCCGGCAAAATCGACGGCCTGCTCGTCACCCTGCCGAATTTCGGCGATGAACGCGGCGTGGCCAACGCCATCCGCTGGTCCGGCCTGAAAGTGCCCGTTTTGGTCCACGCGTTTAACGACGACCCGAAAACCATGACCATCAAGGACCGGCGCGACAGTTTCTGCGGCAAGATGTCCGTCTGCAACAACCTCCGCCAGTACCGGATTCCCTTCACGCTGACCCGCCTGCACACCTGCACCCCGGACAGCAAAAGTTTCGCGCAGGATTTGCAGGACTTTGTCGTGACCTGCCGCGTGGTCAAGGCGCTGAAAAATCTCCGCATCGGCGCGCTCGGCGCCCGGCCCACCGCCTTTAACACCGTCCGGTACAGCGAGAAACTTCTCGAACAGTCCGGCATCAGCATCGAAACGCTCGATCTCTATGAATTGTTCGGCCGGGTCGGACAATTGCAAGACACCGACCGGGCGGTCAACGCCAAGCTGCGGGAGATCCAGAATTACGTGGCCGCCAAATCCATCCCGCCGATCGCCCTCCTGAAGATGGCCAAGTTCGGCGTCGAAGTGGACCGGTGGATGAAACAGACCCGCCTCAACGCCACCGCCGTGCAGTGCTGGACCGCCATGGAGGAATTCTTCGGCATCGTGCCCTGCACGCTGATGAGCATGATGAGCAACCTGCTCATGAGCAGCGCGTGCGAGGTGGACATCATGGGCACCGTCGCCATGTACGCCCTGGCCCAGGCCAGCGGCCGGCCCAGCGCGCTCGTGGACTGGAATAACAATTACGGCGAAGACCCGGACAAGGGCGTCATCTTCCACTGCTCCAACCTGCCCAAGGATGTGTTCGTGGACAAGGGCGAGGGCAAGCCGGTGATGGATTTCCAGGAAATCATCGCCGGCACCGTCGGCAGGGAAAACACCTACGGCACCGTCGTGGGCCGCGTCAAGGCGTCCCCGTTCACCTACCTGCGCGTCAGCACCGACGATGCCGCCGGCAAAATCCGGGCTTATATCGGCGAAGGCGATCTGACCAATGATCCGCTCAAAACCTTCGGCGGCTACGGCGTGGTCCGGATTCCGAATTTCCAGAAATTGCTTGGCTACATTTGCGAAAACGGCTTCGAGCATCACGTCGCCATCAACCCGACGTGTATCGCCGCCGGGGTGAAGGAAGCCCTGGGCAAATACCTGGGCTGGGAAGTTTACCTGCACGCCTAGGCGCATTTTGGCGGTTAGGAAACGCAAAATGGCGTTGTCTTGTGGCCGGCAATTGCGATTATTTTCAGTACCGCGCCTGACGAGCTTGACATGACAAAAAAATACACCATCGGCCTGGACTACGGCACCAATTCGGTGCGCGCCCTCATCGTCAACGTCGCCGACGGACGGGAGGTTGCCTCCGCCGTTTGGACCTATGCCCACGGCACCCAGGGCGTGATTCTGTCGCGCGATCCGAACCTGGCCCGGCAGCATCCCGCCGACTATGTCAAGGGCGCCGAAATCACCATCCGCCAGGCGCTCGCCGGGGCGGAAAAGAACGTTAACGGCTTCAACGCCAGCCAGGTCGTCGGCATCGGCGTGGACACGACCGGCAGCACGCCGTTGCCCGTGGATGCCAACGGCCAGCCGCTCGCGTTTCAGAAGAAGTTCGCGCGCCACCCGGCCGCGATGGCCTGGCTGTGGAAGGACCACACCGGCGTTCATGAAGCCGCTGAAATCACGGCGCTGGCGAAGCAGTTGCGCCCCCAATTCCTCGCCAAGTGCGGGGGCACCTATTCGAGCGAGTGGTTCTGGAGCAAGGTGTGGCATTGCCTGCGGACCAGCCCCGAGGTTTTTGCCGCCGCGCATTCCTGGGTGGAGCTGGCCGATTACGTTCCGGCGGCGCTCACCGGCACCGAGCATCCGGACCATTTCGTCGCCGGCGTCTGCGCCGCGGGCCACAAGGCGATGTGGAACGCCAAGTGGGGCGGTTACCCGGATGAAAAATTCCTGGCCCGACTTGACCCAAGACTGGCGCAGTTGCGCCGCCGCCTGACGACGCGGGTGCATTCCATTGACCGCGCCGTGGGTGGACTCGCGCCGGTTTGGGCAAAGCGGACCGGCCTGCGCGCCGGCCTTCCCGTGGCCGTGGGCGCATTCGACGCGCACCTGGGCGCGGTGGGCTCGGGCGTGGCGCCGGGCGTGCTCGTGAAAATCATCGGCACCAGCACCTGCGACATTACGGTCCGGCCCAACACGAAGAAGCTCGCGGATGTGCCCGGCCTGTGCGGCATTGTCAACGGCAGCGTGTTGCCGGGATATTTCGGGCTGGAAGCCGGCCAATCGGCCGTGGGGGACATCTTTAACTGGTTCGTCAATTACGTGCAGCCGCTGGGCCGGGCCGGCACGCATGAGGCGCTCACCGCAGGGGCCGCGAAGCTGCTGCCCGGCGAGAGCGGCCTCCTCGCGCTCGACTGGAACAACGGCAACCGCACGATTCTCGTGGACCAGCGGCTGACCGGCCTGCTCGTCGGCCAGACGCTGTACACCACGCCGGCGGAAATTTATCGCGCCCTCATCGAGGCCACCGCCTTCGGCGCCCTCACGATCATCAACCGCTTTGAGGAATACGGCGTCAAAATCTCGTCGGTGGTGAACTGCGGCGGCATCGCGGAAAAGAATCCCGTGGTCATGCAGATATACGCGGATGTGACCGGCCGGCCGATGAAAATCAGCCGCTCGGCACAGACCTGCGCGCTGGGCTCAGCCATCGCGGCGGCGGTCGTCGCCGGCGCGCACAAAAATTACGCGGTGGCGCAGAAGGCCATGACCGGTTTGAAGCCGAGGGTGTTCCGGCCCGATCCGCAGGCGCATGCGATTTACCGAAAGCTTTACGCCCTTTACCGCCAGGTGCACGATGCCTTCGGCACGAAGGGGGGGCGGGGCAATTTATACGATGTGATGAAGCAGCTCCTCGAAATTCGCCGCCGGGTGCGCCAGTAATGCCGGAGCGGCGGTTAACGGGCGGCATGTCATATATTTTCAGGATAGCCGCAGCGGAGGATTTTGTGTATTGAGGACCGGACCATGCTCGAAAAATTGAAGGAAGAAGTCTGCCAGGCCAACCTCGATTTGGTGAAGGCAGGGCTGGTCGTCCAGACGTGGGGCAACGCCAGCGGCATTGACCGCGAGCATGACCTGGTCGTCATCAAACCCTCCGGTGTGCCTTACGCCGGCATGACACCCGATCACCTGGCCGTGGTTTCGCTGGAGACCGGCCGGGTCGTGGAGGGCCAGCTCAAACCCAGTTCCGACACGCCGACGCACCTGATGCTTTACCGCGCGTTCAAGGATGTGGGCGGGGTGGTCCACACGCACAGCCTTTACGCCACGGCTTGGGCCCAGGCGCGCAAAGACCTTCCCGCCTACGGCACGACCCAGGCGGATTACTGGTACGGCGAGGTGCCGTGCACGCGCCCGCTCACTCCGGAGGAAATCAAGAC
This sequence comes from Candidatus Acidiferrum sp., assembly GCA_035506715.1. Taxonomy (GTDB): domain Bacteria; phylum Verrucomicrobiota; class Verrucomicrobiia; order Limisphaerales; family UBA11358; genus UBA11358. The sequence continues at coordinate 11,275 of DATJOW010000205.1, read as the reverse complement.
GGATTACGAAGCCAACACCGGCCACGTCATCATTGAAACGTTCAAAAAGCTGAATCCGCTGGAGCATCCCGCCGTGCTGGTGGCGAGTCACGGCCCGTTCACCTGGGGCCGGGACGTGCAGGACGCCGTGCACAATGCGGCGGTGCTCGAATTTGTTGCCCGGCTGGCGAGCGAGACCCTCCGCCTCAATCCGAAAATCAAGCCGATGCCCGCCGCGCTGCTCGACAAGCATTTCCTCCGCAAACATGGTCCCCAGGCGTATTACGGACAGAAATAGATCAACCAGAACGTATCCATGAACAAAATCACCCAACTCATCACGTTAGCCTCGGCTGGACTGGGCGTTGCCGGTCTGGTAGGCTGCCACACCATGCCAACCCCAACCAATACCGTCGGCACCATCACGGTGGACACGTTCGGCCACATGCCGGCCGGAACCCCGATCGAGATTTACACGCTGCGCAACAGCCGGGGTATGACCGCGCGCATTCTGACTTACGGCGGCATCGTGCAAACACTAAAAGTGCCGGACAAGAATGGCAACCTGGACGATGTCGTGCTCGGCTACGACAACCTCGAAGGGTACCTGACCAACAGCCCGTATTTCGGGGCGTTGATCGGCCGCTATGGCAATCGCATTGGCGGCGCCAAATTCAAGTTGGACGGCAACCTCTACACGCTGGCCACCAACAACGGCCCGAACTCTCTGCACGGCGGCATCCAGGGATTTGACAAGGTCGTCTGGAAGGCCAAACCGCTGTTAACCCCGGACGGGCCGGCTCTGGAGCTGACTTATGTCAGCAAGGACGGCGAAGAAGGGTTCCCGGGCACACTGAAAGTGAAGGCGGTGTATACGCTGACCGAAAACAACGAGCTCCACCTGGATTTCACGGCCGCGACCGACCGGCCCACTGTCTGCAATCTGACCCATCATTCGTACTTTAACCTGCGCGGGCAGGGGAACGGCGACATCCTCGGCCACGAGGTCTATATCAACGCGGACAAGTTCACGCCCGTGGACAAGGATCTGATCCCGACCGGCGAATTGAAGCCCGTGGAAGGCACGCCCTTCGACTTCCGCAAACCCACTGCCATCGGCGCGCGCATCAACGACCCCGACCAACAATTGAAATACGGCCCGGGTTACGACCACAACTGGGTCATCAACAAACCGCTGGACAAGGATGGCAAGCCGATCCTGGACAAGTTTAGCCTCCAGGCGCGCGTTTACGAGCCCACCTCGGGACGGGTCATGGAAGTGTGGAGCAGCGAGCCGGGTCTCCAGTTTTATGCCGGCAATTTCCTCGATGGCTCCATCGTCGGCAAGGAAGGCAAAGCGTACCCGCATCGCTCCGGTTTCTGCATGGAGCCGCAACACTACCCGGATTCGCCGAACAAGCCCATGTTCCCCAGTGTGGTTCTGCGCCCGGGCGAAACGTACCAGACCACGATTGTTTACCGGTTCTCCACCCAATAACCAGCTCGTTGAAGCCGCGCTGCCCGGCGTTCGCCGCGCGGCATCCTAACCATCCTCTGACAACCGATCATGAAACCCCTGACACCTCTATTCGCCGCTGCCGGCGGTTCCACCCTCACCGGACTCGACTGGCTGGCCATCACCTGCTACTTCGGCATTCTGTTTTGTGTCGCGTGGTGGGTCATCAACCGGCGCAAGGACACCGCCACGGATTACTTCCTTGCCGGCCGCAACCTGAGCTGGTGGATCATCGGCGCCTCCATCTTCGCGTCCAACATCGGCTCCGAGCACATCGTCGGCCTGGCCGGTTCCGGCGCCAAGGACGGCGTGGCCATGGCGCATTACGAGTTGCACGCCTGGTGCCTGCTGGTGCTGGCGTGGGTGTTCGTGCCGTTCTACGCCCGTTCGCTCGTCTTCACCATGCCGGAATTTCTCGAGCGGCGCTTTTCCACCGAATCGCGGTACGTGCTGTCCATCGTCTCGCTCATCACCTTCATCATCTCGAAAATCGCGGTGGGCATCTTCGCCGGCGGCCTGGTGTTCAGCACCCTGTTGCCGGAAATCAAAATCGGACCGCTGGACAGCTTCTGGATCGGGTCGGTGCTCGTCATTGGCCTGACCGGCCTTTACACCGCGCTCGGCGGCATGCGCGCCGTGGCCTACAACGACGCCGTCCAAGTCTGCGTCCTCATCGTCGGCTCCGCCCTGCTGACCTTCTATGGATTGCGCGAGTTGGGCGGGTGGAGTCATTTGCGGGAAATCTGCGGGTCCGACATGTTCAACCTGTGGAAACCGCTCGTGCCCGCCGGCCAGGTGGCCACCTGGGCGCCGGTGAAGGAACTGGACGCCACCGGCCACGTCGTCAAGCAGGCATGGTATTTCAACACCAATTTCCCGTGGCTGGGAATGGCCATTTGCGCGCCGGTCATCGGCCTCTGGTACTGGTGCACCGACCAGTACATCGTCCAACGCGCCCTCGGCGCTCCGAATGAGCAGGTCGCCCGCCGCGGCAGCATTTTCGCCTCGATGCTGAAATTGTTGCCCCCGTATTTGTTCATCATTCCCGGACTCATTTGTTTCGCGCTGGCCAAGAGCCACATCAATCCCGGGTTGGACGCCGAGTTCTTTGGCCCCAACGCCCGCCCGAATCCCTCCCAGGTCGCCTTTCCGCTCATGGTCGAGCATCTCCTGCCTCCCGGAGTGCGGGGGATTGTGGTGGCCGGACTGCTCTCCGCGCTGATGGGCTCGCTGGCCGGCGTGTTCAACGCCTGCTCCACGCTCTTCACCGTGGACATTTACAACAAACTCCGCCCGGCGGCGTCCCAGCATGAAATCGTCCGCATGGGCCGCATCGCCACCACCACCATGGTGCTGATCGCCCTGGCGTGGATTCCGGTGGTCCGGCACGCCCGAGGATTGTACGATTATCTCCAGTCGGTGCAGGGTTATCTGGCGCCGCCCGTGTTCGTCGTGTTCTTCTTCGGCGTCTTCTGGAAACGGCTCAACGCCAAAGGCTGCCTCGCGGCCATGATCGCCGGTTTTGCCGTCGGGTTGTTCCGCATGTTCGTGGACGCGCCGGTGACGCTCGGCATCAGCAAGTACCCGGAAGGCTCGATCCTGTGGATCATCAACAACATCAACTTCCAGTATTTCAGCATCCTCATCACCATCATCGCGGCCGTCGTGATGGTCGTGGTCAGCTACCTGACGCCGGACCCGGACTACGAAAAGATCAAGAGCCTGACGTTTGGCACCGCCACGGCAGAAGACAAGGCGAAAACGCGCGCCAGTTGGGGCGCGGTGGAAGTGCTGGCTTCGTGCTTCATTCTGGTCTGTATCCTCGCCGCCTATCTCTATTTCCGCGGTTGAGTTTCGTGGGGAGTTCTCAGGCGCCGGGTGCACGACATCCGGCGCCTGTTTTTTCTTCGACGTAATCAACGTTCGCCGGCCAGGCCTTTGGGCAGGTTCTCGCGGTTGATGATTCGCGGGTCGCTTAGCATTTCGGCCACGTTGGTGTTCGAGGCCAGGCTCCATTTCGCGTTCCAGCTCATGAAGAAAACCGTCCGCGGAAAATTCGTTTGCACACCGGCGAGGAAACGCCGGTAATCGTAATCGCCCGGCGGGTTTTCCGGGCTGTGCGGGCCAAATTCGGTGAAGCCGAACGGCTTGGCCAGCCGCGCCATTTCCGCGTAGCCCAGGATGTGGTTGGTGTCAATGTAATCGGTGTAGGCATCCAGTCCCACCAGGTCCACGTACTGGTCGCCGGGATAATAAACCACGGTGTTGGTGCCGTGGTTGGGCGCATAGACCCAGAGCAGATTGTCGAGTCCCTTGGTTTTCGTGAAATACTCGAACATCTGGCGCCAGAGCTGGATGAACGTTTGCGGGTCCTTGCCGTCCCACCAGAACCAGTTGCCGTTCATTTCGTGGAAAGGCCGCCACAGGACCACCACGCCCGCGTCCTTCAATTGCTGCAAACCATCGGCAATCAAATCCAGCTCATGCAGCCAGCGCGCGTGGATTTCCGTGTTCGGGTCGAGCAAGGCTTTCAAGTCCACATCCTTATCTCGCAGGCCGCCGAAGGGGACGTTCGTGCGCGCTGGGTTATACATGTGCGCGCTGAGGGTGACCAGCCCGCCTTGCTGCCAGTATTCGAGGACCGCCTGGTTGGGCGCGTTGGTGGAGATGCCGCCGCGTCCGGCGTAATCGGCGCCCAACAACGCCGGCCAGTGGCCGGTTCGGTCGTGGATTTGAGTTGCGAGCCGCAGATTTGCTCCGTCGCCGAAATTCGAGAACTGGCCGGACACCACTCGCCTGTTGGTTTGCGCGTCGAGGTCCTGGAAATATTTGAGGATGGCCTTCGCCCGGTCGTTGGTTTGGGGATTGGCCGGCGGTTGCCCGGCGCGGCAGTTGAACCAAAGAACGGCCGTGAGGAAAAGGCAGGTGATCGGTTTCATGGTCAAGGTTTTATTCGGCCACAACCCGGTGGTCGTATTGAGATCATGATGCTTTTTCCGCATCCTGCCACAAGTTTTTTGGACAATGAGACTCGTTCCAAACCGTCCACCCGGACGACGACCGGAGTGGCCGTGCCGGAACCAACTTGGCGCTCCAATGCAGATTATTTCTTGCGTGAATCGGCGGGTGCAGTTCATGATTATCCTCTTGTGACCGCTCGAAAGCATGAATCCATCCGGCCCTGTCGCAAAGACGAATTGGGAGAAATCGGGGAAATCATCAACGATGCCGCCCAGGCTTACCAGGGCGTCATCCCCGCTGACCGCTGGCATGAACCGTACATGCCGCTTGAAGAATTGAAACAGGAAGTCGCCGCCGGCGTGTCGTTCTGGGGAGCGGAACACCGGGGCAAACTCGCCGGGGTGATGGGCATCCAGCCGATCCAGGACGTCATCCTCATCCGGCATGCTTACGTGCGGACGGCGATGCGGGGTCGCGGTATCGGCGGCGACCTGTTGCGGCACCTGCATGCCATGGCGCCGGGGCCGGTCCTGGTGGGCACCTGGGCGGCGGCCACCTGGGCCATCGCCTTCTACGAAAAACACGGCTTTCGCAAGGTCATCCCGTCGGAAAAAGACCGCCTGCTCAAAAAATACTGGTCCATCCCGGACCGGCAGATTGAAACCTCCGTGGTGCTCGCGGATGAGAAATGGTTCCAGACGGCCCAGTGGGAAAGCCGGTGACCTGCCTTGGTAGCCGCCGAGGTGACGAGGCGGAACTGGTTGCCGCCATGGCCTCCGCCTCCTCACGTCAGCGGCTACGGAATTCATTATCCGCTCACCACGGAGGTGCTGAACATTTCCCGGGCGATGACCCCGTCGCACACCTTTGTGACCGAGCCGGTCATTTCGATCAGGTAATCGTCGCCGACTTTAATCTCGATGACGCCGCCGGGCATGTGGACGGAGATGTCGCGGTCGCACAAGCCGAGCCGGTGGGCGACGGCGGCGGCGGCGCTGCTGCTGCTGCCGCTGGCCAGCGTGTATCCCGCGCCGCGCTCCCAGATTTCGATCTGGATGTTGTTCCGGTCAACCACCTTCATGAATTGCACGTTGGTGCGGTTGGGAAAACGCAGGTGGGTTTCCAGCAGCGGCCCCATCTGCTTCGCTAGGTCGGCGCTGATTTTCGCCATCGGCAGCACGCAATGCGGATTGCCCACGGTGGCGGCGCAGAAACTGAACTGTTGCCCGCGCAGGTGGATGGGCTCGTTGATGACCTCGCGGCGCGGGCCGGCCACGGGAATCTCGTCGCTCCAGAAACTGACCTTGCCCATCTCGACGCGCACGATCTTGCCGCGATTCATCACCTCGGCTTGCACCACGCCGCCCGGCGTTTCGAGCGTGAACTCGTTCTGCCGGACGAGTTTTTTGTCCCAAAGATAGCGCGAAAAAATCCGCAGCCCGTTGCCGCTCTTCTCGGCTTCACTGCCGTCGGGATTGAAGATGCGGAGCGCGTACTTCGCCGTCTTGGAGGGCAGGGGACCGAGCAAGATGCCGTCCGAGCCGACGCCGTAGTTGCGGTGGCAGATGGTTTTGACCTGCTCGGTGGTCAACGGTGACGGCAGGTTCTTCGGGTCGATGACAATGTAGTCGTTCCCAAGAGCATGATATTTGGTGAATGCCCAGAGCATGACCGGAGCATAGCGGCGCGCGCTTGAAGCTCAACTTAAAATCATGCCGTCTTTGGTGTTTTGCCTGTCGCGTTTGGCCTCTTCCTGGTGGAATTTGTGGAGAAACCGGTGAACCACCGGCGCGGCAAAGATGCCAATGCTCGAGAGAAATGCCAGCCCGCTGAACAATGCGTAGCAACCGGCAAATATCTTGCCACCATCGCTCTGCAACGATGACACCGGCCCCATCCCGGACAAAATCATCGCCGCATTTACAAAGGCGTCCACCCACGACATCGGCTCAAAGCAACGATAACCAATCATGCCAATGCCAAGCACAACGGCAGCCACCAGCAGCGCCATGGCTGCACTGCGAATCAGCCGGGCGTAAAATTCCCGGCGCGGCAGCAACGGTTTGGAACGGTGCTCAAACATATCGGATTTATGATTTACGATTCACGATTTACGCGCCTTGCTGGCTCAAGTTGGGACTCGTAAATCGTATATCGTATATCGTAAATTACTTCACCACTACGCTCCCGGTTATTTCGCTTACGCTGCTGAGTTTTTTTTGTTCCATAAACTTGCGGATACCGGCAATCACCTGCACTGCCGTTTGTGGTTCATAGAAATTGGCCGTGCCCACCGCCACCGCCGTCGCGCCGGCCATCATGAATTCGATCGCGTCCGCCGCGTTCTGGATGCCGCCCATGCCGATGACGGGGATCTTCACCGCCTGGGCCGCTTCCCAGACCAGCTTGATGGCAATGGGCTTGATGCACGGGCCGGTCAGGCCGCCCGTGACATTCGCCAGCTTTGGCTTGCGCGTCTCGATGTCGATCGCCATGGCCGGGTAGCTGTTCATGATGGATACCGCGTCGCTGCCCGCGTCTTCCGCCACCTTGACGTAAGGCAAAATCCGCACCACGTTCGGGCTCATCTTGGTGATGAGCGGCAGCCGGGTCGCCCGGCGGCAGGCGGCTACGACCTGGGCGAGCAGTTTCATGTCTGTGCCAAACTGCGCGCCGCCTTCCTTGATGTTCGGACAGGAGACGTTGAGCTCCAGCGCGCCGACGCCGCCCAGCGCATCAAAGCGCCGCGCCACTTCGACATATTCGTCCAGCGTGGTGCCCCAGATGTTGATGATGGTGGGCACCTTCAGCGTTTTGAGGAACGGCCAGTATTTTTTGATGAACCCGTCCACGCCCGGGCCCTGCAAGCCGATAGCGTTCAACATGCCACTGGTGACCTCGGCCGTGCGCGGCGTGGGATTGCCGCGGACCGGATGCAAACGAATGCCTTTCACCACGACAGCGCCGAGCTGGTTGAGGTCCAGCAGTTGGGCGTATTCCACGCCGTAGCCGAACGTGCCGGAGGCGACCATCACCGGGTTCTGCAGCGTGAGCTTGCCAATTTGGACGGAGAGATTCATTGGACTACATCAACAAAACACCCAAATTGAACCCCTCACCCGGCCAGCGGCCACCCTCTCCCCGCCCGGCGGGGAGAGGGACGGGGCGAGGGGCGCGTTTATCGTCTTCAGTGGAACTTCGTTCATTTCACCATTTCCCACTCAATCTTCCTTGAATCAAACACCGGCCCTTCGGTGCAGGTGCGCTGGTATTCCCAGCCGCCTTCGCGCTCATGCGCCTCGGCGCGCCTTGGGCCGTCGGCGGTCTTGACGGGAATCACGCAGGTCAGGCAGACGCCAACGCCGCAGCACATGTGCTCGTCCATCGAAAGCTCGGCCGGCACCTTGAACTCGTCGGCGATTTTTGCGACCGCCTTCAACATGGCGGTCGGGCCGCAGGCGTAAATCTTGAAGTTTTGGGTTTTGAGTTTTGAGTTTTTGATTACAGCCAGCAACGGTTGCGTGACCAAACCCTTTTTTCCGTGGCTGCCGTCCTCGGTGGCGACGCGCACGTCCCAGCCCAGCGTGGCAAACTCCTTTTCGCACAGAATGTCCACGCGGCGCCGGCCGCCGACAAAGACGATGCCCTTTTGCGGCGAACGTTCGGCGAGCAGATACATCGCTGCCATGCCGTAGCCGCCGGCGACGAGGAGGGGAATCTCGCCGCCGCGCTTTGGTCCGGTGAACCCGTGCCCGAGCGGCGCAATGACGCTGAGTTCCTCACCGGAACCGAGCCGGGCCAGCGCGTCGGTGCCTTTGCCGATGGTTTTGTACAGGATGGAAAACGTGTCGCCGGCCACCTGAAAAATGCTGAATGGGCGGCGGAGCAGGGCATCCTTGAGCGTCGGCACGCGCACGTGAGCGAATTGCCCGGGCTGGATAAGCGGCGCGATGTCCGGCGCGCGCAGCACGACGCGGAAATAGGAATCCGTGTCGCGCTCGTTGGCGACAATCTGGACCGTTTGCTCAAGCATTGGGTTAAACCCTAATGACTAAACCCGAATGACGAAAGAATTTTTCAAGCAGAAAGAAGCCCGTCAGGGCTGACGTCTTTGTATATTGAAAATACCAAAATGGACTCAGCTCCGTTCAGGAGCGACATCTTTGGCAAAGGCAGGAATATGCCGCCCCGACGGGGCTGGATTCGTATTGGGAATTGGATTCTACAAAGATGCCGCACCTATGGTGCTTCGGATGTGAATCCCTGAATCTACCCAAACGTGGCACCGCTGGGCTGGATGAGGGCAATCCTTTGAGGATTGTCTCAGGGCATCCTAGTGGGGTGACTATCAATCAACTCTGTGCAGCGCCTGTTGCCTGCAGCAATTTGATACTTCTAACTCCGCATTGCGGAGGGCAATGACAAAAGATACCAGAATGGCGGCTTTTGTTGCATATCAACAGGTTACACGTCTTGTTTCTTAAGAGGCTGCGCTTTCATGTCTAGCCAACCAATCAACAGCCTGCTCTGCCGCAATCTCAACGGTGTCCTGCTGGGTATCGCACACCGAAATCTCGGTAGGCTTCTCAAAAAGCTCGACAAAAAATCCGACTCCGTCAAATGACAACTCAACGGCTCTACCGCCATGCTCGGCATAAACAAATCTCGCGGCACCGTTTCCGCGGACCGACGACGAAAAGCCACTCCGCTGAAGAATGCTAACGGCGCGCTGCAACAGGTCTCCATAGGTATCCATCGGGTCGTGCAGCCTAACATTTAATTAGGCCGCCTGTCCATGAATCTGTCCTCTGGCAATAATATCCTCACGACTAATCTGCCGCAATCTGGCCAGACCATCCTCAAGCCGCACTGGCAGAATCTCGGCCAACTGTGAAAACGGCAATCCCTGAAATACAGTCTCACTCAAAAAGCGCCCAGGCAACGGCAGATTTACCGATGCCGTGGCATGTAATGACCAAGGCATATCAGGATAAAAACCACGCTCCATGACCTCTGGAACGGTCAAATCCATAATCAAATCTAGTGTGCGGTCAATCTCCTGACGTGCCCACACCTTGCGACGAGGCCAAACGCCGACCAAACTTCTAAAGGTGAAACCTCTCCGCGTGCAAAAATCCTGAAGAATCGGGTCTAACTCCGCAAGCTTGGCTTCGACGGCCTGAATCCTAACTGTAACTTCAGGTAAAAGTGACATGGCGCGATGCGGCCTAACATTTAATTAGGCAGCTTTGCGTGCATACTCGATGGCGCTCTCAAGCTCTCCGTCATAAATCTCCGTGTCATCATCAAAACCATCCTGCACTCGCTTGCTGGCAACCGGCAGCAGATGCTCGACTACAAATCGCTGCCGCAAAAAAGTCGCCAACTCCTGATTGGTCAAATCTCGGATCGGCTTGCTCCAAGCACTCCGGCATCTCTCAATCAATCCGCTGTCCCAATCCGGCTCAACCCACGGACCAAGAAAATCGGCAATGGATTTGGTGTCGTTACTCATAGCTGCCTAGTCCAAGCTCACAGGCGCGGGAAATGAAGACGCGACGAAGCCAAGGAGCAGCCAATCTCCCTCGCCGTCCAAAACTAAACGCCCAGCACCTATGGCCTCTGCAGCAAACCAACTCCGCTTTGCGGAGGGCAATGACATAAGAAACAAGAATGGCGACTTTTGTCGCATATCAACGGCTTACACATATTGTTTCTTAAGAGGCATCATCGTTCGATCTTCGCAACAAACTCACTCCAAGAATCTGCGACCGCCTTCGCCTCGCCCGGAGACATGCCGATGAACGGAATCATAACAACCGCGCCTTCCGTATCAAAGGCTAACATCTCGCCGCCGCCACTCGAACCAAAGCCGAGAAATCCTGGCGCAAACTCCGAAACGTGATACTCCCGATTCCAACGCTCGACCTCTGTCGGTGGCCACAACTGAAACCATCTGGGCTCCACCGTCAGGCCGCCTTCCTTGCGACCGTCGCCAGCAAAATAACTCACATATTCCGGTGGAAGCGCCATGATGCCTAACATTTAAGTGGGCTGCGAATGGTCTGTTTTTCGCAGCCCGATCCTTTCGTTTGATTCAAACTTTAGCCCGGAAGGCGTCGGGCGCGGTTTCCATGCCCGGAACCGGTTGGCCGTTGGGATTGTCCACGGCTTGCCGGGCTTCGGCGCGTTCGAGGATTTTGCGGTACGTCGCGAACGCCAGCAGCGGCCACGCGTTGCGGTAGATGTCGTACTTCAAGTAAAACACCTTCGGGAAACCGGTGCCGGTGGTTTCCTGCTCGGTCCATGAGCCGTCCGGATTTTGTGTGCGGATCAAATATTCCAGGCCGCGTTTCAGCGCGGGATTTTCAGGGTCATCGAAGGTGCACAGCCCCATGACCGCCCAGGCGGTTTGCGACGCGGTGCTGGGTCCCCGGCCTTTGAAAACCGGGTCGTCGTAGGTGTTGCAGCGTTCGCCCCAGCCGCCGTCCTCGTGCTGGACGCTTTCCAGCCAGCCGCGCGCCTTGAGCAGCCACGGCGCGTTCATGTCCAGATTCATCGCGCGCAACCCGCGGAGGACCTGCCAGGTGCCGTAGATGTAGTTCACGCCCCAGCGGCCATACCATGAACCGTCGGCTTCCTGGTGGTCGCGGATAAAATCGAGAGCCTCGCGAATCTGGTGGTGGTTGCGATCCCAGCCCTCGTAGCCGAGCAATTCGATGATGCGCGCGGTAATGTCGGCGCACTCCGGGTCGAGCATGGCGTTGTGGTCGGCGAACGGGACTTTTTCCAGAATGTTCTTGGTGCAATCCTTGTCGA
>DATJOW010000204.1:0-102303 GCA_035506715.1 Candidatus Acidiferrum sp. | reverse complement strand
ACGGAGTTTGCTGGCCGCGCCATCAGCAGTTCGGTACTCCGGTCGGGCTTCGCCCTCCCTCCGTCCCGAACTGCTGAACCAAACATCAAACCAATGGCAGAACTCTACTTATGATGTGTCCAGCTATTGGGGTCAGGTCAGCAGCAAGCGAAGCGCGACACCGCTTTGGGAATCCAGGTTGAGCAATCGAACGCGCCACACCATCCAAAAGCGCTGTCGCCGCTGGCGCTCTGCCGGCGCAGTCCATGACGGCGTTCACCATTCCGGCGAGACTTCAAAATCATCCGGCACCTTCAACTGGTCTGTTTTGAATCGGTAAATTGTTTTAATTTGAGCTGGTGTGGCGGTGCGCTCGAACCAGCGAGCCGAGCACCACGGATATTGACTAGCCACCGGCACCAACCCATGTTTCACAGGGTTCTGATGCACGTAGTTGAGTCGGGCCTGATATGACTTTTCGTACGTCAGCCTCGTTTCCCGGTAGTTGTGCCAAACTTGGCGAGCCGGCATGCCGTCGAGGTGGTTAACCCATTTTGCCGTCTTCTCGTGCAAATGACCGAGCATTCGGGACAGGTTCCTCGCCGTGTCCTGATCTACCGGGGAGTGGCCGACAAAGTGGTAATGATTCGAGAAGACCGTCCAAGCTTCCAATTGCCAGCCGAAATCCGCAGCAACCGTGAGCAGCCCACGATGCAACACAGCCAAGCGTGCTTTGCCCGCGAAGTGATGCCGCCGCAGATAAGTGCTGGCGGTAACGAAGTAAGTTCCACGAACGCTGAGACGATGTTCCGGCGCATGTGGCCATGGAATCCTATCGGCGAGCATGAAATGTAGAGTGACTATTTTGGACTGCGGTGGCAAGCGAAGCGCGACACCGCTTTTTGAAAATGGGTTGGCCTTTCGAATCTCGTACACCGTTTAAAAGCGCCGTCGTCGCTGGCGCTCTGCCGGCGCAGTCCATGAGTGCTTCGCTCCATTCGTAAGTCATCGGTAAACACCTGCTTTGGACTGCGGTGGCCTTCCACTGTTTTAGAATCCCAACGGGATTCCATCCATCAGCCCAGGGTTGCGCGGCACGCGCTACCCTAGGTCCTGGTCAAAACAAATCACCAACCCCAACGGGGTTGTATCATCGTCTGTTTAAATGGATTTAACCCTTTCAGGGTTGTGTCCATTTCCATTCGTTCACCCGGCGTAGGCCGACTCCGTCGTCCAACGCCGGGCTGGATGATAAAATCCCGTTGGGTTTTTCTCCTCGGCGTCTCCGCACCTTGGCGGTTCAAATCCGTGTTTCATCCGCGTTCAACTGTGGCTAAATACACGCTTTCCCGCTTTAATATCGCGCACGGAAATTGCTTCCGTTACACTCCGTCACCGTGTTTAACCCCTTCGTTCACTGGATTGAGGCCAAAGGTGCGTACGCGCCCTGGCTTTTTCTGGCGCTGTTCCTTGTGGCGTCCTTCCTGATGCTCTGGCGGCTCGAGGCGATGAGCAAAAGCGGGTTCGAAGGCACCATCCTCGGCACGCTGGTCATGCCGTATTGCTCCGGCCTGGGTAACATTCTCTTTGCGTTCATACTCGGCCACAAAGGCGGCCCGGGCGCGGACGTGATGACCAACTCGCTGGTCAACAACGTCACTAACATGACGCTGGTGTTGGGCTTGCCGGCGGTCTTCTGGCGGATGAGCGTGTTGCCGGCCCAGAAGAAAAACGGCAAGCCCGGCAGCAAGGCCCACGAACTCAACCGCCTTTCGCTGTTGCTTACCCTGCTGGCCGTTCTGTTTTTCACCGGCGCGGTCTGGGCGCTCGGTCGAAAAGGCGAATTGAACTTCAATGACGGCCTGGTGCTCGTGGGATTATTCCTATTCTGGCAATGTTTCCATGTCATTGACGTGCTCAAGACCAACGTCCGCCAGGGCCGGTCGCTGGGCTGGACGTTGCCGTTCGACCTGGCCATCCTGGCGGTCGGTGCCTACGGCATTTTCATCAGCATCGACTGGCTGGTGAATTGGATTTCGAACATCCACACCGGATTCATCAGTGCCCGATACCTGGGCTGGCTCAGCGGCTGGGTCATGGTGCTGCCGAACGCCGTGCTGGCTCTGTACTACGCCTGGCGCGGACAGCCGGAAACGGTCTATGCCTCGCAGGTGGGGGACTCGCACGTCTCCATCCCACTGTGCCTTGGCATCTATGCGCTGTACCACACGCTGGAAGTGCCGCCCTTTTTCCACATGGGGATGCTGCTCCTCCTCGGCACGACCCTGGTGCACTTTGTTTGCGTTGCTTTGCTCGGCAAACTGCCGCGCCTGATGGGTGGGCTGCTGGTGGCCGCCTATGGATTTTTTCTCTATCGGGGTTTGCTGGGTTGAAACAACGCCGGAACACCCCGTTGATAGGCTGGTTAAACTGGCGACAATCTGGTAAACGATCGTTCATCAAATTGTCGCAGACCAAACCAACGAATTATGCAGCAGGCAGGGGGTAACCGGCGACCCGGCACGCGGTCATTCGGGTTTTCGGAAAAACTGGGTGTCGCTGGATACCATCAGCGGGTCTTCCCGCACCTTGTCGCTCAACTCGGCGAACGGCACCTGGGCGCTCAGCCAGCGCGGGTTTTTGGTGATGGTCTCCATGGATTCCCGGGTGTTGTTGCAGATGAGATAGGCGCCCGGCCCCATGACCATGAAAGACTCGAACCCGGTACCGGCACCGTGCCGGGCAAACTCAAAATCGCCCACGCCGTAGCGGTCGCCCAACAACTCGGTCCGCAGGGCGCCCAAGTCCTTCACGAAATTCTTCAAGAAATCGTCGTTACGCGGGCCAAAATACAACAGCACCCGCGCCTTGTTTTCGGCGAGCGACACGACCGCCCACTCGTCAAACACCATCCGCCCGTAGCGCGAGTTCATCTGGCTGGCACAGGTGCGGATTAAATTTTTGGCGTCGTCCAGGATCATGGCATGAATGCTCTGGCCGGAGAGCAAAGCAAGTTTGTTGCCGCGGGACAAGGTAATTTGGTGGCGGTTCAGCCGGCCGAATCAAATCAATCCAGATTTAACTGGGCGGGCGACGACAAATGCATACGCTGTTTGCCGCATGCGACCGTTCACGCCAACCGGAAACAAGCCGGCCGCCGCCCGGGACGCGAAAGCGAAGGTGTGGCTGCACCGGGCGGTCTCGGTGCTGCTGGCCGCCGCGTGGGCCTGGATGCTGGCGGCGAACTGCCTGACTTTCAACTTGCCCGGCAAGCCTGGTTGGCTCGAGGCGCTGCTGCTGCTGCTGGCGACCATCGGCACGGTCACCGCCCTCACCCGGCAACTCCCGCTCCAAAATGTCTTGCTTGCCGCCGGCATTATTTCGCTGCTGGGCGGTGCGGCCCAGGCGCTCGGGGCGGCCACAGGCATACCGTTCGGCCCCTTCCTGTTCGGCGGGGAAGCCGGATCGCGCCTGTTCAAGACGCTGCCATGGCCGATACCGTTGATCTGGGTGGTGGTCATTTTGAATTCCCGCGGCGTGGCGCGGCTGATTCTCCGGCCGTGGCGGAAAACCCGCAGTTACGGGTTATGGCTCATTGGTCTGACGGCTCTGCTGACGGGCAGTTTCGGCTTCGCCCTCGATCCGTTCGCCACCCGGGTCAAGCATTACTGGCTCTGGTTGCCGACCAAATTTCCGGTGAGCTGGCAGGGGGCCCCGCTGGTGAATTTCCTGAGTTGGGGAGCTGTGGCGCTGCTGATTCTGGCCTTTGTCACGCCGGCACTCATCAACAAGAATCCGACTCGGATTTCCCCGGATTATCATCCGCTGGCCGTGTGGCTGGGCGCCGTGCTGTGGTTCGGTACGGCTTGTGCCCAACATGGAATCTGGCCGGCGGTAGTCCTGGATGGAACCGTGGCCGTTGTGGTCGCCGCCTTCGCCATCCGCGGCGCACGATGGTGATTCCTCATTTTCGATTTACGCAGAACGATTTACGAATCGGTTCTTGATAAAGGGTTTTGCGTGAATCGGGCATCGTAAATCGCAAATTGAATCCACACACTGGCAATCCATTTTTTCACGGAGACTGCGGTGCTATTGCCGGCGGGCGGCGAGTGATTTTCAGCCGCGCCACCCGCGGGCCGTCCATCTCCTCAACGCGCAACTGGCAGTTGCCCACCGTCAGCACATCGCCGGCCTTCGGGAACCCGCCGAGCTTTTGCGTCATCCACCCGCTGGCCGTGGCCGATTCACCGTGCTTCACATCCCCGATGATCTTTTCCAGTTCATGCAACGGCAGCGTTCCGGCGGCTTCCCA
Source organism: Candidatus Acidiferrum sp. (assembly GCA_035506715.1). GTDB lineage: Bacteria > Verrucomicrobiota > Verrucomicrobiia > Limisphaerales > UBA11358 > UBA11358. The sequence goes on along the minus strand of DATJOW010000204.1, from coordinate 98,009 downwards.
CACGTTTTCGGCCACGACCGTCAATTCGGATTTTTCCTGGTCGAACTCGTCCTGGATCTGGCCGACGAGCGATTCCAGAACGTTCTCCAGAGAAACGAGGCCGACGGTTCCGCCGTATTCATCCACGACGATGGCCAGATGCAACTTTCGTTCGAGGAACAACTGAAGCAATTTCTCGAGGCGCGCCGTTTCCGGCACGTAGATCAGCGGGCGGGCGACGGCCAGCAATTCCGACGCCGTCTGCGCCTTGTCGCGCAGGGCATACAGATCCTTGATATGCACGATACCGCGGGTCTGGTCCGGGTCGCCTCCCGCGCACAGGGGAAAGCGCGAATAGCGGGTTTTTTCGGCCAGGGCCAGGCATTCGGCCAACGGCGCGTCCGTGTCGAAAGCGGCGATTTCCTGGCGCGGGCGCATGACTTCACGGGCGATGCGATGGCGCAGGTCGAGCGCATTGAGGATGATATTGCGTCCGCCCGGCGTGCCCTGGCCCGACGTGAACATGAGGCGCAGTTCCTCCTCCGAGTGGCCGGTGCTGAGTTCGTCACCCGAAAATCCCAGCCGCCGCACGATGAATTGGGAGGAACGGTGCAGGAGCCAGATGAACGGGTAAGACAGGCGATAGAACCAGTCCAACGGGCCAGCCACCCACAGGGCTGTTGGCAGAGTACGCCGGATGGCGATCGCCTTGGGCACCAATTCACCGGCCACGATCAGCAGGTAACAGTTGACAAAAAAGCCGACGCCAATGGCGAGGACCCGCCGGGTGTGTTCGGAACTGATTTCCAGCATCCGGAACAGCGGGTCGAGCAAATCCCGGAAGACCGGTTCGATCACCACGCCCAGCCCGAGGCTCACGAGGGTGATGCCGAACTGGGTGGCGCTGATGTAAGCATCGATATGCGCACTGATATGGCGCGCCATTTTTGCCCGGCGATTGCCCCGGCCCGCCAGCGCGTCCAGTTGGGTGTCCCGGATGCGCACGAAGGCCAGCTCGGCGGCGACAAAAAAGGCGTTCAGCAGCACGAGCGCCGCCACAGCCAGCAGGTTCATCGCGTCATGCATCGCGCCGGACCAGCTCACAATTTCACCTCGCCGAACATCGGTTTCAGAATGTCTTCCAGGCTCACGACGCCGGTTTCGCGTCCGTCGGGCGCCAGCACGATAGCCAGTCGTTCGCCGGCGCGCTGCATCCGGCGGAGCGCGACTTCCAGGCGCGTGTCCTCCCCCAGAAACAACGCCGGTCGCATGTGCGTGGCGGCGGGCTTTTGCGGGTCCAAATCGCTGCGAAAGAGCAGCGGACCGAGCGCGAGCAAGCCGGCGATGCACGGGCGGCCGTTGCGCATTTCCCAGACCGGCAGGCGCGACAGGTTGCGTTCTCGCGCCAGGGCGAGCGCCCCGGCCAGGGGCAGGTCGGACTGGATGGTAATCGTTTGCGTCAGGGGCGTGGCGACCTGACGGACGGTGAGATTCTGCAAGCCCAGCACCCGGTTGACCATCGCGCGTTCGTCCGTGGTCAGCGCCTGCGCGGATTCCTGCATGACGGCGAGCATCTCTTCGCGATTACCGAACAAGCGGCCGGTCTGCGCCCGCCCGCCCGTCCAGCGCAGCATCAAGCGGGATACGTCTTCGATCGTCGGCACCAGCAGGGCCAAGGCAGCATGGATAGGCCGGAACAGAATCGCAGTCGAAAGGCACAACTGATTGGGCCAGGCGCGGAAGACCATCTTGGGTAGAAGATCGAAAAAAGTATAGAACAGAAAAACAACGATGGCGAAAACCAGGATGGCCCAAACAGGATGTACCAGAAGCCACTCCTGCAATTGAACCACCAGCAAACCAAGAATGAGGAAATTTGCAAGGGTATTGCCAATCACGATCGTCCACAAGAACCGCTCTGGGTTTTCGAGGAAGCCATGGAGCAATTTGGCCGAGGGGCTGCCTCCCCGCGCTAGCCGGCGCACCCGCAGCCGGTTCAACGCGAACACACCCGCCTCCATGCCGGACAGCAGGAACGACGGTCCCAGGCAGGCCGCCAAGATGAGCCAGTTGAGGAGGTTGGGATTCATTTGGTCACCCGCTGCACGATCAACTGTCGCACCCGCCGTTCGTCGGCAGCCTCGGCGGTGAGGTGCAGACCGCGGAAGTTGGCCGACTCACCCGCGATCGGCACGACGCCGAGCAGATGGGCGAGCAAGCCGCCCATGGTTTCCACTTCCTCCACCTCGCCGAGCGCGGGGAATTCCCGGCGAAAATCCTCGATCCGCATGGTGCCGTTCACCCGCCAGCGGTCCGGCGCGATTTTCTCCATCACCAGGCCTTCCGCGGGCGCCGCGGCGCGGATGGTGCCGACAAGCTGGCCGAGGATGTCTTCCATGGTCACCAGACCCGCCGTGCCGCCGAACTCGTCCAGCACAATCGCCAGGCCGCGCTGCTGCTTCTGCAGGCTTTTGAAGAGATGCAGCAGGTTCATCGTCTCCGGGACGAACGAGGGGAATTCAATCGCGTCGGCCAGGTCAATCTTCGGGTCCAACAACAGCGCGCGGGTGTTGAGGATGCCCACGATGGTGTCGGGCGTTTCATCGTAAATCGGCAACCGGCGGTGTTTGAATCTCTTCGCCGCCCTGATCATTTCATCCACGGTCGCATCGTCCGAAATGCAGGCCATACCGGCGCGCGGGCGCATCACGTCGCGCGCCATGCGTTGGTCAAGACTGATGATTTGCAGGATGATTTCCTTTTCGGATTCCGCCAGCGCGCCCTGGTGGTAGGCCAGGTCGAGCAATTCCTGGTATTCGGCGTCCGTCAAGGTTCCCGGTCCTGCCGGGGGCGCGGTATGGGGCACAAAGATCTTTAAAACGGTCGTATCGAGCAGTTGGGCGAGGCGATGCAGCGGCTTGGTAATTTTCTCGAAGCCCAGCAGCGGCCAGGCCACGTGCACCGCCCAGCGTTCCGGCTGCCGCACCGCCAGCGTCTTGGGCAACACTTCGCAGCCGATGAGCGTCAGCACCAGCAGGGCGAGAATGGTCAAGGCGAGCGTCCAATGCGCGGCAAACACCATCTGCAACGCCACCGTCAGCATGGCGGCATTGGCGAAGGTGTGGCCCAATGCCAGCGTGGCCAGCAAATCCTGGGGGCGCTCGAGCAATTGGGCGACGACTTTTCCCGCGCCGGGGCGCCGCTGGGTGAGCTGGCGCACCTGCCATTGGCTCAGGGAGAACAGCGCCGTTTCCGCCAGCGCAAAAAAGAAACTGGCGCCGGCGAAGATCAGGATCGCTGCCACGGCCGTTTCCACGCGCGCATTCTAAATCGTCCAATGTCCAATGTCCAATGTCCAAAGTCCAAAGTCGAAGACCCGCAACCTCAAGCCGTCCATTCGACTTTGCTGCTGGGGCTTTGGACTACCGTTCCAGAATCGCCGTGGCGGCCGCGTAATTCACCGTGTGGCTGAGGCTGATGAGCAATCGCTTTGCGCGCCGGGAGCGGAACAGTTGATCCCCCTTGCCGTGCAGCACCACGAACGGTTCGCCGGAATTCTTTTTGCGGATTTCCATGTCCTGCCAGCCGAGTTGGGCGCCGATGCCGGTCCCGAAGGCTTTGGAGATGGCCTCCTTGGCCGCGAATCGCGCCGCGAGGAACGGCGCGGGATCCTTGTGCCCAAGGCAGTAAGCGATCTCGTCTTCGAGCAGGATGCGGTTGAGAAACCGCGCGCCGAACCGCTCGTGCGAGGCCCGCACCCGCGCGACTTCGATGATGTCGATGCCAATGCCCAGAATCATGTGATTTACGATTTACGATTTGCGAGTGACGCGCAAGCAAACTCAGCTGGACAAAAATCAAACGCGCTTTAGCCTCAAAAGCCATTCATGAAAAGCATTTATCCAGCGGCGATCTGCATTTGCTTGTGGCTTTTGTGCTCTTGCGCGACGGAAAATTCGATTCACTCGCAGCTTCCGGCCACCGTGGCAATGAACAAGGATGCGGGCCGCTCACAGCTAATATTCGTTACCCTCCAGTTGGAAGACGGCCAGGAGTTGCCATGCGAAGTGGACACCGGATGTTTTATCACCACGCTCGACCAATCGTTGGAGCCGAAACTGGGAAAACGTTACGACACAGAGTCAACCTCGGCGATGGGCGTCACCCATGAAGTGGGCATCTATCAGGCAACCAATCTCTATCTGGGCGGCGCCCCGCTACGGCACACCGGCACCAACGTCAGCACCTGTGATTTCAAGTGGTTGTCAACCCTTTTGGGCAGACCGGCGATGGGCATCCTTGGCTGGGATGTGCTGCAACAGTATTGTATCCAACTGGATTTCGCCTCCCATAGAATACGCTTCATCGACCCGGACGCGCCCGCAAAAGGGTTGGGGCAACCGTTTGCCCTGACCGGTCCTCCCAACGAAAGAATTTACATCAGCAACAACCTGGTCGGCAACCAAGGTTCCGGTTCGCTCACCGCGATAGATCTCGGTTGCCTTGGCGACGGTTGGTTGACCCCGGCGCTGTTCCAGCAATGGACCAATCAGGCGCTGCCACTGGTGGCCGGCCAGGTTCATTATCCCGAGGCACGGCTCGGCGGAGAGATTTATCCTGACGTGTGGTTGGAGCGGGGCAAGCCGTGGGAGACGGGCGAACCGGAGCATAACGGCATCGGACTCCTCTTCCTGTCAAGGCATCTTGTCACGTTGAATTTTCCAAAGCGAACAATGTATCTCAAACGCACGAGCATTGGGCCGCTGCGCATGGATGTCAAAGAAGTGAAAGCCGTGGCCAAATCCGCCTTGCCCCTGCTGCGCAGTTTGAAGGAAAGCGGCCACCTGCCCGGCTGGTCAAAAGACGACAAATCAGTGGCCAAGAGTGTATTTTTCTCCTGCAGTTCTACCCGCACCGGCTGCTTTACCGGTCGGAAAACAGGGGATTCATCCGTATATCATTTTCAGGTCATCCGGGCATCTGAAGATAGTCCCTGGAAGCTGCAAAAAGCCTGGCGGACGGATGCGAATGGACACTTGATTGAAGAGTATCCAGTCCCTTGATTTCACCCGCGATAGTTTTTCATCAGCTCCAGCATTTCCTTGACGGCTTTGGCCAGGCCGACCGACACGGCGCGGCTGACGATGCTGTGGCCGATGTTCAATTCCACCAGATGCGGCACCTGGAAAAGCACCGGCAGGTTCTGGTAGTTCAGTCCGTGCCCGGCGTTCACCTGCAAGCCGAGGGCGTGCGCCTGTTGGGCGCCGGAAATTAGCCGGTCGAGTTCTGTAAAATTGGTGGGGCGAGACTCCGTCGAGCCCAAACGTTTGGGTGATTTTTTTGAATCAGGGCTCGAGAGACGCTCGCCCCACCTTGTATGAAATTCTTCTGCAAACCGGCCGGTGTGCAATTCGACAAACTGGCTGCCGGTGCGCGCGGCGGCTTCAATCTGCTTTTCGTCCGGCGCGATAAACAGGCTGACCTCGATGCCAGCGTCGTTCATTCTTTTGCGAGTGTCGGCGACGGCCTTTTCGCTCGCCACCACATCGAGGCCGCCCTCCGTGGTCACTTCCAACCGGCGCTCGGGCACGATGCAGACGATGTCCGGCTTCAATTTCAGGGCGATGGCGATGATTTCCGGCACCACGGCCATTTCGAGGTTCAGGCGCGTCCGGACGGTTTCGCGCAGTTTCCAGATATCGCGGTCCTGCATGTGCCGGCGGTCTTCGCGCAGGTGGGCGGTGATGCCGTGGGCGCCGGCCGCCTCGCAAGTGCGCGCCGCCGCAACCGGATCCGGCTCGCCAAAGCCGCGTCCGCGGTACCGCGCTTCGCGGAGAGTGGCGACGTGGTCAATGTTGACGCCGAGTTTGAGCATGTCAGGGTGCCGACCGGGGTGCGGCCGGTGACGCCACCGGGACTTGGGCGGGCGGGGCGTTAGTGGGTTGTGTTGGCGGACGCCGGCGCCGGAACGGCGGTGGCAGGTCGAGGTTACATCCCGGGAAATTGGTTGCCTCGAGCCAGCTGGCCAGGGCGATGAGTTCGAGCGCCGTGAATCCAGCGGGCGCCTTGCGGTGCAGGGTCAATTCATTCGGGGCGGTCTGTTTGATTTCGGTCACCGTGTTCCCCAGCGATGGGCCGATCTGGTTGAGCCATTTGCCGGCTGGAGATTTGACGTCGAGTTGCCGGTGCCGAGTGAGCATGAGCACCAGTTGGGTCAACTGTGGAAGTTGTTTCAGGCGTTCGCTGGTGACTTCCCAATGGTAATAGACCAGGTTGCTTGAGGCCAGTTGGTCCAGCAAATCCGGCGGTAGCGGCCGATTCGGCGGCACGTTCGGGAATACGCTGGCGAACAGATAATCCCCGCTCGATTCCTGCAACAACTGCAAATTGGGCGCCACCATCGGAATTCCCCGCCAGGAAATCTGGTCGTTGGTCGCATCCGTCGTCAGCGGCAGCTCGAATCCCTTAAGCTGGTTCGTATGGGCGGAAAACTTTTGTCCGAGCTCCGCGATTACTTTTTTCCCGTTCGCTACCGGCGCCGCCGCAAAAGTCTGGAGCGCCATTTGATCCACTGACCAGATAAACAGCTGGTTGGGCAAAAGCGATGAGGCATACGGTTGCCACCAGGCTTGTTTTTGCAGCCAGGGGGCAATCCCGCGCACGGCGGCGAAGCTGCCCAGCGGCATGTTGATCGTTTTCATCGGCATCCGCCACGGCTCCAGCGTCAGGGCCAATGGTTGGGGAAAAATCAGCTTGCCATTCCAGCGCAAGTTACCGTCCTGCCCTGTCAGCCGTACCCGCACCTCGGGCAAATCCAAAGCCTTGAACGCCGGCAGCCAGGTGTACAAGCGGGGCCAGTCGAGATCCGCGGTCAACCAGGCATTGGTTTCCACCGGCGCCGGCCGCTGTCCGGCCTGAATCCGCTTGACCATCTCCCCGCTCAAAGACAGCTCGTCTTGTCCGCAACCGAGCACGACCCAATCGCCGGCGCGAACGAACCCGATAAGATTGGGGGGAACATGCTTCTTCAATATCCACCCGCTGGGGTTTTGCTGCACGGAGAGGCCCGTCCAAGCCGCCAATGCGGTTGCCAGGTTGGTTTCCCACAATCGGGCGCGGCCCACCGGCAGGTGAATGGCAAGGCTGCATTGCGGCGCGCCATTGGTGGCCTCGCGCATTTGGAAGAACCATTCGGCGTTTAATCCGTCATCGAGCAACGGCCGGAACAACTCAGCTTCATCGCCGGCACCAGGAACGATTTTCTGTTTGAACCGGTCGTAAGGCGCGCGGGCGAGTTTGTCCAGCGTCTGGTGGCGGAGCGCCTGCGCCTCCGCAGTGCACCAGAGGTTGCTGAAGGCCAGGGCATTGGTGTCGGCGGCAATTGCGGGGCCCCCGGCAAAATGGAGGTCCACCAGCAGACCGGCCGGGGCGGCCACCGCCGTTCCGGCGGCCGCCAGCAGCAAGCCCCACCAAAGCAACAAAGACGTTTTCATGCGGGGCCTTTCTGTGCCAAATGCGCGGCAATTTTGCAAATCCAATCGTTTCTCATTGCCCCGGGCAGGAAATCCGGTTTTGATTCGCCGTGCCCAAATTCCGTGTCTGGCTGAAATACTGGCTGCCCGTGCTGGTCTGGATGGCGGTGATTTTCACGGCGTCGAGCGACACCCGCTCCTTCGTCCGCTCGTCCCGCATCCTGGCTCCGCTGTTGCATTGGCTGTTTCCGCAACTTCAGCCGGACACCATTGATGACATCGTCCTGGTCGTCCGCAAAGGCGCGCACCTGACTGAATACGCCATATTGGCGCTGCTGCTGTGGCGCGCGGTGCGGAAGCCGGTGAAAAACGAGCGGCGGACCTGGAGCTGGCCGGAAGCCCGGCTGGTCCTGTTGAGCGTTGCGCTCTATGCCGCCAGCGATGAATTCCATCAATTGTTCGTGGCCAGCCGCGATGCCGCCGTGCACGATGTGCTGATTGATACGGTCGGCGGTGCGGCCGGTTTGGCTGCCCTTTGGAGGATTGGCCGCTGGCGAAATCATTGGTAAGCTCGTCCTGTGAAACGTCCGCTCGTCGCTGTCGTTTCGTGCTACGTCATTGGGGTATTGCTCGCCGGAATGTTTCAACTGCCGCTCGGCGCGCTGTTCGCCGTGGCCTTCCTCACTCTCGTTCTCGCCCTCATCTTCGAAAAGCTCCGCCCCTGGCTGGTCTGGCCACTGCTGGCGCTGGCCGGCTGGATCAATCTGGCCGGGCGCGTCGGCATTGTTGCCCCGAACGACTTGCGCGCTATGCTCGGCGACCGTAGCGCCATCGCCACTGTCCGGGGAACCCTGCTGGAAACGCCGCACTTGAAAATTTCCGGGACGGATGAGCAACCAATCGAGCGTTCGCTGGCCCGGGTCCAAGTCGAGGAGCTGCGCCGCGACGCCGGCTGGGAAACCGCCGGGGGCCTCGTGCTGGTTTTGACTCCGGGAACGCTCGTCAGCGATTATTTTGGCGGTCAGCCGGTGGAAATTTCCGGGGTCATCGGCCGCCCGCCGGGTCCGCAGGCGGAAGGGCTTTTTGATTACCGCGAGTACCTGGCCACGCGCGGGATTTTTTACCAGCTCAAAACCGGCTCCACCAGCGACTGGCAACTGGGGCCCCGGCCATTGGCCCGGGCGCCGTTAACGGACCGGTTTTTGAACTGGTCGCAACGCACGCTCGCCCTTGGCCTGCCGGGGGAAGATCAGGCCTTGCGCCTGATCTGGGCGATGACCCTGGGCTGGCGCACGGCGTTTACCGGCGACATCAGCGAGCCGTTCCTTCGCGCCGGGACGATGCATTTGTTTGCCATCGACGGCCTGCGCATTGCGCTGATTTCCGGCATGCTGGTCGCACTGTTGCGCGGGCTGCAGGTTTCACGGGCCTGGTGCGGCATGATGGCAATCCCCACCATCTGGTTTTACACGGCGGCGACCGGCTGGGAGTCCTCGGCCATCCGCGCCTCGGTGATGATGACCATCGTGTTGGGCGGCTGGGCGCTGCGAAGGCCGGGTGACACCCTCAATTCCCTGGCCGCGGCCGCTTTCATCATTTTGCTTTGGGAACCGCGCCAGCTTTTCGAAGCCAGTTTTCAGCTCTCATTCTTCGTCGTGCTGGTCATCGCGCTCCTCCTGCCGCCGCTGAACAAGCTGATTGACCGGGTCCTGCACCCCGACCCGTTGCTGCCGCCGGAACTGCTGCCCCGTTGGCGGCGCTGGTCGCTCCCGCCGCTCCGGGTGCTGGGCCGCTATTGCGCGCTCTCGTTCGCCGCCTGGGTCGGCTCGGTCCCGCTGTCGGCAAAATATTTCCACCTGTTCAGCCCGGTTTCGACCCCGGCCAATATCGTCGCCGTACCGCTCGGGACGCTGGCGCTGATGAGCAACCTGGGCGCGCTGGTGTGCGGGGACTGGCTGCCCTGGGTGACGGCGTTGTTCAATCACAGCGCCTGGTTTTTCATGTCGGCGATGACGGCGGTGAGCGAATATTTCAGCCGGCTTCCCGGCGCCTATTGGTATGTGCCCGAGCCATCGTGGCTGACCATCCTGCTCTACTACGGGGTGTTCATCGGCATCGCCGGCGGCTGGCTGTTCGCGTCAGGCCGGCGGCGCTGGAGCACCGCGGCGCTGTTGCTGCTGGGTGCCGCCTATGCCGGGCACTGGCTGGCGACGCGGGATGAAACCAGATTGTTCATCCTCCCGCTGAACGGCGGGCACGCCGTTTACCTGGATGCCGCGGGCCGGAAAAATGACTGGCTGGTGAACTGTGGCAATGCAAACGCCGTGAGTTTCGTCCTCAAGCCGTTTTTGCGCGCCCAGGGAGTGAACCGGATTCCCCGGCTGGCGCTGACGCACGGTGACGTGCAAAGTGCCGGCGGCGCGGAGTTGCTCGACCAGTGGTTCGGCATCGACGCAGTTTACACCAGCCCGGCGCGCTTCCGCTCCGGCTCCTATCGTGAATTCGTTGCCGGCTGCGATCGGACGCCCGGCCGGCATCAGATTTTACAGCGGGGTGACACGGCGGACTGCTGGCAGGTTTTGCACCCGGGGGCGACGGATGAGTTTGCGCAAGCCGACGACGCGGCGCTGGTGCTGCGGGGCACGGTGAACGGCACGCGAATTCTGTTGCTGTCCGATCTGGGGCGCAAGGGACAAAGCGTTTTGCTCAGCCACACAAATGATCCGGGCGCGGACGTGGTCATTGCCGGGCTCAGCCAGGCCGGAGAACCGCTGTGCGACGCCTTGCTCGATGCCGTTCGGCCACAGGTCATCGTGGTGGCGGATTCGGAATTTCCGGCAACGCGGCGCGCGAGCCGCGATTTGCAGGACCGGCTGGGCAACCGCAACGTACCGGTGGTTTACACGCGTGAAGCGGGCGCCATCATGCTCCGGGTGCGCCCGGGCCGTTGGAGTCTTCGGACGATGCAAGGGCAATTCCTCACCGGCCGGGCGGGAAGGCCGGCCGGGCCCGGGTCAGGACCAGCGCTGCCACCAGAATAATGGCCGCTTGAAGGTATCGGGCAACGGCCGCTGCTTGGTGAGACTGACCGAAACATAGCGCGCTTCGGGTATGGAAAACTTCTTCACTTCCACGGTTACGCTTTCGGGCCGGAACTCGGACAGGATCTTGTTGGCAATGTCGGTCGCCACGGATTCGATGAGCCGCCAACTGCGGCTTTCGCCCAGTTTAAAGAGCTGTTTGGTGACTTCGGAATAATCGATCGAACGCCCCAGCCGGCCGCTCACGGCCGCCGACGAAAAATCGTACTTGATGTCAACGGTAAGCAGCAGGCGTTGCGGACGGGAACGCTCCTCATCCGTAACGCCTACGCGATAAAAGACCTCCAGGTCAACAATCGTGATAAATGACATGGTACGTCGGTTCTGATTCTGATTCGGCTACCGCTTCCGGTCCGGTTTCCGGCGTTGACCGCGCCCCGGTTGCATCACCGCTTCCAGCAACCTGCGGGTCGGCGTGTTGAGGGGCATCCGCCCCGCTTCGGTCAAGGCCACCCACCGGGCCTCGCGCGCTTCGTCATTCAATACCACATTCGGCCGCCCGGCGCAATGACAGGTGTAGTTCAACAAAACGAAATGCGCCTCCCGGTAAAATTCCCGGGAATGGATGCAATCCTGCACCAGCACGAATTCAATGTCCTTCACCTCCAGGCCGGTTTCCTCGCGGATTTCGCGGCGCAAGGCGGCTTCGGAAGTCTCGCCCCATTTGATTTTGCCGCCGGGAATGCCCCAGAGGTTCGACCATTTGTGCGTGCGAATCATCAGAACCTCGCCCGGCGCGTTGAAAATCAGGGCGCCGACGGTGGCGAGCGGCGGATGCGTGGACTCAAAATCCTCCACCGCCGGCTTCAGGTTCAAGCCGTTCTGCTCCAGAAGCCGTCGCAGTTCGCCGAGGTGCTCGACAATGAGGTCCGGTTGCGCTGCCCGCAGTTGCTCCAGCGTGTTGTAGCCGGTCAGCACGGCGCACGAATGAATCCCGCCATGCCGGGCGGTCTCGATGTCGTGCTGCATGTCGCCGATGAACAGGGTTTCGTCCGGGAGCAACCGGTTCTCGGCCAGGATCTCGTGGATTTTCTTCCGCTTGTCCCACACATCCGTGTACGGCTTGTCCAGATAAGCGTCAAAGCCGGTGACCCGGCATTGCACCTGGAAATGGTCGCGGTGCACCGTGCTCAAAAGAAACGTGCGGAGCTTCTGCGCGCGACAAAATTCGAGAAAGTCGCGGGCGTGGGGCAAGGGGCAGACGGAATCCTGCGCCTGCCTAAAGCTGCGGTGAAACCAGTCCTCGAGCTGGGCCATCGGCACGTCCGGCGTGTGACGATCGTAGAAATTCGTGAAGGGCAGGGAAAATTCGGCGCGAAACTGGTCCAGCGACATCTCCGGCCGGCCGGCCTGGGTCAGGACAAAATTGGATGCCTTCAGCACCGCGGGCAGGTCGTCCACCAAGGTCCCCGACCAGTCGAAGATGATATTGCGAATCACGCGGGCAGTTTAGCCATCCCATGATTTCGCGCAACTGAAACACGACACCCAAAACCTCTCCGGCCCTGGACTTCGGTTTCAAAAATGGGCTTTCGCACGTCCGCTCATGGGTGTCCGCTCATGGCTTGTCCCGATCCTTCTCCGGTGCTAGGTTTCGCCCGGACAGATCCAGTTGCGTTTCATGAAGCAAGCATTCGGGAGATTGCGCAAGTGCATTCGACGCGGCGGAAAAGGCAATGGCGGTTTTACCCTGATTGAACTGTTGGTGGTCATTGCCATCATCGCCATTCTGGTCGCGCTGTTGCTGCCGGCCCTGGCCAAGGCCAGGCTCAAGGCGCAAGGGCTGCAGTGCATGACCAATCATCGCCAGCTGTGCCTGGCCTGGAGGATGTATTCGGACGATAATAACGACCAGCTCCTTTATGCCAGCGGCGATTGGCCTTACACGACCCACGATCCCGAAGTCTGGGTCAGCGGCTGGATGGATTTCGATCCCAACAACCGCTCGAACTGGGATGTGGCCCAGGACATCGAGCAGAGCCCGCTCTGGAGCTACTGCGGCCGTTCGGCCAGCATCTGGAAATGCCCGGCGGATTATTCGTTCGTGGTGGTGAACGGACAGGAAAAACCCCGCGTCCGGAGCATGTCCATGAACTTTTGGCTCGGAGGATTTAAGGGCATCGATCTGGGCCTGTCGGGTGACCCGGCACCGTTCAACCGCGGCGGTGGCGCCTGGCGGATTTACCTGAACACGCGCGAGATGGTCAATCCTGGACCGACCGACCTGTTCGTGTTTCTCGACATGCGCGAGGACAGCATCGATATCGGCAATTTTGCCCCGAACATGCAGGGCTGGCCGAGCCAACCGAATCAATACGGCTTCTATGATTTGCCCGGGTACTATCACCACCTCGCCGGCGGTTTCTCCTTTGCCGACGGTCATTCGGAGCTGCACCGCTGGCGCGACAGCCGCACGATGCCGCCGCTGGTGGCGGGTGGCCTGGTGGCGGATTCCTTTTCTTCTCCGAACAACCCGGATGTCGCGTGGTTGCAGGAGCACGCCACGCGCCCCAAAAACTGATGAAGAACCGGAATGGTCGCCGTCACCGACTCCCGTCCGCCCTGGGCATCCCATGCTGATCACCTTCCATAAACCGTTTGGGGTCATCTCCCAATTTACGGCTGACGGCTCATCCTCCCGTACCCTGGCCGAATTCGGTTTTCCGAAAAGGGTCTATGCCATCGGCCGGCTGGATGCAGACTCCGAAGGCCTGTTGTTGTTGAGTGACGAGCCGGAATGGAACGAGCGGCTGCTGCATCCGCGCCACGCGCACGAACGCGAGTATTGGGCGCAGGTGGAACGCATCCCGACACCGGAAAGTCTGAAGAAGCTCGAAAAGGGCGTCCTGATTCAAGGCCGGAGAACATTACCCTGCCGCGCGTGGATTTTGGAACCGCAGCCGATGGTAGGGTCATCGCGCTGCGATGACCGGACGGCGCAGCGCACCGTCCCTACCAGAAATCCACCCATCCGTTTCCGCAAAAGCGTGCCGGATTGCTGGATCGGGCTGGAATTGATCGAGGGCAAGAACCGGCAGGTCCGGCGCATGACCGCCGCCATCGGGCATCCGACCCTCCGGCTCATCCGGGTACGCATCGGAAATTTCTGGCTGGGGAATCTGACGCCGGGACAGTGGCGGATCTTGCATCCGGATGAACGGGATCTAATTATTGACCGACTCAAAAATTAGAGTTAAGATAGAACTCCACCCTTGGATTGGGCAGATGAAAATGCGTTTGACCAGTTATTTTGCCGTCGGCATAGCAGCATTTGCCTTTCCCACATCGGCCACCACATTTTACGTGAACGTCAACTGCATCAACCCCACGTTCCCCTACTCCGGTTGGAACACGGCAGCGACAAACATCCAGGACGCTATCGATGCGTCCGCCGGCGGCGACCAGATTTGGGTGACCGCCTGGATCTATCAGTGTGTCGTTAGAAATGCGAATCGGCTTAAACTCAAACTCCATTTTTCAAAGAGGCGCCTCCTTCAATGAAAGCGTTCATTAGAATTACCATTGTGCTGGGCACGGTTTTGATGGTCCACGCCCAATCGATGCAATTGACGGTTGTGACATCTTTCGATCAACCGGGCGGATCCTCGCCTCGCAACAATCTTATACAAGGACCGGACGGCAGTTTCTACGGCACTACTTATTCCGGCGGCCTGGCCGGTGTTGGCACTATATTCAAAGTAACCACCAATGGTGTTCTAAGCACGCTGGCCAACTTCAATGGCGGGAATGGCGCCTACCCCTGCGGAGGACTGGCGCTGGGCAACGACGGCAATTTCTACGGTACCTGCGGCGGCGGTGTCGCGGGGGATTTCTTTCAGGTAACGACCAACGGCACCGTGACCGCCTGGTTCCCGTTCGGCGGCGGTAACGGTTCCCAGCCGGAGGGCACGCTGGTTCCCGGTCCGGACGGCAATTTCTACGGTGTGACTGCTTATGGCGGGGTTTACCAAGGCGGAGTGGGAACTGCATTTCGCGTGACGACCAATGGTACTCTGACAACGCTCGCGTCGTTCCGCTATAATAGCAGCGGTTATTCACCGTATACCGGTCTCACCTTGGGGAATGACGGCAATTTCTACGGAGTCACCTACGAAGGCGGGAATACCGGCGGCGGTGGTTACGGAGCAGTCTTCAAACTGACTACGAATGGCGTGCTGACGACGCTGGTGACCTTCACCCGCAGCAACGGCGCCAACCCACTGGGCAGCCTAATCCAAGGTCAGGACGGTAATTTTTACGGCACAACCTCCGGCGGTGGCAGCAATGGGAAGGGAACGGTCTTTCAAGTCACGACAAACGGGGAATTCGCCACCCTGGTTTCGTTTGCCGGCACTAATGGCGCGAGCCCGCAGGCCAGCTTGGCTTGGGGCACTGATGGCAATCTCTACGGCACGACTTCGACCAATGGCGACAACGGCCAAGGAACAATCTTCCAATTAACCACCAACGGCACCCTGACCACGCTGGTTTCGTTTGCCGGCACCAATGGCGCCAATCCGCTGAGCGGATTGACGCTGGGCAGCGACGGCAATTTTTACGGGACCACTTCGGCAGGCGGCAGCGGCGGCCGCGGCACTGTGTTTCGAATGACGACCAACGGCATCCTGACTACTCTCGCTTCGTTTACCGGCGGAAAAGGCCGCAACCCGGCAGCAGCGCTGGCCCGGGGTGCGGATGGCGGTTTTTACGGGACTACTTACAATGGCGGTGATGCCGATCAAGGAACGATCTTCCGGATTACCACCATCGACACTTTTGCTCCGGTGATTTCGTTTACGGGCACAAATGGCGCCAACCCGGCGGCCAGCCTGACACTCGGCAATGATGGCAGCTTTTACGGGACAACGTACGCGGGTGGCAGCAAAGGTTATGGTACAATCTTCCGACTGGCCACGAACGGCCAGTTGACGACCCTGGTTTCATTCACCAACGGCAATGGGGCCAATCCGCAAGCTGCGTTGGTCGCCGGCAATGATGGCAATCTCTACGGAACGACTTATAACGGCGGCTCTAACAGCCTGGGCACAATCTTCCGGATGGCGACCGACGGGACGTTGACTTCACTGGTCTCGTTTACCGGCGCCAACGGCGCGAATCCGGCAGCTGGCCTGACGTTGGGCAACGACGGTAATTTTTACGGGACAACCTATTATGGTGGCAGCTCCAACCGGGGAACCGTCTTTCAGGTAACCGCGAACGGCGCCTTGACCACTGTGCTCTCGTTTACAGGAACAAATGGCGCCAACCCGGCGACCGGCCTGACATTGGGAATTGACGGCAATTTCTACGGCACCGCATATAGCGGCGGGCTGAGTGGCGGCGGCGGAGTCGGCACGGTGTTTCGGCTGACTACCAACGGCACCCTCACCACTCTGGTAGTTTTTAACGGGTCGAACGGCTCCAATCCGAAGGCCGACCTGATTGCCGGCAATGACGGCAACTTTTATGGAACGACCTATAATGGCGGCAACAGCAGTGGCGGCAGCATCTACCGAGTGACGACCAATGGGACATTGACCACGCTGTTCTCGTTTGCGGGAACCACCGGTTATAATCCTATCGGCGCGTTGGCTCTGGCCGATGATGGGAGTTTCTATGGGACAACCTACAACGGCGGCAACAACTGGATGGGCGCCGCCTTCCGGTTCGGTTACCCGCCCATCCCGCCGTTCATTACCTCACAACCGACCAACGTCTCCGTGACAAATTGCGGAATGGCTGGCTTTAACGTGACGGTCTCCGGCCCGTCACCGTTCGTTTACCAATGGTTCACGAGTTCAGGTCGCACGGCTACGGCCATGCCCATCATGAGCGGCCTGCAAGTCCAGTTCGTTCTCATCACCGATGGCGGCTCAGGTTACAGTTTTGTGCCTCAGGTCCATTTCATCGGTAACAGCATCAGCCCTGCCAACGGCGCCGCCGTCATCGGGAACGGCACCGTGACATCGATCAACTTAACCAGCCACGGTGTCTATTCTCAAACACCAACAATCCAGATCGACAATCCGTCGCCCAGAGTCGATCAGCCTTTGTTGGATCAGACGAACGCCACCCTGACCTTGGCGGCCGTCTCAAATGCCAGCGCGACGAATTACTTTGTGGTGGTAACGAATAACTACGGCAGTGTAACAAGCGCCATAGTGAGGTTAGCGGTGTTTGTGCCGCCACAGAATTTCACTGCTCAATATGTCGGTATCGGCCTGCAATTGCACCTCACCGGCACCCCGAATTATTCCTACCGCCTGCAATCTGCCACCAACCTGACGCCACCGGTCATCTGGAGAACAGTGATTACCCTGCCCACCGACGCCACCGGCGACTGGCAATTCACGGACACGAATATGAATGCAACGCAGCAGTTTTACCGTGCTGTTGGGCAGTGAATCGACGGGCGGGCCTTCATTGACGCCACCCGCCGCCGGCGGTAACTTCTGCCCATGACTGATGTGGCGGACATTCATCCGCGCGAGGCGATGGCGAAAAAGCGGTTTGAACCGTTGGCAAAGGAGATCTTTGCCCTCAAAAAGCAGCTCAACGCCGTCATCCTCGCCCATAATTATCAGGTGCCGGAAATCCAGGACGTCGCGGATTTTGTGGGTGATTCCCTCGGTCTTTCCCAGCAGGCCGCCAAGACGAGCGCCGACGTGATTGTCTTCTGCGGCGTCCATTTCATGGCCGAGACGGCGAAGATTTTGAATCCGAACAAAATCGTCGTGCTGCCGGACAAGGACGCCGGCTGCTCGCTCGAGGAAAGCTGTCCGGCCGACAAGCTGGCTGAACTGCAAAAAACAAACCCGAATTTTTGGACCATCGCCTACATCAATTGCAGCGCCGCCGTCAAGGCGCTGAGCGACGTGATAGTCACCAGCGGCAATGCGGAAAAAATCGTCCGCGCCGCGCCCCAAGACAACGACCTGCTGTTTGTGCCGGACGAAAACCTGGGCGCGTGGGTGATGGAACAGACCGGCCGGCCGATGACGCTCTGGCGCGGCGACTGTTACGCGCATGTCGAGTTCAAGCGCGACCAGATCCTGAAACTGCGCGGGCAGTTCCCCGACGCCAAAGTCGTCGTGCATCCGGAAAGTCTGCGCGAAGTCCGCGACCTGGCGGACGCGGTCTGCTCGACGGAGAAGATGATTTCCTACTGCAAATCCAGTCCTGCCAATCGATTCATCATTGTGACCGAATCCGGCATCATCCACCGGATGCAGAAGGAATGTCCGGGCAAGGAATTTCTGTGCGCGCCGGTGTTCGACGTGATGCGGATGCCAACGGACAATTGCCGGTGCAGCGAGTGCAAGTACATGAAGCTGAACACGCTCGAAAAAGTGCGGGACTGCATGGCAAAACTCGCCCCGCGCATCGAGTTGCCGGAGGATATCCTGCGCCGGGCCCGGCTGCCGATCGAGCGGATGCTGGAAATTTCAGCGCGGGGAGACTAGTCCGCCTGGAGCGGCGCGCGCCGTCCCTCGGCCGACAAAAATCTTTTGGCAATTTCTGTTAGGTGCCCGTTCTCAGTCGCAGCGGCCCAAGTCACGTTTTGGTTACACCCTCCCGATCCCAACACGCTCCGGCGGCAGCCAGCGGTGCCGGCCTCGTAAGCACAAGGCGGTTGCCGCTTTTTGTCTGGAGCCGTGCCCGTCAGCAAACTGTATGTCCCTGGCCGGTTAGTGGAAGTTAAAACATCTGGGCTGTTCTAGCATGGGTGCCTCGAATAGGTGAAAAATTTAAATATCTGAAAAAAATATGATTACCAAAAAAATAGGATTGTTCGCACTGCTCGCAAGCATTGCCGCCGGTGAACTCCCGGCCGGCACCATAACCAATTATGCCGTGGGGGATGTCCTGGTTTGCTTCCGCAACGGGTCCATTGACTTGGTGGTGGATGCGGGCCCGATTTCCACGCTCACCAATTTTGTTTCCGCCAATCATTCGATTCCCATCGGCCAATACTCCGGGAGCCAGGTCAATGACGTGGGCATTGATGGCGCCAGCTGGTCGGCTTTCACCTGGTCGAGCGACGACACCCTGTTTGTAACGCGTCCCCGGACTTCCGTGAATGTCCAGACCACCCCCTGGCCGGCCAAGAGCGATCCCGCCCAGTACGGCACCGTTCAGCGCCTGCAGTTGGTTCCGGTCGGCGCGCAGGAGCAATTCACCAAAGCCGTGTTTCCCGACAGCACGTCCACCGCGGTGCTCGAAGAAGACAACAGTCAGGGCAATCCCAATTACCAGAATCCGGGCAGCGCCAGTTATCACTGGGCCATCGCCGGCCCCTACGGCGGCAATTTTAACGGCACGTTTGCGGGTAATCCGGAAATGACCACGCCGGGCAACTTCAGTTCTTCCGGCCAGGTGGCGCGTTCGGATTTTTACATGATGATTCCCACCTAC
This sequence comes from Candidatus Acidiferrum sp., assembly GCA_035506715.1. Taxonomy (GTDB): domain Bacteria; phylum Verrucomicrobiota; class Verrucomicrobiia; order Limisphaerales; family UBA11358; genus UBA11358. Next base: position 79,042 of record DATJOW010000204.1, on the reverse strand, counting down.
GGCACCGCGAATGGAAAATGGTTGGGTTATTTTGAACTCAGCCCCAGCGGTACCATGACCTACGTGGCATATCCCACCACGACACCAGTCGTCAAGTCCATCACCCGGTCCGGCACCACCACCACCATCAATTACAAGACTGGGCTCTACGGCACGTACACCCTCCGGGGCACCAACCGAGTGGTTTCCGGTTTAGCCGCGACGAACTGGCCGGCCATTACCACCCTCAGCAGCGGAGACACGGCCACCCATGTTATCACGGATACCACCTCGGACGACCAAAAATTCTACATCATCACCGCCCAGTAACCCATCAACCTAAAACCAAAAATTTTAACGGACAATATCAACCAACAAGAAACCAAATAATATGAAAAAAACGCTACTCCTCACTCTGGCGCTTGGTCTGGTCGGCGCCTCGTCACTCGTGGCTGCCAACACGGATGTGTATATCACGGGGGCCACAGCCTTCCGTACCAGTGTCTATGCCGCCTCCCAAAAGCTTTTCAGCCCCGCACCCACCATTTATTACGGTGACGCGGCGCACGGCGGTGCGGATTCGGGTTTTAGTTCCGGCACGGCGTCCTGGGTCATGACCGGAACTCCGATCACCGGATTGACCAATCTGTCCGGCAACACCCTGACCATTCACGGCCTCTTTACCGGTTCGGTTCAAGGTGTGCAGACCGTGGAAGACGGCACCAAGCTGCTGTTTCCGGCCGCCTCCGGCACTCCTGGAGGGCTGTGCAGTGCTTATGTGACGAACAGTCCCACCATCGGCTTTTCTGATGCGTCCAGCTACGCCACGCCTTTTCCGGCCCAGGGCAACATCGCCGAAGAAAACGTGTGCGTGCAGCCCTTTGTCGTGGTGAAATCAGTCCCGGCCACCGGTCCGGTCGCCAACATTAGCAACGTCAGTTGGGAGCAACTGGCCTTTGGCATTCCGAACGGGCGCCTTCCGTATTCGGCTTGGACGGGCAACGAAGCCGACACCAACCAGTATGTTTATATTCTGGAACGCACCCTGGACTCCGGCACCCGCCGCAATTTCACTGCCGAGAATTATTTCCAATACAGCGACCCGGCCAAAGTTTACATCTACGATGTTACCAACAATACCTGGTTCGTTCCGACGCTCCTGACCAACACCCTGACGGGTTCTTCTCCCAACGGAGTGGTCGGCCCGGCGGGTCTCAACAATGTGAACCTGAACTGGGGCTACGGTTACGTTGGCGGTGGCGATATCCGGTCCTCGCTTGCCAGGAACAATGCCGCCAATCAGGCCATTGCCTTTCTGTCCATCGCCGACGCCAAATCCTTGACCGTGGGCGGCTCGAACTGGGCCACCGTGGTCTCCATCAGTGGCTTCTGGCCGACGGCGGCCGGCATTGGTATCCGCGGCAACACCGGCACCAACGACTTTTCGCCCATTACTTCGGGCTATTATACGGCGTACGGCAACGAGATTCTGGTTCATCTGATTGATCCCAGCGCGGGGGCCGGTGACCAGAACATCACGCAGACCCAGTTGGGCGACCAGAACACTCCCGGTTCCTTCCTCGGTGTGTTCAATGCGCAGAGCCTGTACAACGGCGGAACGCTCGTGACGGGCAGCATCGAAAACGAAATCGAGCTGAGCAAGACCGGCGGCGCCACGGCCATCCGGCTCTCGGACATGCGGACCAGCCGGCCGAATGTCGGCGGTGAAATCTTCCCGCGGGTGCATTAACATCAGTTTAGTTGGCAGCCGTCCGGCCGGTGCGTACTCGTTCGCGCACCGGCCGTTCGATTTTGGCAGGGAACCGGGCAGAGGCAAACGCTGCTTGCCTTGACCCCGGCAGGACTTCCGGCCAATGCCTTTGCCGCCGCCAAACGTTGCTCAATCGGCACGCGGGCTTCATGTGGGCGTAACTCATCCGGTTCAAGGTCACTCGGAACAAATTGAAAACCTATGAACCCTGAAACGATGCCGGCGCTGGAATCCATGACCGAAGGAGGATTGCGGCTGTTCTCGCTTTATCTGGATTTTAACGCCTCGGTGCGCGCCCGCTGGGGCACCAGCCAGATTGCCCGGCTGGCCGGTGAGCACTGGACAGCCACAACGGAAATGTGGAATTTGGACTCCCTGGCCGCCGGCGAACCCATTCGCAAGCTGATTACCCAGGAAGCTGCGGACGCCGACGTGCTCATTGTGGCGATGAGCTCGATTGATCGGCGCGAGCTGGAGCTGGTTCAATGGCTGGATTCCGTAGCGGCCTTCAAAAAGAGCCGTCCGGTTTCCGGATTGTTCGTCGGTCTGCTTGGCGATGAAAACAGCCGGCCCGGGGAGCTGGACTGGACCATAAAACAATTTCTGGGCTGCGCCCGGCGTCTGGACCGGGACTTCATCTGGCGCTGGATGGACCATGAAGCGATGGACAGCAACGATTGGCTGGGGGAGAGCGTGGCAACTCTGCTGACCCGCAAGCAATCGGCGCCCGAGGCGATCTTTTGGCCGGGAACGGCGCTGGGAGCGGCCTGACCCGTGCCCGGCAACTCCGGGGCGCGGTTCCCACCGGCGACTTGAACGCCAGAAAATGTCACCGGTTTGTTGCGGTCCCGTCTTTGACCAAAATCCAAAACTGTGTTGGAGTGGTTGCGCAGTCAGTATTCCTACCGATGGTTCGAAATGGTACACACACCGGGCGCTGGTGTTGCCTCAACACCGGCGCCCTTCTGTTGCCGGCGGTTTGACGGTCGAACCGGCCTGCGCCCAGGCGAGTTGTCATCGATCGGCGCGAAAGGATTCAGTTTGAGAATCTCCTTTTGTCACCGTCCTGTAACTTGACTGTCTGCCCGCTTTTGCTGAGGGTAAAAACCTGAGCATTTTTCAATCCCGAAAATGGGAAGCGCCGCTTGTTGGCACGCAATCGTGAAAACTCACGCAAGCCTGATTTTGGCCGGAGCGATGATCGGCTTCGCGCTGACAACCGATTCCAGTCTGGCTGAGTCGGTCTATACGTCCTATTCCTTTAGCACGCTGGCGGGCAAGGCCGGTGTTTCCGGGAGCGCCAACGGAACCGGAAGCGGCGCACAGTTCAATGCTCCGTTCGGCCTGGCCGTGGACGGCGCGGGCAATGTCTACGTCGCCGACACGCTCAATCACACCATCCGGAAAGTGACGCCCGCCGGAGTCGTCTCCACTCTGGCCGGCCTGGCGGGCGCTCATGGCTCCGCCAACGGAACGGGCAGCGCCGCGCGATTTTACAAACCTTCCGGCGTCGCGGTGGATACCGCCGGCAACGTGTATGTGGCGGACACGCTCAACAGCACCATCCGGAAAATCACTCCGGCGGGAGCCGTCACCACTCTGGCGGGCAGGGCGGGTCAGACTGGAACCAACAATGGTACCGGCAGCGCGGCGCGCTTTAACACCCCCTTCGGAGTGGCCGTGGACAAGGCCGGCAATATTTATGTGGCCGATACCTACAACCAAATGATTCGGAAAGTGACGGCGGCGGGCGTGGTGTCAACATGGGTTGGCACGGCCGCATTGCTCTTCAGTCCTTCGGGAGTTGCCGTGGACGATGCCACCAACGTTTATGTCGCCGATTACGGCAACAACATCATCCGGAAAGTGACGCCGTCTGGCACGGTGACGACCCTGGCCGGCTGGGCCGGCAGTTCCGGCAGTACCGATGGGATCGGGACCGCAGCGCGTTTTTATTATCCGGCCAGCGTGGCGGTGGATAGCATCACCAACGTCTACGTGGCGGACTCCTACAATGATACGATCCGGAAAGTGAGTCCCGCGGGCGTGGTCACCACTCTGGCCGGTCTGGCGACCCATTCCGGCACCAATGATGGAACCGGGAGTAACGCGCGGTTTTATCTCCCTTCCGGTGTGGCGGTGGATGGCTCGGGCCGCATTTACGTCGCCGACACCTCCAACTATACGATCCGGAAGGGTTCCCCCACCCCTTTGATCCTGACCACCGGCCCGGGCTTTGGTTTCAGCGGCGGCCATTTCGGATTCAACTTGCAGGGCCCGGCCGGGCAGCCGGCAATCGTGGAAATCTCCACCAACCTCGCCAACTGGCTGCCGGTCTGGACCAACACTTTCGGCCTCGGTACGCTCTATTACAGCGATCCGCAGAGCGGTTACGCTTCGCAACGTTTCTACCGCTTCCACACCCCGTAAGCGCTGCTTGGCGACTCAACCGGCGGAAGGCCTGCAGCAGGATTCGGCCATCAATTGTAACCTTCGGGCGGGTAAAGAAACCGCCGTTGTCCGTAAACTGCCATGCCAGCACTTCACCCGGCGATGAAGGGGCGCCCTTGTTTCAAAATCGTCACCGGTCTGACGTTCAATAGTCACAAGCCGCCGGCAGGCTGCCGGCCCGGTGACCATCGAACGACATCTCATGTTGCAGGAAGTGACGTTGCGTTCTTCCGGCGAATGGGCACCGCGACAACATTCCTGGTTCGTGGTACGGGTGGCCGAAGGGACCGGTTATTGGCTGCAACCAGGTGCCGCCGCGCGCCAGCTCGGCGCCGGGGACGGTTTGATGACCACTGGGAACAGCAAGGGGATCTTGCGCGCCAGCCAATTGGGCGAGCTAAAACTTCAGTTTTTTGTCAACGAGCCGCAATACCTCAACGGTCTGCTGACCGTTGCCGAATGGCATCAGGTCGAAAACCTCCAGCAAAAGCCGGTCCCGCCCGTCTCGTTTTTCGCCGCCGACCAGCCGCTGGCCCAGCGTTTCACCCGGCTGGCCGAGCAACCGCGCCGGGAAGGTCTGCCCCTGCGTTGCGGCCTGCTGCAGTTGTGGGCCAATGCCATCGCCGAATTGTTGCCGCCGCCGGCGCTTGAACCACCGGGCAGCAACAAGCTGCGCGAGCGGTTCCAGCAACTCGTCGGCCGGATGCCCGAAGCCGAGCTATCCCAGCGCACCCTCCGCGATCTCGCTGGCCAGCTGAACTGCAGCGAACGTCACTTCACCCGGCTTTTCCGGGAGTCGTTTGGCGTGCCGTTCCGCACCCGCCAGATCGAATTGCGCCTCCAGCGCGCCCGCCAGCTGCTCGCGGATTCCAACGCCAAAATCATCAACGTCGCCTTCGATAGCGGTTACCACCATCTCGGCCTGTTCAACCTGATGTTCAAAAAGCGCTTTGGCATGACACCCAGCGAATGGCGGCAGCAGAGCCTGCGCCGCAAAGCATTTCCGCCTTCCAGTGGTCATTGGGCGAGGTCGGCGGCGCGCTGGAGCGTTGGGTTGTTGCTCCTGATTTGCGGCTCGCTTCTGCCCGCCCGGGCGCAAATTAATTCAACGCCCATCGGCCGTCCGGTGACCAATGCGGTCGCGGCAACGACTCGCTTCAACATCCGGGCCTATGCAATCCACGGCAATCCGGCGCTCCCGGCAACGGAGCTGGGCGTCATCTGTTCCCCCTACACCGGTACCAACCTGAACCTGGAGGACATCGGCCGGGCCGTCTCGGCTGTGCAGGCGGAGTACCGCCGCCAGGGTTATGCGACGTTGAGCTTCGCCGTCGCCCCGCTCCAAATCACCAACGGCCAGGTCACCATCCACGTGTTTCAGGCCGCCTCGCCTCAAATCCTGATCGCGGGTCAACGGTATGTCGGTCCCGGCCCAGGCGCCGGCGCCGGCGCCAACTCCGCCGCCGCCGAAACCGTGCTGCCGGCGCTGCAAGCGGGACCGGCTCCCATTGTTCCCCCGGCCGCGGACGCCGTCCCCGCACCCACGGTTCACCCGGTAACGGTTGCCGACGCGGATGAACTGGCCCGGGCCCGGATCGCCCTCCTGCAAAAATTGGACGAGCTGGCAGCCAAAGACCAGGACACGCGCGTCCACGTGGTATCCACCAACCCCGGTCCGCGCTTCGAAGTCAACCAATATCTGGTTCGGGGCAACACGGCGCTTCCGCCGGAAGCCATCACTCGAGCGCTCACGAATGTGGATGGCGCCTTCGGCACCAATGTCAGCTTTGACGGGATTCGCGCGGCGCTGACCGAAGTGCGGGGAGCATATCGTGAACGCGGGTACGTGACGGTGGATGTGCGTCTCCCGCCGCAAAAACTCACCAATGGGACGGTGAAAGTGCAGGTGATCGAAGGCCGGCTGGCGGCCATCAATGTCATCGGCAACCACTACTACAGTTCCAACAATGTGCGGCGCGCCCTGCCGAGCCTTCGCACCAACGCGCTGTTGAATTCGCACATACTGCAGAGCGAACTCGACGCCGCCAATGCGAATCGCAATCGGCAAATCTATCCGGTGGTCGGACCCGGCCCCGAACCGGGGACGAGCGAGCTGACGCTCAAGGTCAAGGACCGGCTGCCGTGGCACGCGCGGCTTGAACTCAACAACTCGGGAACTCCGGGCACGCCCGACCTTCGCTTCAATTTCAATTCCCAGTACGACAATCTTTGGGGCCTCGACCATCAAGTGGGTGTGCAATACAGCTTTTCGCCCGAACAAATGAAAAATGAAAACGATTATGTCAACTCACCCTTTGACGACCCCTTGGTAGCCAATTACAGCGGGTATTATCGCCTGCCGCTCGGCAGTGATAACCCGGTGCAGCAGCAGGTGGAAGCCAATCCCGGCAGCTTCGGTTACAATGAAGCAACCCATAAATTCAACCTGCCGCCGGCCACCGGCCGCCCCGAGCTGAATTTCTACGCCAGCCGCTCCACCGAGGATACCGGCGTGCAGTACGGGCCGCTCGAAAACGTTGTCACCACCCCGCTCTTGAAGATCGATTCCCGGACTTCGGGCGACAACGTCACGCTCAACGAAGGCGCGGGCGCGCGTTTCACCCTGCCGCTGCCGCAAGTGGCCACCGTGAGCGGCAGTCTGTCCCTCGGTGTGGATTACAAGCGTTATCAACAGGTGAGCTACAACACGAATAATTTTTACGTGGCCATCGTCGTCACCAACTCGGCGGGGCAGCCGGTGACGATCAAGAACACGGTTGCTTCCGGCCAGCCCCCCCAGCGCACGACGCTGATCTACGTGCCGCTCAACTTCGGGTGGAATGCCACCATCCCCGATGACCTGGGAAAGACATTTTTCCATTCCCAGGTCAATTTCAACCCGTTCAAAGGCCCGTCCGACGATGCGGAATTCGGCAAAGCGTCGTACACGACCAACGCGCAGGCCGGATATGTCACCCTGCAGATGAGCATGGACCGGGTGCAAAACATCTACCATGACTGGTCGGTAAAACTGCATGCCGACGGGCAGTGGGCGAATGGGGCGCTCATCAGCAACGAACAATATGGCATGGGCGGCATGGCCGGCGTGCGCGGCTATCAGGACGGCTTTGCCTATGGTGACGAGGGCTGGCGTTTTTCCATCGAACCGCAAACGCCCTTGTTCAAGGTGGGCATGGTCGGCAACGACAAATATGAGGCGCCCTGCTGGGTTCGCGCCTCCGCGTTTCTGGATTATGGCCGGCTCTACGACCTGGAGGTCCCGGCCGGGGTGGCCAGCTCGATCAATTTTTGCGGCATCGGCTTTGGCTGCACCGTCAACCTTGGCCCTCATCTGGACGGACGGCTTACGGTCGCCTGGCCCTTGATCGACCATCCCGACCAGTCTCCTTACCGCATCTATTTTGGCGTCGGCGCCCAATTCTAAATGATCGCGCTCAATAACTTGTCACTCACTTGTAACGTTCGGACGCCGGCGATTGGCGTAAACTCTCCGGCAAAAGTTGTCGTGAAGATCTGGCATCGCCATCACTTTTTCCAACGCGCCCTCGCCGGCATGGGATGGCTGGGGATTGCCCTGGCGGCAACGGCCAATCCGACCGGCCTGACCGTGCAGCATGGTTCGGCGACTGCCACCGTCAACGGATCGCAAGTGACGATTACCGCGTCCCAAAACGCTTTCCTGAATTGGCAGAGTTTCAACATTGCCGCGGGCGAGACGACCATCTTCAATCAGCCTTCGGCCACTTCCATCGTCTGGAACCAGATCAACGATCCCAACCCGTCCCGGATTTTTGGCAATCTCCAGGCCAATGGCGTCGTCGTGCTCCTCAATTCCTCCGGCTTTTATTTTGGCCCGAACTCGTTCGTCAGTGCCGCCGGGCTGGTGGTGTCCACGGCCAATTGCGTCCCGCCCCAGAACTCCGGCGGCGCCTGGGAGTTCAACGGGCCGCCGCCGTTGGCCAGCATCGTCAATTACGGCCGGATCAACATCGGCCATGGCGGTTCGGCCTTTCTCATCGCCGACCGGGTTGAAAATCACGGCAGCATTGAAGCCCCGGGTGGCACCATCGGCCTGGCCGCCGGACAAACGGTGTTGCTCAGCGAACGACCCGACGGTCGTGGCCTGAGCCTGCGGGTCACGCTGCCCCAGGGATCGGTGGATAATGAAGGCCGGTTGATTGCCGACGGCGGCACGATAGCCATGCGCGCCCAAGTGGTGAACCAGAACGGGTATCTCCAGGCCGACGCGGCGCAGAACATCAACGGCACCATCGAACTCGTCGCCGCCGACCAACTGAATCTCGGCGCGGATTCCCAAATCCTGGCGCGCGGTGACGACGCCTCACCCGGCAGCAACGGCGGCAACGTCACGCTCAAGGCGGGCAACCGCTTTGGCGATGATATTGGCAGCTTGATCGAGGTCAACGGCGGAGCGCAGGGCGGAAACGGCGGCAATGTGGAGATCTGCGCCGCCAACGTTCAGTCCCTCAACTCCAGCATCGACGCGCGGGCACAAACGGGCTGGACGGCAGGGAAACTTTTTCTGGACCCGGATTTCATTGTTCTGGGCACGTCCGGGACCGGTAGCGCCGGCGGCGGCACCGTCCTGGCGACCGACAACGCCGGCACGACCTTGAATTTGAACGTGAACACCGCCTTTGCCAACCTCGCGGTTTCCCAGATCATCCTCCAGGCCGCCTACGACATCACGGTCGCCGGCGGCACGTCCTGGAACCTAAGCCAGACGATCGGCGCAAATTTTGGCGGCGTGACCAGCGGTCAATTGACGCTGGAGGCCGGGCGCAACATCATCCTCAACGCCGGCTCCAGCATCACCGACGTTAATAACTGGTCCCTCGCCCTGTACGCCGGGGTCGGCAGCTTTTCCCTGACGACGCCGACGGTTCAATCCGGCGTCGGAAGTATCTTGCTGAACGGCGGCAGCAGCCAAACCTGGGGAAGTTGGATCCGGACGGCAGCCGGAAGCATCAGCCTGACCGCCGGCAAAGACATCCTGGTGAACGCGGACAAACAAGGCAACTCCGGTTTCGTGATCACGACGGGCGGCGGCAGCATCTGCGCCCATGCGCTGGCGGGCAACATTGACACCGGTGACTACGCGCAGGGGTATCACTTCGACAGTGGCACCGGGCCGGCTTACGATTTGAACAGCGGTCTGGGCGGCATCAGCACGGCGGCGGGTGGCGACGTAACGCTCATTGCGGGCGGCAATGTGACCAGCCTGTTGCCCGGCAAGGGCACTTATTACTTCGACGGCACTGCGAAAACGCCTGGCAGCGCTGCTCACAACGGCAGCATCACAGATTACTATACGGCCGGGACCGGAGCTTACGGCCCCGAGGCCGGGGACGTAACCGTCATCGCGGGCGGCAATGTCGCCGGCCATTATCTGGTGGCCAACGGCACCGGCCGCATTTTCGCCGGCGTGAAAATGGACGCCGATGGCAATCCCCTCACGGACGGCTCAGGAAATTATGTGCTGGGCACTTCGGGCAGCGCGGGGAAGGACCTGGCCAACAATAGTCTCGCCCTCAGCCTGATCAGCGGAGGGTGGAACGTGACGGCGGCGCAAAACATCCGCCTGCAGGAGGTCCGCAATCCCAATGGCGTGTTTAACGACAACCACATTTTTGATTATGCGCCGGATGCCTATGTGAACTTGTCCGCCGGCAATACGGTGCAATTGGCATCGACGATTGCGTTGCCGCGGTTGTCCAGCGGCGTCAACATCAATGTGCCCGTCATTTACCCCTCGATCCTGGACATCCAGGCGGGTGCCGGCGGAGTCGTGCTGGGCGCGGCGGGCTCAACGTTCACCAGTCTGATTCTTTATCCCTCGCCGCAAGGGAGCCTGATCATTGACACGACTGACGGCGGTCCGCTGGTCAGCGCGCTCAGCCCCGTTTCCGGCGGCCCCCAGGTTTTCAACCTGATCGTTTCGGATGCCGGCCACAACAATTACACCGCCACGCTCAACTTCGGCATCAACGATCACGCCGCCTCCCCCATCCACCTCGGCAATTCCACTCCGATTCAGCTGGATATCTCCGGCAACCTGAAACTGATCAGCCTGGTCGCACCCGAGGCGGCGCAAATCAACGTGGGCGACAGCACGCACATCAGCGACATGGTCAACTGCACTTTTCAGGCTGTGAATCTGGGCGAAAACGACGTGACCAGCATCAGCGTCACCGGCGACATCTACAACCGGAGCAGTTTTACCGATGTTCCGGGGGTCACGCCCGAGGCCGCCGCCAATTTGTTTTACCTGGCCCAAGCGGTGAACAACCCGTTATCCGCCACCACCCTGGCTTCCAGTTTCTATTACAACCCGGCGACCCAGACGCTGACCTATCAAAACATTCCCGGCTGGACGCTGCCACAAGTTTTTAATTTGCTGAATAATTTGACGGTCCAGGTTTATGTCAACGGCGTCGCTCAGTTCACCTACGACGCCAACGGCCATGCCATTCCGGTGACGACCACCGTTTCGGTTCTCGACAGCGCCACCCAATCGGCGCTGCAGACGCAATTCAACGCCCTGGGCGGGATTCCCTACAATGCCACGCCGGGCGCTCCCACCGGCTATTTTATCGGCGGCGGCGGACAACTCGACATCACCGCCCGGACCATCGACCTGGGCACCTCGGCCGGAATTCAATCGAAAGGCGTGGCTCTCTATACCGTTCGCGGCACTTACCCGTTGGCCGGTCTTTTTGGCAATGGCGGCGTATTCGACCGGGCAGCCGACATTATCGTCACAACCACCGGACAAAACACCGGCCTCAGAAATACCTACGGCGATTTCATCGGCGATCTGGACATGTATTCCAGTTCGATCGCCTCCCTGAGTGGCGGCAATATTACCCTCGACATCGGCGGTGACGTCAATGCCGGCTCCGCAGTCTTTACCGTCAACTCACTGGCGGCCCGGGGCATCTATTCGACGGGGCAAGGCAATGTGAGCGTGACGGCGAACGGGAATGTCAACGTCAACGGCTCGCGCATCGCCAGCTATGATGGCGGCAGCGTCACGGTAATTTCGCGGAATGGTGATATCAACGCCGGCAACGGGGGCGCCGGGTACGTGATCGTTCAACAATACAGCGTGGATGCGAGCACTCATGCGGTCACCGCCCCCGTCTTCACCATCCCCGGCAGCGGCATTCTGGCTACAACCCTCCCCGATTCGCCCAATATCGTCGGGAACATCCTGGTGGAAACCCCGAACGGTAATGTCAACGCCAGTTCCGGCGGCATCGTCCAGTTGCCGCTCAACAACGTGGCCAGCGGCAGTGCCACCGTCACCGTCCTGGCCGGGGAGGATGCGACTGGGAATATCATCTCGGCCGGCCGGAATATTGACGCCAGCGGTTCCGGTGTCATTGGCAGCACCGTCGTCCTCAAGGCGAGTGGCGACATCATCGGGGCAATTTTCGCCCGGGATAACCTGGACATCAACGCGGTACAAAACGTCAATGTGACGGCGTTGTCGCAGGGAACGGCCACCGTCAACGCCGGCGAAACCCTGTCCGGAACCATCATCGGCGTGGGCGGCATTAGCGCCGCCGGCACGTCGGTGGATGCCTCGCTGCTGTCCAACAACGCCATCAGCGGCGAGACCAGCGGTCAGTCCGGCTTGGGGCAAGGCACCGCCGCCAATTCGGCCAGCCAGAGCATGCAATCCGAGGACGTCGCCAAAGCCGCCGATGCCACCGACGAAACGAGCGACGACGAAAAGAAGAAGAAGGGCAAGGAAGTAGCCCTGACCCAAAAAGCCGGGCGGGTCACCGTGCTCCTGCCGCCCCGGCAAACAAGCCCCAGTCCGAATCCCGGAACCTAAAACCTGACCTACCTATGACCAGCTTGATTCAGCCCATGTTCGCCGCCAACGCGGCAGTGTACGCCATCCAGAACGCCACGACCGAAGGCAAAGTCACCGTGATTGCCCTGCTGGTCCTGTCGCTGTTCAGTTGGACCATCATCATCACCAAGTTCCGCCAGTTGCTGATCGCCCGCCAGGCGAGCAAAAAATTCTTTGCCGCCTACAATTCCACCCGCGACCCCCTGGACATTCAGCGCCAGGGCAAGGAATTTGACGGCTCGCCCGCGTATCAGCTCTACATCCGCGGCGCAGACGAACTGGCGTATCAATTAAAAAACAATCCCGTCGCGGCACGGTCCCTCCCCCGGGTCGCTCCCGCCGAGGGTCACGAACACACAAACACCGATTTCCTCGCCCGGTCTGTCGAGGTGAAAGTCAGCATGGCGTCGTTTGAGGCGATCAAGGTGGTGCTGGAGGAAGCGGCCAGCGCGGAGGCGGTGGGACTGGAAAAAGGGATGATTGTGTTGTCCACCGCGGTGGCCGGCGGACCGTTCATCGGATTGCTGGGCACCGTCTGGGGCGTCATGTCCACCTTCGCCGGCATCGCCGAAAGCCGGGCCGCCACCCTCACCGCCATGGCCCCCGGCGTCGCCGCCGCCCTCGTCGCCACCGTCACCGGCCTCCTCGTCGCCATCCCCGCCATGTTCGCCTACAATTTCATGGTCACCACCATCCGCCACCTCACCCAGGAACTCGACGGTTTCGCCAGCCGCTATGCCAACCAGATCGAGCACGTCTATGTGGACCATCGCCCCTTGTCCGAGGAAATCCAGAACGCCAACGAAATTCTGGCCGGCCGGATCGTCGGCGCGCTGCAGCCCAATGGAGCTCCCCTGGTGGTTGACCGATGAAGAAGTGTTCGAAATCGGCGCATCAATCGCTGACGGAGCTGAACATCACGCCGCTGCTGGACCTGGCGTTCGTGCTGCTGGTGATTTTTATTATCACCACCATGCCGCCGGTCAATGACCTGGATCTGAAACTGCCCACCGCCGCCAAGCGCCTCAAGGACCCGCCCCGCAAGGCCAACTACATCACCGTCCAGGCCGACGGCACCCTTTACCTCAACAAGGCCAAATTCACCAACCCCGAGGAGATCCTCCAATCCCTCATCAGCGCCCGCCTGGACGACCCGGACTTGAACGTGATCATCCGTGGCGACAGCCAGACCAAGTACAAACAAATCCGCGCCGTGCTGGATGTTTGCCAGCGGGCCAATGTGCCCAAGGTGGATCTGGCCACCGAAGCCGCCAACGCTAAATAGCTCATGCTGCCGCAAAGCCACGCCCGCACCAAGCGCAACTCCTCCAGGGTGAACCTGCTGATCTCGTTCCTCTTTCACGCGCTGATTGTGCTGACCATGTTTTACTTTGCGGCGCGGCAGGGGCTGCTGGGCAAACAGTTGAAGAAAATCGCCGTCGAGATGGTCAAGGAGAAACCGCCGGAGAAACCCAAGGAACCCGAGAAACCGAAGGTCGAGCCGCCCAAGGTGGAGCCGCCCAAGGTCGTGGAAAAGCCCAGGCTGGTGGAGGAGGCCAAAGCCGCCCCGCCGCCGCCGGTCGTGGCGCCGCCCACCGTGGCTCCGCCCGCGGCGGAACTGCCGGCGTTCGAATTCGAGGGCGGCAAAGCGGTGGAAACCAGCTCGGACCCCGTCCAACTCTACAAGGGTTTCGTGGAATATGCGCTGCGCTCGAGATGGCAGCGGCCGGACAACATCGCCGATGACAACTATGTGGCGGAAGTGGAGGTGTCGGTGGACCGGAAAGGGCGGCTCAGCGACCCGACCTGGGAAAAGGGTTCGGGCGACCGCCGCTGGGACGATTCGGTGCGCCAGGCGCTGGCGACGGTGAAGAGCCTGGACCGGCCGCCGCCGACGAATTTTCCGGGGCGCGTGGTGGTGCGGTTTGACGTGCAGGCGGAGACCGAGCCGATCAGCCAATGAAAAAGACGTCGCAAAGCCATCACAGTTCGCTCAGCGAATTGAACATCACGCCGCTGCTGGACCTGGTGTTTGTGTTGCTGGTGATCTTCATCATCACGACGCCGCAGATGATGAATAATCTGGAGATGACGCTGCCTTCGGGCAAACCGCCGCCCCAGACCCCCCAGAAGCCCAAGCTCAACCACATTGTGGTGGATGCGGCGGGGCAGACCTACCTGAACGACCGGCCCGTGACCATCCCGACGCTCACGACCGACCTGCAACAGATGAAGGCGGCCGACCCGGCACTCAGCGTGGTGGTCAAGGGCGCCGACGAGGTGGATTACCAGAACATGATCAATGTCCTGGACGTCCTCCAGCAACTCGACATCACCAAGGTCGGCCTGGCCACCGAAACCAGCCCGGACCACCCATGACATAAACTTGATGCTTAGCGACGGCAGTCTCGGCCAGCGGCGCACGGCAGACAGCGCCTACTCCGGTCAACTCATGCCGCTGCTTTGCCTCAGCTTGAAGGTGTGACCTTTGAGCGCTGTCTCTGCCGGTTTTTGGCTGCAAATCGGGAAATGTTACAAGGCCCCGGAATTGTCACCTGATCGTAACTATTCCGCCGCTTGTTTGTAACCGCGCTGTTTCAGTCTGCCGCAACCATCTGCATCGCCAACCATGAAACGACTAAAGAAACAGAACGTCACTGCCAAATTCACGCTGTTTGCGGGCGCCACGACGTTGCTGGCCTTCACCCCGACCGGGCAGGCCCAAACGTCGGTGGATGCGCTGCTCAACAAGCTCGAGCAGAAAGGCATCCTTACCGTGGATGAAGCAAAAGAGTTGCGGGCCGAAAATCAGCAGGATTCCGCCGCGGACATTAACAAGGCCATTAACGCCAAGTTCCCGATGCCCGACTGGGTGGTCAGCTATAAACTGTATGGCAGTTTCCGGGGCCGTTTTGACGACGAACTCACCGACAACCCCGGGGTTCCCGATCCCTCCGACCCCACCAAAGGGCTCAGCGGCCAGAGCCGCGTCCGTTGGCGATACCGCTTGCTCGCGGGATTGGAGGTCAACATGAAGAATGACTTACAGGTGGGTTTCCGGATTGGTTCGGGTGATTCGGGTAGTCCGCTGTCGAGCAACCAGACCATGCAGGACAATGCCAGCAACAAATCCATCTGGATCGACACTGCCTACGGCAGGTGGACCGCGATCAACAACCAGGTGTGTTCGCTGGCCGCCACCATCGGGAAAATGGACCAGCCATTTCAGGTGTCACCGATGGTCTTCGACGCGGATTACATGCCGGAAGGCGCCGCCTTGCAGGCGAAATACAATATCACCGACGCCCACTCAATCGCCATCAACGGTGGTGCCTTTGTGCTGGACGAAGTGAAAGGTTCGGCCCGCGATCCTTATATCACCGGCGCCCAGGCAATCTGGAATGCCAATTGGACCTCGCGGATCGCCACGTCGCTGGGCTTTGCTGCCTTTGATATTGTCAATCCCGGCGCCTTGGGCTTGTCCGGATTTCCCGCCAATTCCGCCAACTACAATCCCGGGGGCGTGCCCAACAGCAATCAAGGCAACACCTACAACTCGTCCACCGGCAATCTGGTTTACAATTACAACCCCATCATCGCCAGCGCCAGCACCACCTACACCCTGGACACGTTCCCGCTGTACCGGGGTAAATTCCCCATCAAATTCAGCGGCGAATATATGTACAATGGCGGCGCCGACCCGGCCAAAGGTGACGCCAACAACGTCGGCTGGTGGGCAGGGGTCCAGCTGGGAAAATCCGGCAAGCAAGGCATGTGGGACATTTTCTATCGCTATCAGTACCTCGAAGCCGATGCCTGGTATGACAACCTGGTGGATGATGACAACGTCGCCTTCTACAGCAATACCACGCTGACCCAGCCCCTGAATGGCTGGGCCGGCGGCACCAATATCAAAGGTCACCTGGTCAAGTGCAATTATTCCCTCACCGACGCGCTCACTTTTTCGTTCACCGCCTACGTCAACGAGTTGATCAATCCCAATCAAAACGTAGGCAGTGTGGGCCAACCCAAGAACAATGCCCTCCATGTGATGGCGGACCTGATGTGGAAATTTTAACCCCAAAGTAACGTGATTGTTTAACGGCAAACTGATTAACTTGAACCATGAAAAAAATCCTTCTCTCCTTGCTGGGTGGCGGCTTGCTCGCTGGGTCAACCGCGGCGCACGCGCAAATGCTGATCAACGGCGCCGGCGCCACGTTCCCCTACCCGATCTATTCAAAATGGTTCGACGAGTACACCAAGGTGGACCCGTCGGTCCGTTTCAACTACCAATCCATCGGCTCCGGCGGCGGCCAGAAGCAAATCACCGCCCAGACCGTGGATTTCGGCGCGTCCGACGGCCCCATGAGCGACGAAAACCTGGCCAAGGCGCCGGGCAAAATCCTGCACCTGCCCACCGTTGCCGGCGCCGTCGTCATCACCTACAACCTCCCGGATAATCCCAAGCTGAAACTGGACAGCGACACCCTGGTCGGCATCTACCTCGGCAACATCACCAAGTGGAATGACCCTAAAATCGTCGCGCTGAACCCCGACTTGAAGCTGCCGGCCGGCGACATCATTGTGGTGCACCGTTCGGACGGAAGCGGCACCAGCTTTATCTTCACCGATTACCTGAGCACCGTCAGCCCGATCTGGGCGGATTCGGTGGGCAAAGGCACATCGGTTAAATGGCCGGCCGGGGTCGGCGTGGGCGCCAAGGGTAATGAAGGCGTGGCCGGCCAAGTCAAGCAGCTCCCCGGCGCCATTGGTTACGTCGAATTGATTTACGCCAACCAGAACAAGCTGCCGTTCGCTGATCTCAAGAACGCGGCGGGCAATTTTGTCACTCCATCGCTGACCTCCGTCACCGCCGCCCTGGCCACAGCGAAAATTCCCGAGGACTTCCGCTTTTCCATGGTCAATGCGCCGGGCGACCAGGCCTACCCGATCGCCGGCGCAACCTGGTTGCTGGTTTATGAAAAGCAGAAAGACGCCGACAAGGGCAAAAAGCTGGTCGAATTCCTGAATTGGGCCATGACCAAGGGCGAGGGCCTGGCCTCGTCGCTCGATTACGCCCCGCTGCCGGAATCGGTCCGGCAACGTGTTCTGGAGCAGATCCGAACGATAAAGTACTGACTTTGCTTCGCCATCGGATATGTTAGGGGCGAGTCGGATGAAAGGCGTTGTTCCTCCCACCTTTCGTCCGTTTTTGCTGGTGAATGAACGAAGCATCGGAGGGCAGGAGAAATGGAGTGCTGGACAATTGAATCGCTGATTTCACACTCCATCACGCTGTTTCAATCTACAGAATTTGAGCGAGTCCATTGCCATGCCGTCTGCTGCGACTGCGCGAACCCCTGGGGGTTCCCGCCTGGGCGATCGCGCGTTCCATTGGCTGACCCTGCTCATGGCGCTGTCCGTTTTCGCGCTCATCGTGCTCATCGGCTATGAGCTGGCCCACGGCTCGGGCATCACCTTGCGCCGGTTCGGCTGGCACTTTCTGGTCAACAGCGATTGGGACCCGGTGAATGAACAGTTCGGGGCGCTGCCGTTCATTTTCGGCACGCTCGTTTCATCGGCGTTAGCGCTGCTCATCGCCGTGCCCGTCAGTATTGCCACCGCCGTCTATCTCACGGAGCTGGCCCCGCTCTGGCTGCGCCAGCCGCTCATCATTTTCATCGAGCTGCTCGCCGCCGTCCCCAGCGTCATCCTCGGCCTCTGGGGCATTTTTGTGATGGTGCCCTGGCTGCGCATCCACCTTTTCCCCTGGCTGCAAAAAACGTTGGGCTTTCTTCCGCTTTTTCAAGGCCCGATTTATGGCGTCAGCATGTTGGCTGGCGGCATCATCGTCGCCATTATGATTGTGCCCATCATCACGTCGGTTTCCCGTGAAATCCTGCGCTCCGTGCCGGGCCTGCAACGCGAGGCCGCCTATGCCCTCGGCGCCACGCGCTGGGAAGTCACCCGCCTCGCCGTGCTGAGCTACGCCAAAAGAGGCCTCTTCGGCGCCGTGATCCTCGGCCTCGGCCGCGCGCTGGGCGAAACCATGGCCGTGACCATGGTCATCGGCAACCGGCCCGAAATCGCCAAATCCCTCTTTGCGCCCGGCTACACGCTGGCGAGCGTCATCGCCAATGAGTTCACCGAAGCCACGACGGACGCGTATTTGAGCGCCTTGTTTGAGATCGGTCTTGTCCTGCTCGGCGTGACCGTGCTGGTCAATGCGCTGGCCCAATTACTTCTGAAAACCTTCGCCGGCACCGGCGTCAAACCGCAACAATGACACGACATTTATGATTTACGATTTACGATTTACGGTTGAACCAATGCGCGTTGTCCCGCCGGTCAACCCGGTTAAATCATCAACCATCAATCCTCAATCCTCAATCTGATGACCGCTCCCAACCACCGTTGGCGCCAGTACAAGAACGTCCTGATGCAGGCCGTGACCCTGGCCTGCGCCATCGTGGTCGTCGCGCCCCTGGTGCTGATCTTTTATCACCTGGTCCGCCAAGGTTTCAGTTCCATCAACTGGGCGTTCTTCACGCAACTGCCCAAACCGGTTGGCGAACCCGGCGGCGGCATGGCCAACGCCATCGTGGGAACCTTCATCCTGCTCGGCCAGGCTGCGTTGCTCGGTGTACCCATCGGCGTGTTCGGCGGCGTGTACCTTTCCGAGTATGGCACGTCGCGCCTGAACTGGTGGGTCCGCTTCGCCGCCGACATTCTCAACGGCGTCCCGTCCATCACGTGGGGCATCGTCGTTTACGCGCTGCTGGTGGTGCCAATGAAGACATTTTCCGCGCTGGCTGGCGGTGTCGTGCTGGGCCTGATGATGATTCCGCTGGTGATGCGCACCACCGAGGAAGTTCTGCAACTGGTGCCGAACGGATACCGCGAAGCTGCCCTTGCCCTCGGCATCGCCAAATGGCGTACCATCACGCAAATCGTCGTGCGCACCGCCCTTAAAGGCATCATCACCGGCATCCTGCTGGCGCTGGCCCGCGTGGCCGGCGAAACCGCGCCGTTGATGTTCACCGCGCTCGGGAACCGCTTTTGGACTCACCAACTGACCGAGCCGATCGCCGCGCTCCCGCTGCAAATTTTTGAATACGCAAAATCGCCGTACGAGGACTGGTGGCGGCAGGCCTGGGCCGGCGCCCTCGTCCTGCTCCTGTTCGTTCTGTTCCTCAACACGGGCGTCCGCTTCCTCACCCGCGACCGTTTCCGCAAGCAACCATGAATTCCACCATGACGCCCGACGAAGAGAAAATCGTGCCGCAGGTTGGCCAAGCGTCGAAGGCCGAAAGTCGATGGCCAACGTCCGACGCCCAATTCTCAACCCCCGACCCTCGACCTTCGCGCCCCCCTGCTCTCCCGGCACTCGGGGTGCGCCACCTCTCCGTGTTTTTCGGCACGAATCACGTGCTCAAGGACGTTTCGCTCGACGTCACCGCCCGGGCCGTCACCGCCATCATCGGGCCCAGCGGCTGCGGCAAATCCACTTTCCTGCGCGCGCTCAACCGGATGCACGAGCTCGTGCCGGAGGCGCGCATGACCGGCGAAATCCGGCTGTTCGGCGAGGACATCTACGCGCCTGCGATTGAACCGGTCGTCGTCCGCCGCCGCGTCGGCATGGTCTTCCAGAAATCGAATCCGTTCCCGACCATGTCCATTGCCGAAAATGTCACGGTTGGCCTGCGCCTGAATGGCGTCCGCCACCGGAAACAGCTCGCCGAACGCACCGAGCAGTCGTTGCGCATGGCCGCGTTGTGGGATGAGGTGAAGGATCGCCTCTCCGCGCCGGCTATCAGCCTGTCCGGCGGCCAGCAACAGCGCCTCTGCATCGCCCGCGCCCTCGCCGTCCAGCCGGAGGTGCTGCTGATGGACGAACCCGCTTCAGCCCTCGACCCCCTGGCCACGTCCAAAATCGAGGACCTCATTCTGGAATTGAAAAAGAATTACACGATTGTCATCGTCACCCACAACATGCAGCAGGCGGCGCGCATGTCGGATTACACCGCGTTCTTCTACCTGGGGGAACTGGTGGAGTTTGACGCGACCCGGAAAATTTTCACCAGCCCGGCGAAGAAGCAGACGGAAGATTACGTCACCGGCCGGTTTGGGTGAAAACTGACGGCGAACCGGAACCAAAATTATGGAACATCATTTCGACACCGAACTCGATGTCTTGAAGCAAAAACTGCTGACCATGGCCAGCCATGCCGAAACGGCGGTCAACCAGGCGCTGCAGGCGCTCACCCAGCGGGATTTGGAACTGGCCCTGCGGGTCAAGGAGGACGACCGCATTATCGACCAGTTCGAACTGGAGATCGACGATCTGGCCATCCAGTTGCTCACCAAAGCGCCGCTGGCCGGCAACTTGCGCCTGGTCACCACGGCCATGAAAATCTCGCAGAATCTCGAACGGGTCGGCGATGAAGCCAGCAAGATCGCCAAGCGCGCCCGGGACCTCAGCCAGGAGCCGCCGGTGAAAATCACCATCGACCTGCCGCGCATGGCCGGCCTTGCCCTCGCCATGCTCAAGTCCGCGCTCGACGCGTTCGTGAACCACGATTCCGCCGCCGCCCGCGCCATCATTCCCCGCGACAAGGAGGTGGACGCGCTCAACAAGCGGATCCACGAAGACCTGGCCCAGCATATGGTGGCGAATCCCGACACCATTGGCCGCTGTCTGAACTGGATGGTCGCCTCGAAAAGTCTCGAGCGCATCGCCGACCACGCCAAAAACGTGGCCGAGGAGGTCGTTTATCTCTGCGATGCCCAGGACATTCGGCACTCCGGCGGCAAAGACCAGTCCGCCCCGGTTGCCGGGCCGTAACCGCGCCGCAAAATCCCCTTGCCAGCAGCCGGGTTTGCTGGCATAGTTATTTCGTCATTTGACTAAATATAAATATCGTGCGCGAGTTCATGGCCATTACCAAGGCGCTGTCGGACCCCAGCCGGGTCCGGATTCTCCTGGCGCTCCGGCGCCGGGAATTGTGCGTTTGCCAGATTACCGAGCTGTTTGGCTTCGCCCCCTCGACCATGTCCAAGCACCTGTCCATTCTTCATCAAGCCGGCCTGATCCAGTCCCGCAAAACCGAGCGCTGGGTCTATTATCGCCTGCCGGATCCGCCCTTGCCAACGGTAGTCCGGGAGGCCCTCGATTGGATTAATAAATCGCTCGCCCTAACAGACGAGGCCGTTGCCGATGGCAAACAGTTGAAAAAGATTTTGCGGACTGACCCGGCGGTCATCTGTCGCCGGCAACGCGGTTGCTGATTTATGAAATCGCCCCTGACTGAAGAACAGAACGAATCCGTGCGCCGGATGGTGCGCGAAGGGTATGCCAAAATCGCACAGGATACCTCCCCCGGTGGCTGCGGACCGGGCGTTTCCTGCTGCGGCTCCGCCCCGGCGGACGCCGACCGACTGGCCCGCGAACTCGGTTATTCTGTCGAGGAACTCAAAACTTTACCTGACGGAGCGAACATGGGCCTGTCCTGTGGGAATCCGGCCGCGCTCGCCGCACTCAACACCGGCGACGTGGTGCTCGACCTGGGCAGCGGCGGCGGCTTCGATGTGTTCATCGCCGGCCGCAAGGTCGGCGCCACCGGCCGCGCCATTGGGGTGGACATGACCCCGGAAATGCTGGCCAAGGCGCGTCGCAACACCGCCGGTTATCGCCAGCAAACCGGACTGGATAATGTCGAATTCCGACTCGGGGAAATCGAGCATCTGCCCGTGGCCGACAACAGCGTGGACGCCATCATCTCCAATTGCGTCATCAACCTGTCACCCGACAAACCGCAGGTCTGGCGCGAGATGGCGCGCGTGCTGAAACCGGGCGGACGCGTCGCCGTTTCCGATCTGGCGCTGTTGCGTCCCCTGCCCCAGGCCGTACGCGAGATGGTCGAAGCCAGGGTCGGCTGCATTGCCGGCGCCGTACTGGTGAGCGAAACTGAACGGATGGCGCGCGAAGCCGGGTTGACGGACCTCGTCCTCACCCGAAAGTCAGATTACCTCAAAGCCAAGTCCGACTGGAACGATCCGCTTTACCGGAACATTGCCGAACACCTGCCGGCCCGCACCGACATCGGCGATTTCGTCACCAGCCTCGAAGTGAAGGCCCGAAAGCCCAAGGCATGACGAGTGATACGGGACCAGTGACCAGAACCGATTGCCCAGGGATTTGATTCGTGTCTGAAATTGTAAAACCAAAGCGCCTGGCGTTTTTCGAGCGTTACCTGACCATCTGGGTGTTTCTGTGCATGGTTGGCGGAGTCGCGCTGGGAAAGCTATTGCCGGATTTGACGGCAGCGTTGAGCAAAATGGAATTCGGCCAGGGCTCGCAGGTGAACATTCCCATCGGCGTGCTGCTGTGGCTGATGATCTATCCGATGATGCTCAAGGTGGATTTCAGCGCCATCGGCGGCATTGCGCGCAAACCAAAAGGCTTGGCCGTCACGCTGTTCGTCAACTGGCTCATCAAGCCGTTCAGCATGGCTTTGCTCGCGTGGATTTTCATGCAGCACGTCTTTGCCGCGTGGATTGAACCGGAAACCGCAAAGAATTACACCGCCGGCCTCACCATACTCGCCGCTGCACCCTGCACCGCGATGGTCTTTGTCTGGTCGTATCTGACCGATGGCGACCCCACCTACACGCTGGTCCAGGTGGCGGTGAATGACCTTATCATGCTGTTCGCCTTTGCACCCATCGTGATGTTTCTCTGCGGTGTGGCGCACGTCGTCGTGCCGGCCAAAGTGCTCATTATATCGGTCATTGTGTTCATCGTGATTCCGCTGGCGGCGGGCTGGCTCACGCGGACAATGCTGCTGAAATCGCATGGCCCGGACTGGTTTGAGAAAAACTTCCTGCCGAAATTTCATCCGGTGATGATCGGGGCGTTGCTGCTGACGCTGGTGCTGATTTTTGCCTTCCAGTCAAAGAACCTGACGACTCGCTGGTTCGCCGTTCTGCTCATCGCCGTGCCGATTGTCATCCAGGTGTATTTCAATTCCGGCCTGACCTATCTGCTCATGCGGCAGTTGCGCGTGGAGCATAACGTCGCCGCGCCCGGTTCGCTCATCGGCGCGAGCAATTTTTTCGAGCTGGCCGTGGCCGTGGCCATCACGCTGTTCGGCGCGGATTCCCCGGCGGCGCTGGCAACGGTCGTCGGCGTGCTGGTGGAAGTACCGGTGATGCTTTCGGTCTGCACCGTCTGCAACCGCTCGCACGATTGGTATCAAACCGGGCTTTTGGCGTTTCAAAATCCAAAGCCAGACGCATGAACACGAATACCAAACCCACCGTCCTCATTCTGTGCACCGGCAATTCATGCCGCAGCCAGATGGCGGAAGGTTTCCTGCGCGCGGCAGCAGGCGACCACATCAACGTGCACAGCGCCGGGTCAAAGCCGGCCGGTTTGGTGCATCCGCTGGCCGTCCGGGTCATGGCCGAAACGGGCATTGACATCTCCGGCCACCGATCGAAGTCCTTGAAAGAGTTTCTGGAACAGCCGGTCTACACCGTCATCACGGTCTGCGGTCACGCGGACCAGGCCTGTCCGATTTTCCCGGGCCAGGTGAACCGGCACCACTGGCCGTTTGACGACCCGGTCAAAACCACCGGCAGCGAGGACGAACTTCTGGCGACCTTCCGCCGCGTGCGCGACGAGATGCGCCGGGTGTTCGAGGCTTACGCCGCCGGGTTGCGCGATGCAGTGAAACCGCGCTAATCAAATTTCTGTCCGGGGCGGAGCGGGTAACCAGCGAGAAATTGTTCCGCGGTCAAACGTTTGCCGCCTTCACGCTGCAACTCAAAAACCATAAGCGCATCCTGGCCGCACCCTACGATAATGCCGGTTTTGTCCACAGACAAAACGGCGCCGGGTTGTCCAGCTTGGCCCACCACCTCGGCCTTCCAGATTTTAAGCAACTGCGGTTTGGGAGCGCGGAGCATCGCTCCGCCGGCCGAGCCATGCTCGGCGTTCCGCAAAAAGGTGAACGCGCCCGGCCAGGGCGTGAAGGCCCTGAGCCGGTTTAAAATCACTTGCGCCGGCTGGTTCCAGTCAACGCGGCCATCCTCCTTTTTGATTTTGGCCGCGTAACTCACCCCCTCCGCCGGTTGCGGCACCGGTTGGGTTTTCCCGGCGACAAAATCCGGAATGGTTTCCAACAGAAGTGCCGCGCCCAACCGTGCCAGCCGGTCGTGGAGCGTTTGCGAATCATCCTCCGTCGAAATCGGCGTCCGGCGCTGGGACAAAATCGGGCCGGTGTCAAGCCCGGCATCCATTTTCATGATGGTCACCCCGGTTTCGGCGTCGCCGTTGGCAATGGCCCATTGAATCGGTGCCGCGCCGCGGTATTTCGGCAGGAGCGAGGTGTGGACATTCAGGCAGCCGTGCCGCGGCAGCGCCAAAATCGCCGGCGGCAAAATCTGCCCGTAAGCGACCACCACAATCAGGTCCGGATTGTGCTCCCGCAATCCGGCAAGGAACGTTTCATCCCGGGCGCGCGCGGGTTGCAGGACGGACATGCCCAGTTTTAGAGCGAGGGTTTTGACCGGCGACGGCTGCGATTTGAGATCGCGGCCCCTGGGTTTGTCCGGTTGCGTGACGACGGCGGTCACGCGGAACCGCGCATCGTCCGCCAGCGCAGCAAGGCTGGCGCAGGACAATTCCGCCGTGCCCATGAACAGGATGCGCAAGACCGTCATGCGGACAGCCAAAGGGAAAACCGGCGCGGACGAAAGGAAAAAGTCTCGCGCTTAATGCCGGACAGCGAGGCGCAGGATATCGGCGAGAACCTCGACCGGCGTCTGGTCCGCATCGATCTTATGTACCAGGTGCCGGCCGTAGAACTTGAGCAGGGGCTTGGTTTCCTTCTCGTAGGTCTTGAGCCGATGGCGGATGACGTCGAGGTTCGCGTCATCCAGGCGGTTTTCCTTGAGCGCGCGGCGCTGGATGCGGTCCACCAGATTTTCCGGGTTGAGCGAGCGCAAATAATAGACGCCCGCCACGTCCAGCGTGTCGCTCAACATTTCCGCCTGGGCGACGTTGCGCGGAATGCCATCGAGCACCAGCGTGTCCTCGTCCGGATGAAACCGGCCGGCGGCGATGGTTTTGCCGATGGAGTCGCGCCAGAGAGCGACGGTGGTTTCATCCGGCACGAGCTGGCCGCGGCTGGAATATTCGACGAAAATCCGGCCCAGCTCGCTGTCGGTCCGGAGGTTGCGGAAGACGTCGCCGCAGGCGCAGTGAAAGAAATGCGGGATGGTGCCGAGAATTTTTCCCTGGGTGCCTTTGCCCGAACCGGGCGCGCCAAACAAGAGGAGGCTGCGGTACTTCACGCGGCTTTGGATTTGAGTTGGACTTCGACCACCTCGGCAAACGGGATCATGACCTCCTGCTTGTTTCCGCCGGTGTTGGTTTCCACGTGCATTTCGTTGGTGGTGATGCGCGTGATGCGCTCAACGATGAAGTTGGCACGTCCGGTTTTGACGGTCAGCACCAGGTTCTTTTCGGATTCGCGCCGGACGATGGGAAAGAAACCGGAGAATTTGGTCTCAAAAAAGCGCCGGTTGAACGTGAACTGTCCGCGCTGGAAAATCTGGGGCTCATTGGCACCGGCGGCCGGCGCCGTCGCCGGTTTGCCCTGCCAGGAAGCCTCGACGATATGAATGCCGGCCGCCGACGGCTGGGCGGAACTTGGCACGGCAAACGTTTGCGATGCGGTCATGGGCTGGGCCGCCACCGCTTCCACCGGTTCCGCCGGCACGGGCAGCACCAGGAAAATCAAAGGACCCAGAATCGGCAGCACCACCGCCGCGCCCATCACCATCGCCAAAGGCCGCGCCCGCACCACGGCTATTTCGTAACCGGCGAAGATGTTCGCCGCGTAAATCAACATCAGCGACACCAGTCCGATGGGTGACGAAAACAGGGCGCGCAGCAGGGAAGGCCGCTCGGGTGGCAACTGCAGGCGCGACACTTCATTCACGTTTTTCACCACCACCTTTTTGACGCGCTGCACCGGCGGGGTTTCGATAAATGGCTCGGCGAGCAGCCGGATCTTCGGGTTCGCCGACAGCTGTTTCAGAGCATCCTGCGACAGCTTCGTCCACGGCACCCGTTCAGAGTATTTGTCCACGTCCAACCGGAAAACAATGCCGTTGTCATTGTAGGAAATCACATCGCCGGTAATGGAAGTCCCGTCGGTCAGGGCATACGTCTCCGCGCCGACAGCTCCGAGCAGCCCACAAAGCCAGAAACCAAGAATGATCCAGATGATTCTGTGCACGAGCGATACGTTTACCAAATCCCCGAAGACCGCGAAAGCAAATTCAACGCGTGTTTCCCAGCTCGTCGATCAGGTCTTCCACGACCCAGTTGGCCCGGGTGGCCTGCAGCCGGTCCGCGGCGGCGCCGTGCTGCCACACCGCAAAGCGGATCAACCGTCCAACATCGTCCAGCGACAACCGTTGCGCCAGCCAGCCGGCCAGGTACCCCGCCAGCACATCGCCGCTGCCACCCTGTGCCAGATGCGGATTGCCGGAGGAATTCACGAAAATTTCGCCTTCGTTGCGCCCCACCAGCGTCTGGTGCCCCTTCAATACCACCCAGCAATTGCCGTAGCGCCGCGAAATTTCGCGCACCGCCTGTGGCCGGTTCAGTTGCACCTGCTGTTTGGTGGTGTTCAGCAGCCGCGCCGCCTCGCCCGGATGCGGAGTCACCACCCGGATGGTGTTGCGGGCCGTTGCCCCGAGGGGAAGCCAGTCCAGCGTGCTGGCATCGACGATGACCGGGAAGAGCGAGTCGCGCCACAATCGCCGGGTAAAATGCGACATGACGTCGAACAAGCCCGGCGCCGCCAGTCCCGGGCCCAGCAAGATGGCGGTGGTAGTGTCCGGCGGGCGTAAATCCGGCGTCCACAAGTTGACCATCACCGCCTGCAACTGGGAGGCGGTGACGTGATAGGCCGGTTCGTGCGTGAACAGGGTGATGAGGCCGGGCTGGGCCCGTTGTGCTGCGCGCGCCGCCAACACCGCCGCCCCATGATAGCCAAAACTACCCGCCACGATGCCCAGATGTCCGAAGGCCCCCTTATGGCCGGCCGCCGGTCGGGCCGAAGGAAAATTTTGAAAATCCGCGGCCAGGGTCCATTGCAGGCTGCTGGCGCCTGGCAGCCGGCCCAAACCCACGTCATCGGCCACTTCGAGCCGGCCTACAAACGGCCAGGCATTGTGCGCGAGCAAGCCGGCCTTCGGCGCACCGACGGTCAATGTCACCTCCGCCGCAATCGCCACCCCCGCGGTCACGGGTTCACCCGTGTCGGCATTCAGGCCCGACGGGACATCCACCGCCAGGACAGGAATCTTCGACTCGTTGATCGTCCTGATGATTTGCTTCCAGTCGTCGGCCAATGGCCGGTCCAGGCCGATACCGAACAGGCCGTCAATGATCAACGCCGGCTTCTCCGCCAATGCCCGCCCTAGTTCCGGCAGCCGGCCTTCCGGTGCGACCAGTTCGAGGGTTTGGACACGGCGACCCGCCAGCAACTCCCGGGCGGCGCGGGCGTCGGCGCCGTTGTGGCCCTTGCCGGCGAGGATCAAAAGGGCGTCGCCGGGCCGCGTGAGCTGCAATGCGCGCCGCGCGATGGCCGCGCCCACCCGCCGGATGACTTCGGCCTCGGTCTGGCCAGCGGCCCAGGTGGCTTGTTCCCATTGGCGCATCTGGGCGATGGTGATTACCGGGAGCGACATGAAGGTGAGCCTAGCAAAATGGCCCGGCACAGCGAAAGCGCAAAAGGGGCAAGCGGCGCCGGGGCAAGCGGTTGCCTGCTGCCGGCGACGCGCGTTGACTGCATGGCGGCGGTTTTGTCACCGAATTGTCACAGCGTTGTCACAGAACCGAAATTGTGTGACGATGTCCTCCGTGTTATGCAACGCACGGTGAAACCGCGAATTTTGGTGGTGGACGACGAACCGGAGGCAGTTGAACTCGTCGAGTTCAACCTCCGGCAGGCCGGCTATGCCGTAGCCACGGCGGCGGACGGCGCGGAAACGCTCAAAAAAGTGCGCTCGCAAACGCCCGACCTGGTGGTGCTGGATGTGATGCTGCCGGAGATGGACGGGTTCGAAATCTGCAAGACGCTGCGGCTGGATCCGACCACGGCCAAGGTGCCCATCATCATGCTCACGGCCAAGGCGGCGGAGATTGACCGCGTGCTGGGACTGGAGCTCGGGGCGGATGATTACCTGACCAAGCCGTTCAGCCCGCGGGAGCTGCTGCTGCGCATCAAAAAAATCCTCGCCCGCGGCGAGCCTGCCGAAAAGCCGCGCGAGCAATTGCGGTTTGGAGATCTGTTGATCGACGTGCCGCGGCATGTGGCGAGCTGGAAAGGCAAGCCGTTTGAATTGACGGCGACTGAATTCAAGCTGCTCACCACGCTGGCGCAACGGGCCGGCCGCGTCCAATCCCGGGACACCCTGCTGCGGGACGTTTGGGAATACGACAGCCTGATCGACACGCGCACGGTGGACACCCACATGCGCCGTCTCCGCGAAAAGCTCGGGCCGGCCGCGAAGCATCTGGACACCGTCCGCGGCGTTGGCTACCGGTTTGTCGAATGAAGAAGGCCGAAAGCCGAATGAAGAAACCCTGCTTCCCCGCCCTGTCCGCTTGCGATTGACAGCTGCATTCTGCATGCTTCCGTCTGCCTTCTGACCATGTGGTCCGCCATTGCAATCGTCGCCATTGCCGCCGCACTCGGGATCCACTTCGGGTGGCGGCAAAAGTTTCGCCGCCAGCAGCGGCAGGCCGAGGCGGAATTGGAGGAATGGCAACAACGGCAGCACCAGACAATGGTGGACGCCAAGGCGCAGCAGCAGGTCCTCTTCAACAGCATGCTGGAAGGACTCCTCCTGCTCGACCGCAATCGCCGGATTTACCTCGCCAACCGCGCGTTCAAGGAGTTGTTCGGCCTGAAGACGGAACTGCGGGGCAAGACCATCATGGAAGCTCTCCGCGTCCATGAACTCGCGGCCCTGGTGGAACGGGTGGAAGGCGCCGGGCGGGTGCTCGATTACGAATTGAAGCTGCCGGAATTGAGCGAGCGCTGGCTCCAGGTCAACGCCGCCGCCATCTCCAACTCCGCCGGCGAACGCGAAGGCACCATCCTGGTCTTCCACGATCTGACGCGCCTGAAGCAGCTGGAACGGACGCGCGAGGAATTTGTGGCCAACGTGAGCCACGAGTTGCGCACGCCGCTCTCGCTCATCAAGGGTTACGTCGAGACCCTCCTGGATGGCGCGCGCAACGATCCCGAGGTCGCGGAACGCTTCCTGAAGATCATCGAACGCAACGCGCAGCGGCTCGATCTGCTCATCCAGGATTTGCTCATCATCTCCGCGCTGGAAGCCGGGCGCATCAAGCTGAGCCTGCAGCCGGTCGAACTGCGCCCGCTCGTGGAAAAGGTCTTTGCTGATTTGAAACCGCCGGCGGACGCCAAGGGCGTTACCCTCGTCAACGGCCTGTCCGATCTGGCCGTGACGGCGGACGCGAGCCGGCTGGAGCAGGTCTTTGCCAACCTGGTGGACAATGCCATCAAATACGGACGCGCGCAGGGTACGGTCACCGTCAGCGGAAAAAAAACCGACGACGGCAAAGTCGAATTGTTCGTGCAGGACGATGGCCCGGGCATTCCGCCCGAGGCGCTGGACCGGGTGTTCGAGCGGTTTTACCGGGTGGACAAGGCGCGGTCGCGGGAGCAGGGCGGGACCGGGTTGGGGTTGTCCATCGTCAAACACATCGTGCAGAGCCACGGCGGCCGGGTCTGGGCCAGCAGCCAGCCGGGCCGGGGGGCCATTTTCTTCTTCACGCTGCCGGAGGCCCAAGGCAGCGTGCAACCGCAGTTGATCGGATAACCCACTTCGCCTCCGGCCGCCGGAGCGGAAATTGCCTTGGCCGCGCGGCGTCGGAGTTTTATAGTCCTCCGCATGGTACACGTTGGCATCGGCTACGACGTCCATGCGCTGGTCGCCGGACGCAAACTCATCCTCGGCGGCGTTGAAATCCCGCATGCCAAGGGGCTGGACGGTCACTCGGACGCCGACGCGCTGCTGCACGCGATTTGCGACGCCGTGCTTGGCGCTTTGGGCGAGGAGGACATCGGCCATTTTTTCCCAAACACCGACCCGCGCTGGAAGGGCGCGCCGAGCCGGATTTTTCTGGAGCAAGCCGCCAAACAGGCGGCCACGCGCGGCGGCAAAATTGTGAATGTGGATGCGACGGTCGTGGCGCAGGCGCCCAGAATTTATCCGCACATCGCCGAAATGAAAAAAAACATCGCCGCCGCCTTGGGCGTGTCAGAAAAGCAAGTCGGCGTGAAAGCGACCACGAATGAGCAGATGGGGTTCATCGGCCGGGAGGAGGGCATCGCCGCGATGGCCGTGGCAAGCGTGGATTGGTAGGGCGCGTCACTCCGTGCGCGCCGACGGCAGGCAGAGGACTGCCCGCCCTACCTCAGCAAGAATTTCCAATGCCCAAAGCGGAAATCAGTTGGAAACGGGTGAACGCCGACGGTGTAAAGCTGCAGGTGTACGCCCAGCGCGTCAGCCGGGAGTGGCTCTTCTTCCAGCGCGAAAAGCGGTTTGACCGGTGGCAACCCGTGCCGGAGCCGCCGCTGGAAGACTGGCTGGAACTGCTGGACGCCGTGCAGCGCCTCATCACGCGCCGCCGCTACCAGCCGGACGACGAGGAACGATTGCGCCGGCGGATTCGTGAGCGCTTTCCGGAAGCGAAAATTTAGCGCATGCGACTGGACAAATGGGGGCGATTTGGTTTAAAGACAAATCATGCACACATCTTTTCGGCTGGGGCTCGGTTTTTTGCTTGCCGTCGGGCTGACGGGCGGCTGCTTTTCGGAAAAGGGCAAGGCGGGCGCCAGCGACCAGGCCCGGACGGTCTTTCAAAACTGGCCGACCAATGCCAACCCCCGGGCCGTCGGGGAAGCCGTGGCGCGGAACCTTCTGGCGCGCGATTACCTGACCAACCGGGCCGGCTACGTCGTCTATCCGGAAGCCTGTGCCGGTTTTGGCGCGATCCGGTTTGCGCGGGTTGCGGGTGACCAGGAACTGCTCCAAAAACTCGTCGAGCACTACTCATTCTTTTTGACGAGCCAGGCGGAAACTCTGGTTTCGAGCAACCCACATGTGGATTTCCGGGTCCTGGGCATCATCCCCCTGGAAATCTACCTGGACACCGGCAACACCAATTACCTTCGGCCCGGTCTTGAACTCGCCGATGCCCAATGGGTGGATCCGCTGCCGGACGGCCTGACTCATGAGACCCGCTGGTGGGTGGACGATGCATTCATGATTGGCAGCCTGCAAATCGAGGCCTATCGCGCCACGAAAGATCCGAAATACGCCGACCGGGCCGCGCGACAATTGGCTGCTTACCTTGATAAATTGCAGCAAACCAACGGCCTGTTCTTTCACGGTCCGGAAATCCCCCACTACTGGGGCCGGGGCAACGGCTGGTTCGCCGTCGCGCTCGCCGAGGTGTTGAGCTCGCTTCCGCCCGAGCATCCGAAATACGCGCGGTTGATGGCGGGCTATCGCAAAATGATGGCCGACCTGCGGCGCTACCAGGCGCCGTCCGGTCTTTGGCGGCAACTCATCGACAATGACCAGGCCTGGGTCGAAACCTCCGGCACGGGGATGTTCACCTACGCAATGATCGTCGGTGTCCAGCGCGGCTGGTTGGATCCGAAGGAATACGGCGACTGCGCCCGCCGCGGCTGGATGGGTCTGTCCGGTTATGTGGACCCGGATGGTAACCTCCGCGAAATCTGCATCGGCACGGGCCAGAACAAGGACACCCAATTTTACCTGGACCGGCCGCGCGCGGTTGGCGACCTGCATGGACAGGCTCCGGTCTTGTGGTGTGCCGCTGCGCTGTTGAAGCAATAAGATCGCCGTTGCGGGCCGGCTCGGCGGCATTCGTACCCGAAAGGAGGCTTGAACCGGTCTGCGGCAGGCCGGCAGAGAACTGAAGAGTTTCGGGATAGCCCCTTAAGCCCAGCCCAGAATCAGGCGAACCAAGGACACTATTCCCAATAACAGGACAACTACAATCACCGAACCAAAAGCGTCAAATTCGGCCTTCGATGCATGATTGATAGGGGTTACCGTGTTTATCAGATAGTAAACGCCACTTCGATTCACTTTACCCATATCGTACCTCACGGCAACCCCCAAGCATGAAGCAGGCCATCCTTGGAAACCCACCAAACCGGTCTTCCGGCCATTTCCCCTAAAAACGAGGCTTTTTCGCTGACAAAGCCAGCCTGCCCTTTTACATTCCGCCCGGATGGCCAAACCGCCCCTGATAATTGTCACGCCGAGCATCGAAAAACGTGGTGTCGAATTTCACGACCTTTCCGTCAGCCTGTCGGTCAAATACGAAAACGCCATTCTGCAGGCTGGCGGCCTGCCGGTCACCATCCCCACCACCACCGACCGCCAGTTGCTGGCTCAAATCGTCCATCACGCCGACGGCGTGATGCTGACGGGCGGCGATGATATCCATCCCGAGCTTTACGACCGGCACCTGCCCCCGGAGGTGCGGAAGACCATCGGGCCAACGCCCGACGGCGGCCGGCGCGATTTGCGGGAGTTGATCGTGATTGACGAGGCCTTTCGCCGGCACAAACCGCTGTTGGCCATTTGCCGCGGGCATCAATTGCTGAACGTCGCCCTGGGGGGCCGGCTGGTGGCCGACATTCGCCATCAGGTCCCCGGGGCTTTGAACCACCAGCGGATGGATAAAGCCGGAGAATTAGTGCATGAAGTGCCGTTGACAACCGGTTCATTACTCGCCAAAATAATCCGGAAGCGGACTTTAGGCGTAAATAGTTCGCATCATCAGGGCGTATTGGAACCGGCGGAGCCGTTGGTCGCCGTGGGGCGAACGCATGATGGAATCGTTGAAGCGATGGAATTGAAACCGGAAACAGCCCGGCGAATGCCGTTCCTGTTGAGCGTGCAGTTTCATCCCGAACGATTGACCGAACGACATGCCGAACACCGCGCGATTTTTCGCCGGTTCGTGGAAGCGTGCAGGCGGAGAAGCAAAACATGAAAGCCAAAATTCTCATCGTGGACGACGAGGCACCTTTGCGCAACATGCTTGGCACAGTGCTCGAGGACCATTACGACGTGGCCGAGGCCAACAACGGCGCGGCCCTGCAGAAGGCGTTTTCCCAGCCCCAGCCCGACGTGGTGCTGCTCGACGTGCAGCTGGGTGACGCCAACGGCCTGGAATTGCTGCCCCAAATCAAGAAGCGCTGGCCCGACACCGAGGTCATTGTGCTCACCGGTCACGGCACCATCAGCATGGCGGTCGAAGCCGGCCGCGGCGGCGCCTATAACTTTCTCTCCAAGCCGTTTGAAAACGAAAAGCTGCTCGCCGACGTGAAATGCGCCGTCGAACGCAAGGAACAGAACCAGGAAAACAGCACGCTCCGGCGCGCGCTGGAAACCATGAGCGGCAACGCCTCGCCGATTTTTAAGAGCGCCGCCATGCAGGAAGTCGTCCGCACCGTCGAGCGCATCGCCCCCAGCGACGTCACCGTCCTCATCACCGGCGAAAGCGGCACCGGCAAGGAGGTCATCGCCGACCTCATCCACGCGCTCAGCCCGCGCAGCAAGAACAAGATCATCAAGATCAATTGCGCCGCCCTGCCCCGCGAGCTGATCGAAAGCGAACTGTTCGGCTCGGTCAAGGGCGCCTTCACCGGCGCGCACAGCGACCGCGAAGGCCTGTTCCGCCAGGCCGAAGGCGGCACGCTGCTGCTCGATGAAATCTCCGAAATGCCGATCGACACGCAAAGCAAATTGCTGCGCGTGTTGCAGGATCAGGAAGTCCGCCCGGTCGGCGGCAAGGTCAGCTACAAGACCAACTGCCGCGTCATCGCCTCCACCAACCGCAAGCCCGAGGACGCCATCAAGGACGGCAAGTTGCGCGAGGACCTTTACTACCGCATCAGCGCCATTTCGGTGCATCTGCCGCCGCTGCGCGACCGCCGCGAGGACATCATGCCTCTGGCGAATGCTTTCCTGAAGCGCTTTGCCGCCCAGGCCAATCACGTCCTCAACGGTTTCACCCCCGCCGCCGTCGAGCGGCTGACGGCCTTCGAATGGCCGGGCAACGTCCGCCAACTGCAAAACGAAGTCCAGCGCGCCGTCCTCCTGAACGAGGGCTCCGATGTGGATGTGTCGGTCCTATCCGTGACCAACGTCAAGACCGGGACGGCTGAAGGCGGCAGCGACACGAGCTTCACGCTGCTCGAAGGCGTGGAACGCAACGCCATCATCCAGACGCTCAAGGAAACCGGCGGGAACAAGCTGGAAACCGCCAAGCGCCTCGGCATCGGCCGCCAGACCCTCTACAACAAAATCAAGGCTTACGGGATTGAGGTTTAATCGAGTCTTGAAGTAGGGCGCGCACTCCGTTGCGCGCCGGTTTAGCAAGCAGATCAGTGGTTTGAGTCAGCAGGGCTAGGACTGAAACTGGACAGGCTGCATAATCTAATACCTAGTAATAGTTAGACATCGCTTCGTTATGGCAATTAAACGAATCAAGCGTCTATTGGCGATTTGTGGGATTGTCATCGGGGTGTATTTGACATCGTTCTTCATTTATCGCCATTGGGCGTACAGCACGGAAGGCGACCGCCCGGATTATGGATCTCCAGCCTGGTATTTTGTTTATCCGACTCGTAATGTTTTTGAGCGAACCGTTTATTGGTTGTTCTATCCGTGTATCCGTATTGACTGGAAGATACACGATGCAAGAGAGTTAGGTTGATTGAACGACGATGTCTAACTAGAGGATAAGCTGCAAATTGCTTCGCCCGCATTTGCCATTCACGTTCAGAGTTTCTTCAATTCTTCCATCGCCCCACGAACCGGTAGGGCCGAGTTGCCGCTCGGCCAGGCGGCGCGCAGCGCCGCCCTACCCGTATCAAGCGCGCTGACTACAATTTCTTCAATTCCTCCCGCGCCAGTTGAATCAGCGGCTTGATAGCTGCCGTCCGAACGAAGTGAAGCCTTTTGGACTGCGCTGGCAGAGCGCAGCGGCGACAGCGCTTTCAATGATGCTAGAGGGGCTGGCCAACACCAAAGCGGCGTCGCTCCCGCTCCGCGGGATTGCCGCCGCAGTCCATAACCTCGCGATGCCTGTCCTACAATTTCTTAAGTTCCTCCCGCGCCAGTTGAACCAGCGGCTTGATGGTCGCCACGTCGAAACGGAACGGGCAGCCGGCAGCAGCGAACAATTCCGGCAACGGCCGCGACCCGCCCAAGGCCAGCGATTGCTTGTAATCGCTCAACGCCTTCGCCTGGTCGCGCTTTGAATTCGCCCAGACCTGCAAGGCGCCGAGTTGGGCGATCCCATATTCGACGTAGTAAAACGGATGCAGGAAAATGTGCAGTTGCCGGTGCCACAGATGCGCCCGCGCCGACTCATATCCCGTCCAGTCCACCTCGCCGCCAAAGCGGTCCATCAATTCCAGCCAAACGGCGGCGCGTTCGGCGCGGCTGTGGCCGGGATGCGTGTACACCCAGTGCTGGAACCCGTCCACCGTCGCCATCCACGGGAAGAACCCGATGATGCCCTCGAGATGCGTGCGGCGGGCGCGGTTCGCATCGGCGGCAGAATAAAATTCCTCGATGAATTCGTTGCCGAGCAGTTCCATGCTCATGGACGCCACCTCGCAAAATTCGATCGGCGCGCTGCGGTACGCGTACAAATCCTCGTCCTGGGCGGCCAGCGCATGAAACGCGTGACCGGCCTCGTGCAGGATGGTTTCCACGTCGCGCTGCTGGCCGACGGCGTTCATGAAAATGAACGGCAGGCGCGATTCGGACAGGTTTTGCTGATAGCCGCCCGGCGCCTTGCCCTTGCGATTGTCGAGGTCGAGCAGGCGCAGATCCTGCATCTGGCGGAATCCGCCCGCCAGTTCGCTGTCCAGCCGGTTGAAAATTTTCTGGGTGCGCGAGACCATTTCACCCACCTCGGCGAAGGGCTTTAGCGGCGGACGGTTCTGCGGGTCCACGGCCAGGTCCCAGGGCCGCAGATGGCCGGGATGCAATTTGTCGAGGCCGAGCCGGCGGCGGCGGGTTTCCTGGAGTTCGCGGACGGCGGGCATGATTTCCCGGGCCACCGCGTCGTGAAACCGGGTGCAATCCTCCGGGGTGTAATCGAACCGGCCCAGCCGGCGGAAGGCGTAATCGCGGTAATTTTTGAACCCGGCGTTCCGGGCAATCCGCTCGCGCAGCGCGATCAGCCGGTCGAAAATGTCCTCGAATGTTTCGACTTCCAGCAAGCGGCGTTGGGTCACCAGTTCCCAGGTTTCCTGGCGGAGGTTGCGGTCCGGCTCCTCCAGATAGCGGCCCATCTGGACGAGCGTCTTCTCCTCGCCGCGAAAATTCACCGTGAGCGAGCCGACCAGTTTCTGGTACTGCTGGCAGAGCTTGGCCTCCTCAGTCTCCAGCGGGACATTTTCCGGGCGGAACAGCTCGACATGGTTTTTTACATCGCGGTCGAAGACGGCGTATCTCGCTTCGGAGGGGCGAGCGCTGCGAGTTCCACTTGCCATTTCAGTTTGGGGCTCGGGGAGCTCGCCCCTCCGAATTTTGAGCAGTTCCCCGCGCTGCGGGTGGCCAACGTAGATTTTTTCGAGGGCGAACTGGCGCGGTTTCAATTGCGGATCGACGTTCTCGACAAATTGCAGATAGGCCTTCTCCGCTTCCGGGCTGTCGGTGTGGCAGGTCATGGCGATGTACCGGCGGGACGCTTCCTCGTCCAGGGCGGCGGACAGTTCGCTCCAGTCGAGCAGCCAGCGTTCGAGCTCGGCGGCGGACCGACAATGGGCAGCGCGGGCTTCGAGTTGGTCGAATAACGGCGCGATCTGGGCCCAGTCGCCGAGATCAATGGTCGGCGGGACAAAACTCCGGGGTTTGTGCGCGGGCAATTTTCCGAAGGGCAGCAAATTCATGCGTGCTCAGGATAGGGAAAGCCGGCGCGAAGGAAACGAATTTGTGTTCAGACCTTGGTTTTCAGGCCGCAGGCCCGCACGATGCACCAGCGCGTCATGGACTCGAAGATGGCGAACAGCCCCGCCACCACGAAAATCAACCCCAACCATAGCACGAAATCCACAATCACGATGCCGGCGATGAGACACAGCGTGCCGATCACCCCGCGCGCCAGCCGGCCGCGGTGGCTGATATTGGGCTGAAAGAAACGACTCACGTCCGCTATTTTAGCACTTCGCATGCCGAAAACAACCCCGTGCTTATTGAAGATTTACGATTGACGATTGACGCGGTTGCCATCGTCGGCACGATGACTCGTAAATCGTATATCGCAAATCGTAAATTCTTTCTCAACGCCGGTTCCTCCGCGAAATTCAATGTTTACTGGCCAATCGGATGAAATCGCGGCATAGTGAAAGGGCCATGGATTTGCTGAGCCAAAAATTCCTTTGGGCATCGTGCCTTTGGAGCGCCATTGCCAGCGGTTACTTGGTTTACGGTTGGCGGCAAAAGGCAGCCATCCCGTTCGTCGGCGGCGCAGTTATGATGACCGCTTCCTGCTTCCTGCCGGCATTGTGGATGTCGCTGGCCTGCCTGGCCACGATGGTTATGGTTTACTGGCTGCTGAAACAGGGGTATTGATAGGCCCGCAAATGAAAATCTCCAGAGTTCTCCCGCTCGGTCTGGTTTCAGCTTTGCTGGCGTTGAATTCCTGCGCCGACCGACACAATTCATCCTCAGCTCTGACTGTCTCGCCGCAATCGGCTGTGGTGGAATCTTCAACCAGCCGCCCGGCACGGCGGGTTCCCGCGTGGGATGCGCTTTTTCGTTACGACGGCCGATTCGATTTTTCAGACTCAAATGCGCCGGTGATCATCTGGCAGGCCAGCTGCATCGGCCTTGATTTCTCGGGCGACTCGCTCGCCCTGCTCTTCGACGACGCCAAGGGCCAGTGCTTTTTCAACGCGACCGTGGACGGCTCGAATACGGTTGTTGAAGTCCGGGAAGGTCAACCCGTCCACCCCACGTCACTGGTTGGGCTCGGCTCCGGCCGTCACCACTTCGAACTCTTCAAACGCAGCGAGGCAGACGCCGGCACGGTCCGCTTTCGCGGAGTTGAACTGTCGCATGGCGGGCAGGCTTGGACGCCCGCGCTGCCGGCTTACCGGCTCCGGATGGAATTCTTCGGCGATTCGATCACCGTGGGCGCCTGCAACGAAGACGGTCCGGCCGACCAGTGGGAGACGCGCCGCACCCACAACGCGGCCCTCAGCTACGCGGCGTTGACGGCGCAGGCGTTTTCGGCGGATTGCCGCAACATCGCCGTGAGCGGCATGGGCATTGCCACCGGGTGGGTCAACAAAAAGGCTGGCGAGGTGTGGGACAAAATCTATCCAAACCCGGCCTCGCCGCGCGCGGCCTTGACGAACTGGGTGCCGCAAGTCGTCTTCGTGAATTTTGGCGAAAACGACGATTCGTATCCGCGCGCCCACGGGCAACCTTTCCCCGCGGGCTACACCGATGGCTACGTGGCGCTGGTCAGGGCCATCCGCGCGGCGTACCCGGCCGCGCATATCGTGCTATTGCGTGGCGGCATGTATGGCGGCGCCAAGAGCGAACCGCTGCGCACAGCGTGGGAAGCCGCCGTGGCGCAACTCGAAGCCAGCGACCCGAACGCAACCCACTTTGTCTTCACGCACTGGACGGGGCCGCATCCCCGGGTGGCCGACGACCGTGCAATGGCCGATGAATTGATTGCCTGGTTGAAGCAACAACCGTTCATGCAGGCTTACAGTCAGCTGCCCCAAAGCTGATCGATGACCAAACCAAACCCCGGAAGCCAATTGCCTGACTTCCGGGGCTGAATCAGTTGGTAGGGACGCCGCGCGGCGGCGTCCGCGGACGGCCCGGCGGGCCGTCCCTACCACTACTTACGGCTTCTTCGGCAGCGCGCTGGTGCCGGCGTAAACCGCATTCTTGCCGAGCAACTGCTCGATGCGCAGGAGCTGGTTGTATTTGGCCAGCCGGTCCGTCCGGCTCAAACTGCCGGTCTTGATCTGACCGCAGTTCGTGGCCACGGCGATGTCCGCAATGGTCGCGTCCTCGGTCTCACCCGAGCGATGGCTGAGAACGGCCGTGAATTTGTTGGTCTGGGCCAGCGAAACGGCATCCAGCGTCTCGGTGAGCGAGCCGATCTGGTTCACCTTCACCAGGATCGAGTTGGCCGTGCCGGTTTCAATGCCCTTTTGCAGGAACTTCACGTTGGTCACGAACAAATCGTCGCCCACGAGCTGGACCTTATCGCCGATCTTGTCGGTGAGCTTCTTCCACGTTGCCCAATCGCTTTCGCCGCAACCGTCTTCGATGCTGACGATGGGATACTTGTTGACGAGCTTGGCGTAGAAACTGACTAACTCGTCACCGCTGATGGTCTTGCCCGTGCTCTTCTTGAAGGTGTATTCGGCGTTGCCGCTGTAAAACTCGGACGCGGCGGGGTCGAGCGTGAGATAAATGTCCTTGCCCGGTTTGTAACCGGCATCCTTGATGGCCTGAATGATGGTTTCCAGCGCGTCTTCCACGCTCTTGAGATTGGGCGCGAACCCGCCTTCGTCGCCCACGGCGGTGGACAAGCCGCGCTTCTTCAACACGCCCTTGAGGGCATGGAACGTTTCGGTGATGGCGCGCAGGCCTTCGCTGAACGTCGGCAGGCCGAGCGGCATGATCATGAACTCCTGGAAATCAATCGGCGCGTCGGAATGGGCGCCGCCGTTGATGACGTTGGCCATCGGCACGGGCAGCACCTTGGCATTGGGCCCGCCGAGATAACGGAACAATGGCTGATTCAACCCGGCCGCGGCGGCCTTGGCGTTGGCCAGCGAGACGGCAAGGATGGCGTTGGCGCCCAGCTTCGATTTGGTTTCTGTGCCATCGAGCTTGAGCATGGTGGCGTCCACCGTCAGCTGATCGAACGGATCGAGGCCGATGAGTTTGGGGGCGATGACCTCAGTGACATTTCGGACCGCCTTCTGAACGCCCTTGCCGAGGAACCGTTTCTTGTCGCCGTCGCGCAGTTCAATGGCTTCGTGCTCGCCGGTGCTGGCCCCGCTGGGCACCGCCGCGCGTCCGAACGCGCCGCAGCACAACGTCACGTCCACTTCCACCGTGGGGTTACCGCGCGAATCGAGGATTTCGCGCGCCTGGATATCTACAATTTTGCTCATAATTTATTTTTAAATTTTCAACCATCAAAATCCGAAGCCAACATCATAAAAGTTGCGCCAGACGAGTCAAGAAAGCGTTGACGGTTGGCCGAAGGCAGGCACCGTGCCAACCGTTTTGAATGATTTACGTCTTACTCAAACCAGGCAAGTCTGGCCTTGTTGGTATAGTACAGCAGCCCTAACAGGCGCATTTCCACCGTAATCCCATAAAGCCAGATTGGCGTGCCGATCACCGTAGGCAGAACCGGAATATCAGTCCATTCCAGCAACATCCGGATGCCATGCACGACGGCGATGAACACGAGGAAAATTCCACACGTGGCCAGGTACGGCAGCGGCGCCTTGCCGATGCCGGAAAAAATGATGAAGGGGTTCAGTCCCATGAGGCTGTCGGCCATGGAAACCGTCAGCAGCGCCATGGGCAGGCAGAGGAGCCCGAGGAAAATCAGCGGCACTCCGGCCAACGGCGACACCAGCAGCATGACCGCAATACCGGGGCCCAGACAAATCAGCCAGATAATCAGGAACTGAAAGAATGGAATCATCAGGTCGTCCCAGAACGCGGAGATTTCCGGCCAGTCGGGCATCTTCTCCTCCCCTTGGGCCGAAGACTGGATGATGTTCTGCATGAACGCGAACAGGTAACCGACGCTCATGACGAGGCAGATCCAGTAAGCCATTCCCAGGAACCCGGCAAACTTGAAATAGGACAAAACCCAACGCGCGACATCGAGGCTGCCAAAAACGAACGTTCCGCAAACCAGCAGTATCATCCCGTCCTTTTTGACCGGATACGCAAAGGCGCTCCGCCATACGGTGAAGAAATTGGTGGGGGCCGGCGTCATCAGGCGGGTATAATCGGCGATGCTCATACAACTGCCGCCGCACCGGGGGCACGCGCGGAAAAAGTCTCCGCCCACCCGGGTCGTCCGCACGCAAGCGGTACAGAACGCGGAGCCGCATTTGGCACAGCACCATTGGGCGGGCGCCCGGGGATGCTGAATACAGACATTGGGATTGCCGGCAACGGCAGACGAAAACGGCGGTGGCGGCGACACCGCGCCGGCCAAGGGCGGCAGCCCCGTTGAACCCGGCGCCGGTTCCGCGACCGGATCTTCCTGGCAGATCAGGGATACCGTTCCCAGCCCCAAGACCTGGCCGGGGCGCAGCACGGCCTGCCGCACCGGCTGTCCGTCGATGAAGGTGCCATTGGTCGAGTCGAGGTCCCATACGGTGACAACTCCCTCCTTGACCTCGATCTGGCAATGATGGCTAGAAACCGAATTATCGTTGATCTGGAAATCGTTGTCCTCGACGCGGCCCAACCGGTTCAACCCCGGCTGCAGCACGATTTCCCGCGAGCCGTGCGGGCCGCCTTCCATGCGCAGTCGCACCATAAATTCAAGGGATTGGATTGATCCGATCTTCGGCCTGTGGTTTGGGTACAGGTTTAGAACGCCGGGCGGCGCGGGTCAATTCATTTTGACAAGCACCGGCGCCTTTGTTAGAGGGCACGTCGTGAGCGCGCCGCTAGTCATCTATGAGGGTTTCGTCTTTCGGGAGGGCGAGGAAGACCAGGCGCAGTCCGGCCGCTTCCAGTTTACCCTGAGTCACCTCGAGTTCGAACAGGCGACCGGCACTCTGCAGCTCCCGTTGTCGCGCCTGACTCTCAACCAGAACGACGCCGGCAATCTCGTATTCCACGACGCCGGGACCGGCTGGTGGGTGGAGTCGGCCGACCGGCGGATTTTGCAGGACTTGTTTCTGCTGCGGCAGACGCACCTCCGCGGCCAGGCACGGGAACTGCGCGAGCGGCAGGAGAGCGGCCGCACCCTGAAATTCGCGCTGCTGTTTCTGGTCGTGTTCGCGGCGATCTTCACCGCCGGCTGGCTGCTGGTGAAACTCGCGACCGACGCGGTGGTGGCCCACACGCCGCTCGCCTGGGAGGAGAAACTGACCGACAAGGTCATCGCCGAGCACCCGCGGATCTTCATTCTGGAAACCAACGACACGCGCAGCGCCATGGTCACCCAGTTGGTGGCGCGGATTGCCGCCGCCCTGCCGCCGGCGGAGCAGCGGTACCAGTTCCGGGCGTTCCTGATTGATCGGCGCGAGCCCAACGCCTTTGCCCTGCCCGGCGGCCGGATTTTTGTCTTCACGGGCCTGCTGGACCGTATCCAGCGGCCGGAACAACTGGCCGGCGTGCTGGCGCACGAGATGGCCCATGTCACCCGGCGACACGGTCTGCACAAGCTGATCGCCGGCGGCGGACCGTATTACGTGCTGCGCCTGTTTGTCAGCGACCAGCAGGAGGTGCTGTCCACCATCAGCGCCGGCTCCCAGTTGCTGGTCAACGAAAGCTACTCACGCGACATCGAACGCGAAGCGGACAATGTCGGCTGGCATTATTTGCTGGCGGCCAACATTGACCCGCGCGGTTTGGCGGATTTCTTCCAGCTGCTGACGGAAGGAGAAAACGCCGATAACATTCCCCAAATGTTCCGCAGTCATCCGGCCACCAGCGAACGCATCGCCGCATTGAACAAGCTCTGGGAGAAGAGCGAGCGCAGGAGTGGTTTTGCGGACTTGTCGGCCGAGTTCAAATCCCCCTGAGCGAGGCAGCCGCGGCGCGCGGCGCGCGGACCCGGTTGCGTTTCTACGGCCCGAGCACGGCGCGGTAAAACCGGCGCGGCAAGCTGGCGCTGTTCGGGTCGGCATAATCGTAGTACATCGTGCTGTTGGTTTGGAGCGACACCCAGGCGCCGAAGTCGGTCGAGCCTTGGATGATGTAGCTTTGGCCGCTCGTGCCCGTGACACGGAACCGGAACAGCCGGTTGGTCAGCCACGCGCTCCGTGTCAACTTGAGGCTCGCCGCGGGGTAATAATTGGACTGCGCGTTCCAGTGCGCGATGAATTGCGCGGGCTTGTCGCCGGCAAAACCGAAGGCGCCGCCGAAATAAACGTCGTTGCCGGAAACCGCGGCGCCATAGCCGTTGGCCGCAGCAGAGCTGGCCGTACCGCTGCCAAGCGCCGACCAATTTGCCCCGTTCCACACGGCGACGTTGCTGGCAAAAATGCCGCCGGCGTTCGTGAAATTGCCGGTGACATAGACGTTGTTGCCGGAGACGGCAATGTCGTTGACCGAGGCGGTGGTGCTGGTACCGACGAGGCCGCTGCCGAGCGTAGACCAGCTCGTCCCGTTCCATTTGGCGATGCGATTGGCCGCGATGCCGCCGGCGTTGGTGAAATTGCCGCCGGCATAGAGCGTCCCGTTGGCGTAAGCGAGCGCGTTGACTTTGCCGCGGGGCGCCCAGGGACCGAGCGCGTGCCACAAACCGTCGTTGTAATCGTAGTAGGCCATGTTGGTGGCGGAAACGCCGCCGATGGAATAAAACTGCCCGCCCACAAACACCCGATTGCCGCCATCGTAAGCAATGGCACTGACGGTGGCATTGGTGCCGTCGACATTTCCGGCATTATACCAGGTGTTATAGCCCCGCACGGCCAAACCTCTGGCGTAATACGTGTAACCGGGGAAGACGATGTTCGTAAACGAACCGCCGACCCAGAGATAGCCGTATCCATCCGTCGTCAGCGCATTGACGATGTAATCCAAGCCGTAGTCCAGTGGGTACCAATTCGAACCGTCCCATGCGGCGATGCCGCCGACGCCGGTGTAAGCCCCCGCATTGGTGAAATTCCCGCCCGCGTAAACGTACGTGCCATCGGTGGCGATGGCATAAACCCGGGCCGAGCTGGTGAACCAGCCGGAAACTCCGCTCCCCAGCGCGTTCCAATTCGTGCCGTCGTAGCGGGCGATGCAATTGGCGTTGGTTTTTCCCGCCGTGCTGAACAGTCCTCCGGCGTAAAGTCCGCCGGCGATCGAACCGGACGCGGGGATGTTGCGAAGGCTTTGCACAAAATT
Source organism: Candidatus Acidiferrum sp. (assembly GCA_035506715.1). Lineage (GTDB taxonomy): Bacteria > Verrucomicrobiota > Verrucomicrobiia > Limisphaerales > UBA11358 > UBA11358. The sequence goes on along the minus strand of DATJOW010000204.1, from coordinate 34,673 downwards.
GATCGAAGGCGACATGCCTTTGCTGGTATCGCCGCCGAGACTCCACCAACGCGTGCCGTCCCAGCGCGCGACGTTGGCCGCTCCGACCGTGTCACCCGCGCGGTCAAAACCGCCCGCGACGTACAGTTGGTTCGAGTACCAGAGCAGTCTGTTGGCCTGCCCCAATCCGTTCTGGAAATAATGCAGTCCGCCGCCAAGTTGCTTCCAGCTCGCGCCGTCAAACATGACAACGTTCGTCCCGGGGATGCCGCCGATTTGAGTAAAGATGCCCCCGACGTAAAGATTCGTGCCATCCGTGGCGAAATCATAGACATCGCGGTTGGCGCCGCCGCCCGGAACCGCGGCCCACGCGCTGCCGTTCCAGCGCGCGACGTTGGTGAAATGCAGCGAGGTGTTGGTAAAGGAGCCGCCCGCGTAGAGGTATCCGCCGTAAAATTGCAGCGCGCTGACGATTCCGTTGAAGGGATTACCCATCGCGTGCCATGCGCTGCCGTCCCAATAGGCGATGTTCGTCATCGACGTCGGTCCCGAATAAGAAAAAGTCCCGCCGGCGTAAACATTATTTCCCTGAAACTCGAGGCAATCCACGTAGCCGATGAGGTAGAAGCCGCTTCCGCCCAGCCCTTGCCCCAAGGCAAAATAATTGGTGCCGTCCCAGCCGATGATGTTCGTGGAATTGACGCTGGACGATCCGGAAAAGGCGCCGCCAAAATATAGGTTGTTGCCATGGCGTTTGGCGGTTTCAATCACTCCTTGAATTCCAATGCCGGACCAGTTCGTGCCGTCCCAGCGCGCCGTGTCAATCGCGGCCGGGTCATCGGCATTGGTGAAGATGCCGCCGACGTAGAGATAATTGTTGTCCGCCACCGCGCAAATGCCCGCCGCGCCACTGCCCAGCAAACCGCTGTTCAACTGGAACCAGTTGGTCCCGTCAAATCCGGCCGCGTAATTGGCCTTGGTGTTGCCCGCGGCCGTGAACATGCCGGTCACATAGACGTTGTTGCTGATGGCGGCAATGCCATACGCCAGGTAGTTCACGCCCGGCGGCCCAAATTGGTTGTCCCAGTGCTCGTCGCCCGGAACGCCAGCGATCAGCGAAAAGGGCGACAACATAAAGACGGCGCCGATTCCCATCAGGCCCAACGCAGCGATTCTTTTCATTTGGATCTCCGGTTGCTGATTGAACTTGCAGTATTTCCGACAAAATTTCGCCGCGCAAGCTGGAAGTCGGCCCTGAATTCCCGGATTTTACCGAGAGCGGACCTGCCTCCACACCGACCGGGCTCACAGGGAAAAAACCACACCGCGGTTCGCCAAAGATATTATTCCCACCAGATGCCGATCACGGGCCGAGCCTGGCGCGATAGAAGCGGCGCGGGTAGGCGGCGCTGTCGGGATCGGTGAAATCGTAAACGCCGGCGCTGTTGGTCAGAACCGGCGTCCAGGCGGCGAAGTTCGTGGTCGCTTGGATGATGTTGGTCAGGCCGATGAGGCCCAGCAACCGGACCTGGAACTGCCGGTTGGTCAACGCGGCCGGGTTGACCAGTTGCGGAATGTTGAAATTCATCTGCTCGTTCCAATGCGCCATGCCAAAGGATGCCTTGCCGCCCGCCAACCGCATCGATCCGGCGCCATACAAATCCGCATCGATGGCCGTCAGGCCAAATACCGTCCCGGAGATCCCGCTGCCGAAGGCCGACCAGTTGGTGCCGTCCCATCTCGCGATCCGGTTGGCCGACACGCCGCCGATGTTCGTGAACGTGCCGCCCGCATACAGGTTGTTGCTTGCGGTCGTCAGCGACCGGATGGTGCCGTTGCCGATGACACTACCGCCAACATCGGACCATTGCCGGCCGTCCCAGCGGGCAATCCGGTTGGCCGCGACTCCACCGGCGGTGGTGAAATCGCCGGCCGCATAGAGATTGGTCTCCACCGTCGCCAGCGCCACCGGATAATTGTTAAGCCCGGTGCCCATGATCCATCCGAAATTGGGATCAAACCGGATGATATTCAAGCAACCCGTGGTCACGAATGAAAGGTCATTCGGATCGAACTGGGAGAATCCCCGGATGTTGCCGCCGAGATAGACGTTGGTGTTCTGGATGGCGATGGCCGTATACCCGGTTGGATCATGATAGTTGACCGGCCAGGTGAAGAAGGTGTTGTTGGTGAAATTGCGCGCATTGTACCAGTTGGTGCCGTCCCAACGGCTGAAAAACGGCGAACCGTATGGCGAGGGGAATTGCGGCCCGCTGTAAGCAGTGCCGGCCGCGTAAAGCCCGTTGGTGCTCACCGCCAGCGCAAACACTGCGCCGCCCGGATCGCCCAATGAATTCCAATTCGTGCCGTCCCAACAGCCGATGTGATTCATCGAGACATTCCCGTCGGCGGTGCCGGTGAAATAACCGCCCGCATAGACCCGGTTGTTGGCAACTGCCAGAGCCACGACTTCGTTGTTCAAGCCCGGTCCGAGCGGCCACCAGTTCCGGCCGTCGAAACGGGCGATGAAACTGGCGTTGATGGTCCCGGCGTAATTGAAATTGCCGGCGGCATACAAATTGGTGCCGTCGTTGGCCAGGGCCGAAACGCTGGAAAAAAACAATCCCGAAACGGAATACAAGACGCCGTTCAGGCGGCCGGGGACCCCGTAGGTGCTCCACCGGGTGCCGTCCCAGGCGGCAATCTGATTCGCCCAGAGGTTTCCGGCCACGGTGAAACTGCCTCCCACGACCAACTGTGTGCCGGTTGAAACGGCGCGAACCCCGGCTCCGTTCAGATGACCGGCGGCCGACCAGTTGGCGCCGTCCCATACCGCAAAATTCGTCATCCCCAGCGGGCCCGAATTGGTGAAGAGGCCAGCCGCACAAACGGAACCATTCAGAACCGCCAGGCTTTCAACCCCGGCGCCGCGCAACCCGTTGCCGACCGCCGACCACGTGGCCCCGTCCCACCTGGCCATGTTGGTCGCCACCGTTGCTCCCGCCTGGGTGAAAGCGCCGCCCGCGTATAGATCGCTGCCTTTGAAGGCCAAGGCAAACACATTGCCGTTAACGCCGCCTCCGACCGCCGACCACGTGGTCCCGTCCCACGCCGCCAGATTGGTGATGGACTGGGCACCGGAATTGATGAATCCGCCGCCGGCATAGACCTTTCCGTTGTTTACCGCGATGGCCCGCACCGGCGGGGTGAGGGTGCCCGCGGTGCCCAATCCATCGCCCAGCGCATGCCAGGCGCTGCCATCCCAATAACCGATGTTGGTGGTGGTTACTCCACCGGCATTGGTATAGATGCCCCCCACGTAAAGATTGTTGCCATCCACCGCCAAGGTGTAGGCCAAGCCGGAAAATCCGACGCTGCTCCAGGTTGTCCCGTCCCATTTAGCCAACCCATTCGCGTACACGCCATTGACGTTGGTAAAACTGCCGGCGGCATAAAGCGCGTTCCCCACAAAGGCAAGGTCATTGACCTGCATCGAACTGGGTCCGTTGAGCTGCGGACCGGTGAATACGGCGGCGACAGTCCACTGTTTGCCGTCCCACACGTTGAGTGGCGTGTTGGTCCGGGCACCGGTCGGCACGGCGCCGGCGGCATAAACCAATGCATTGTTCACCGCGATGGCGAAGATATTGTTGGTCACCCCCGGCGCCCCGAATTGCGCATCCCAATGCTCATCGCCGGGCACAGCCCCGAATAGGGAATTCGACCAAAGGAACCCCGCTGTTGCCACCAGCAAGTTTCGCGTAAACGAGGAAATTAAAACACGGTCTTTCATAAGAATATTCTGACTCGACCAGGGAAAATGTTTTTCCCTCATGGTATCTGGATTATACCAGTTCGGCGGTTGGCAGGACAACGAGAAAAGAATCTCGAAACCCGTTCAATCCGGGTCTTTCTCGATGGTTAGAAAGCGCTATCATCTGTGCTCAAATCAATAAGTTATGCCTTGTTACAATTTCCGTTTCAAAATGTACTTCCCTGACGACGGGGAGCGGCATAAGGTCTGACAATCATGAACCCGATTCAGCCCATTCAACCGCCAGCGGCTCCCCGGGCGATCAACGTCGTCGAACCGGTCAGCCCGGCGCTGGAACACGTGAAGCGGATGCTGTTCCGTCCGTTCGACCTTGGCAAATGGTTCATCATCGGCTTTTGCGCCTGGCTGGCCTGCCTGGGCGAAGGCGGCGCCGGGTCCGGCGGTGGGAATTTCAACTTCGGGAATCATTCACACGGATCCGGACCGGATATCCGGCGTGCGCTCGAAGAGGCCAGGAACTATCTGTTGAACAACCTGGACTGGATCATACCCTTGGCCGCCCTGATCGTGCTACTGGCCATCGGGCTGGGACTGCTCTTCCTCTGGCTCAGCAGTCGGGGCAAGTTCATGTTTCTCCACTGCGTGGCGCTCAACCGGGCGGAAGTGGCCGAACCGTGGACCCGATTCGGCACCGAGGCCAACAGCTTGTTTCTGTTCCGACTCATCCTGGGCCTGATCGGCATGGTTCTGACCCTCCCCCTGCTGGGAATCATCGCGGTCATCATCATCCGCATGATTTATCATGGCGAACCGGACGTCGGCGGAATTCTGACGGCGATCGGGATTGCCCTGGGCTTCATTGCGGTGGCGATAGTGTTGGCGATCATCAAGAAACTTACGGAGGATTTTGTGGTGCCGATCATGTTCCTGCGACGATCCACCTGCCTGGCGGCCTGGCGGGAATTTTATCGCCTGCTCAGCGCTCATTTCTGGCAATTCGTGCTTTATCTTCTGTTCCAGATAGTCCTGGCTATGGCCATCGGCGCCTTGATCGTGATGGTAGTGCTCATCACCTGCTGCTGCGCAGGTTGCCTGATGGCGTTGCCGTATCTGGGCACAGTGTTGCTGCTGCCGGTGCTGGTGTTCAAGCGGGCTTACTCGCTCTATTTCTTCGCCCAGTTCGGCCCGGAATATGACGTGTTCCCGCCACCGCCGCCGGTTGCCTCCGCGCCCGCGCCAGGTTTGCCACCCATGCCGGTCGCGCCGCCGGCGAGGTAGCGCCCTGCCCGCACACCGGCATTTCAGCATGAGGTCAAAGCTCACCGCCCTTCTGATCATCGCTCTGCTGCCGGCCGGACCGAATCGTTCCGCCGCCGGCAACGACCAGACCGGCGTTTTCAACGTGCTCGACTTTGGCGTCCAGGGCGACGGACAGACCGATGACACGCGGGCGATTCAAAGGGCGGTGGACGCCTGCATCACCCATGGCGGCGGCCAGGTGTTGCTGCCAGGCGGAAAAGTGTACCGTTCCGGCGCCATCACCCTGGGCAGCGGCGTGGATTTTCATCTGGCCCGCGGCGCCATCCTGAAGGGCAGCGCCCGCTGGCAGGATTACGGCACGGCCGGCGCGCTGTTATTCGCCCGGGAAGCCACCAACCTGACCCTCTCCGGCGACGGCATTCTGGATGGCAACGACCGCGCCGTCTGGCAGCGACTGGCCGAGGAGACCGCCGGCGGCGACCTGAACAAGCCCGGTTGGTGGCCGCAAGCCTTCTGCGGCGTCTGGTGGCCGTTCGGACGAAAGGCAGACGACCGGACGCTGGCCCCCGGCCGGCCGATGCTGGCCATCCTGATCGGCTGCCAGCAGGTCCACATCCGCGACATGACCTTCCGCAACGCACCAAGCTGGACCCTCCACCCCGTCGGGTGCGAAGAGGTCGTGATTGATTCCATCAGCATCCGCAACGACTGGGATGTGGCGAACAACGACGGCATTGACCTCGACCATTGCCGCAACGTGCGCGTGGCCAACTGCCACATCGTCGCGGCCGACGACGGGATTGTCATCAAAAATACTCCCAACTTCGCCCGCTATGGCTGCAGTGAAAACATCACGGTCACCGGCTGCACGCTGTCATCGCGTAGCGCGGCTCTGAAGATCGATGAAGTTTACACGACGCCCGGCGTGCGCAACGTGGTGTTTGACGGGTGCGCCATTTTCCACAGCAATCGCGGGCTGTGCATCCAAAGCCGGGATATCGGCGACATCGAGAACGTCATTTTCGCGAATATCACCATCGAGACGCAGGTGCAGTCCAACAAATGGTGGGGTGCCGGTGAGCCGGTGCATGTCTCTCATTTCCCGCGCAACACGGACGCAACGCTCGGCCACGTCCGGCACATCCGGTTCAGCAACCTGCTGTGCCGGGGGGAAAGCGGCTTTTACCTGCGCGGCGGCGCGCAACAGCCGCTGGAAGACATCACGTTTGACAATGTGCGTTTGGAGGTGAGCAAAACGGGCGACGAGCGCGGCGGGTTTTATGACGACCGCCCGAAGGGGACGATGCCGAACGGCACATTCCTGGGTGTTTACACCAACGCCATTGCGGGCATCCACTGCGATTACATTCGCGGCCTGACCCTGCGCAACACGCAGGTGGTCTGGGGCGAGCCGGTGGCAGATTACTACGGCGCCGCCCTGGAATCACATCACATCGAGGATTTGAAGCTGGAGCAATTCACCGGCAAATCCGCCTGGCCGGGCAACATTCCGGACCGGATCGTGGACTGATTTCCCCCGTACAGTTCTGATGGCTGCGGCGCTGAACCTCGGGATCAAGATCGGCACCGAGTGCCGACGCTGTCATCACCACAACCCAATTGGGCCGTCACCCCTGCCTCGTGCCTGATGACAAGTACAGGCCGATGTGTTAAACCGTTTCGGACACCGGACCGGATGACCATGCCTGCGAATCTGACACCGGAATACGAAAAAGCCGAGCAACGTTACCGCGAGGCGTCGGACGACGCGGGGCGCCTGGCCGCGCTGCAGGAGATGCTCGCCACCGTCCCCAAACACAAGGGCACGGAAAAATTGCAGGCGGACATCAAACACCGCCTCAGCCAGCTACGCCGGGATCAGCAACGGGCCGGCCATACCGCCAAGGGACCGGATCCGTTTCACATTGCGCGCAGCGGCGCCGGCCAGGTCGTGCTCATCGGGCCGCCCAATACCGGCAAGAGCAGCCTGCTGGCGGCCGTCACCCATGCCCAACCTCACGTGGCGGATTATCCGTTCACCACCGTCGTGCCGCAGCCGGGCATGTGGACGATGGACGACGTGCCGATCGAATTGGTGGACACTCCGCCGTTCACCGCCGAGCACATGCCCGCCGGTCTGCTGGGCGCCATCCACAATGCGAACGTGGTGAGCGTAGTAGTGGAAGCCGGCGACAGCGCCCTCGACCAAGCGGAGATGGCGCTGGGCGTGCTGGCGGCGCGCGGACTGACCTTGCAGTCGGCGCCGCCGAATGAATTGGCGGCACCCAACGCCGGCGTCCGGCCGGGATTGATTGCGGTGAACAAGGCAGAGCTGGCGGCGGCCGGGACGGTCGAGGCGCTTCGGGGACGGTACCGTGGAGCTCTGGAAGTGCTGGCAGTCAGCGCCCGGACGGGCAATGGACTGGAGGATTGGTTTCGGCGGCTTTGGGCCTTGCTGGGGATGATCCGGGTGTATGCCAAGGAGCCGGGCCAGCCGCCGGATCGGCACAAGCCGTTCACGCTGCCGATCGGCGCCACCATCGCCGACCTGGCGCACCTGATTCATCGCGACCTGCCGGCGACGATGAAATTCGCGCGGCTCTGGGGACACGGCCGGTTCGATGGCCAGCAGGTGCATCGGACCGAAGTGCTGCGCGACCGGGACGTGGTGGAAATTCACGAATAATTGAGAATCGAAGCTTGATTCCCGGCGGCTCGATTCGCCCGGCGGATGCCGGTGGAGAACCGCTGCCCCCGGAAATTTTTCTTGTGCGGTTTTCCCGGCAGCGGGCATTACCTGATACAACGTGATGATGGATGACGCCACATTATTGAGCCAGTACGCCGCGGAACAGTCGGAAGCCGCGTTCGCGGAACTGACCCGGCGGCACCTAGACCTCGTCTATTCCGCTGCCTTGCGCCTGATGAACGGCGACGGGCATACCGCCCAGGACGTGACGCAGCAAGTCTTCACCGAAGTCGCGCGGCAGGCACCGCGGCTGGCGCGGCATCCGGCACTGGTCGGCTGGCTGTACACCACCACCCGGCTGATCGCGTTGCGGATGCAGCGGACCGGGCAAAGGCGCCGGGCGCGCGAACAGGAGGCTACCATGATGAATTCACTCCTCCACGATGACGACCCGCCGGCGGATTGGACCCAGCTCCGGCCGGCGCTCGAGGATGCCATGCACGAATTGGACGACAAGGATCGCCACGCTGTCCTGCTCCGATTCTTCCAAAACAAATCCCTGGCTGAAATAGGCGCCGCCCTGCATCTGACCGAGAACGCCGCGCGCATGCGGGTGGACCGCGCGCTGGACAAGCTGCGCGGCAAACTCGCCCGCCGCGGGATCACCACGACCGCGGCGGCGCTGGCCGTGGTCATTACCGCCAACGCCGTGCAGGCCGCGCCCGCCGGCCTGGCCGCCACGATTTCCGCCGCGGCCATCGCCGGCAACGCGGTGCAGGCTTCCACCTTGATGGCCGCAACCAAAACCATTCTTATGACGACCACGCAAAAAATCATTGTGGCCACCGCGCTCGCCGCGGCGGTCGGAACCGGAATTATTGCCATTCATCAAGGCGCAAAATTGCGCGGCCAGATCCAGACGCTCCAGGAGCAGCAGGCGCCGATGACAGCGCAGATCGCGCAATTGCAGTCGGAGCGTGAGCAGGCGACCAGCCAACTGGCCGCGTTGCGGGAGGAAAACGCGCGGTTGCGGGCCGGCTCGAACTCAACCGAGCTGCTGAAGTTGCGCGGCCAGGTGGGCACGCTCCGGCAGCAGGCGGCGGCGCATGACGCGGATGCCTCGCGCAGCGGCTTGGACAAGATGATGAGCGACCCGGCGATGAAAGAATACCTTCGCCATGCGCAAATGGAAAAGATCCGGTCCCTGTACGCCGATTTGTTCAAGGAACTGCAATTGACACCGGAGCAATCGGACAAGATTCTCAATTTGCTTTGCGACGTTGCCTCGAAAAGCCTGGCCAAATACATGGGCAAAGAGCCAGGGACCCAAGACCCGTCCGCCGAGGATTCCTCCGCGGAACTGGGCAGGCAGTTATGGGCGTTGCTGGGCAATGCGGGCGTGGCCCGATTCAAAGAATACAGCGACGAAATTCCGGCCCGGACCACCATCACCCTGTTGAACGGGCAACTGGGCGGAAGCCCGTTAACCGACGACCAAAGCGCCCAATTGCTTCAGGTGGTGAAAGCGGAGCCTTACAATCTGATGCATGGCATGACCGGCGCGCCCGATCCGGTATTCCTAGGGTCACAGGCGGACATCAACCAGTTTCTGCAACAGGTGGCCGATTGCAACCAGCGCATCCTGCAGCAGGCCACCGGCTTCCTGACGCCCGACCAGTTGGCCGCGCTCGACACTCTCCTAGCCAAATCCATCGAGACTAGAAAACTCCAGGCGGCGGCGCTGATTCAAAAGCACTGAGCCGGGCTGGCAGGCAAAGACCGTGGCGGACGTAATGCAGCCGACGGCGCAGCTTTTACACCCGCCCGATCACGGATAGACCAGCCGGAAGAAGACCGTGCCGCTGACCGAGTAGAGAGAAACGAACATTTGGTTGGTCCCATTTGAGCCGGAAACGGTGACCCAGTTTTGGCCAAGGCCGATGGCGAGAGAATTGGTTTGTGCTTCGAGCCGCCATCCCGTGTTGGTTGCCGGCCAGGAAAGTTGCAGTTGCCCGCCGGTGAAGCTGAAATCGAGCCGGGGCGGAACCGGGGAAACCGGCCGCGCGCTGGCGGGCGCGGAATCGGCACTTTCGCCAAATGCGTTGAGGGCGGACACCACATAGAAATAATTTGTCCCGTTCCCCGCCGTGGCGTCCAGAAAGTTGGTCGTGCCCGGGCTGGCGATAATGTCATACGCCCCCCCCTCTGTGGTGGAACGCCTGACATTGTAACCAGTCGCCCCCGGCGAGGCGGTCCAAGTCAACGTCACCTGCGCGTCGCCGGCTGTGGCGGTGAGGGCGACCGGGGCCGCAGCGGACGGCAGTTCGAGATTCACATAATCATACATCACGTAGGTGGAGGTGGAGGTCATCGCCCGGCGTTGGATCAGCGTGATGGTATTGGTCCCTGCCACGAACTTGCTGACGGGGATTGAGGTGTGATCGATGCCGTATTTGTCGTGGATGCCCTGGCGCATGAGGGAATTGGCTCCCGCGGGCACGCTGGGGTAGAAATCCCGGAACACGGCGCCGCTCCGGTTGGGATCATTCACGTAAACCTGGATGGCGGCGCTGTACGCGCCGGCCCAGACGGTGTTCAGCGTGGCGTTGCCGCCGGCCGGCACGCGGGGCAGATTGAATTGAATCGTCCAGACCCAGTTGTTGGAGACGTTGCCGACCCAGTAGGCGCTCTGGACATAGTTCCAGTCATTGGTCCAGTTGCTGGTGCCCACGGTGTAGAGCAAGGGATTGGAAAATTCGCCGGAGAAGCCCTGCCATAATCCCGGGATGCTGTACTCATCCCCGTGGCGGAATTCAGCCGCCGTCCGGTCCGGATATCCGATTTCCCAGAGCACATTGGAGCCCTGGTGCGGTACGGTCCAGGTGAGCGTGCCGAGATTGGTCACCGTGCCCGGGGCAAAGGTGTAGGGTCCGGCCCGGAATTCGCCAACCGAGCCGTTGGTGCCGGCACCGTAGGCGTACAATTGATAAGTGGCCGCGCCGCCGTAGGGCGAAAAAGTGGTCACCGGCGGCAGGGTAAACGTGCCGTCGGCCGCACACTGTGTCCAAAACTGGTAACCGTCCGATTGGAGCTGCCAGTTGTTTGTGGCGTTTTCGGTTCCGGTATCGGGCGCGGCCAGGCCCACCCACGCGCCTGCCGCATTTGCCTGCGGGCGGAAGGGGTCGCTGATGACGAGCCGGCCGGTAACGGTAGCCCGCTGATTTTTCGGCTGATAAAGGCTGCTGTTGGTCAGCCACGCGTAAGGCCAGGCCTGTTGCTCCGCGGCGGCCTGGTTCCTCGCGTCCTGCCAGCTGGCCGCGCCGTTCGACAAACTGTTGAAATAACAGAGCCACGGTCCGTAAATTTTATTGAAGTCGGCGTTGCTGCTGACGGTGAGGCCGGTGTTGCCGTAATGCGCAATGAGCGGCTCAAACAGGACCAGGCCGCCAATGCCGCCCGCATACTCACAGGCCGTCGGGCCGTTGTTCTGATAGTCGTGGCCGCCGGTAACAATCCACAGACCGATCGGGTTGACGTCGCTGGCCATGCCAAAGGTGTCCAATTTGGGATAATCCAGCGTGAAGGAGTACTTCCCGTTGGTGCTGCCATTAAACAGGCCGGTCGTGTACTGCACGACTTCCACGGGCAGACCAGGAACGGACGCGGTGTGATAGTTGTCCCAGAAATTCGGCTGCAGCCCGTTGCGTTTCTGCCGGACACCGTTCAGGATCAGGCCATATTTGACGCTGTCATCGAGGTATTGGTTTTCGCACAGGAAATTGGTGGTGTCATGAGCCGTGGGCCAGATGGCTTGGATGAAACTGATGTTCAAAACATTGGTGTAGGTGAAGCTCGAGGGATGCCGGACGACCAGATACACGTAGAGGCCGGTATTGCCCTGGCCCAGCACATAGTGCAACTCCACGTTCGCCGCAACCGCATGCAAGGCGGGATTGAAAGTCCGCTGATAACCCAGGTCGATGTTCGTGCTGGAGGCGGTCGTGCTCAGGTAGGCGGCGTCACCGTTGCCGTCGGGATACCAGTAATAATAAATCGCCGTGTGATTGCCAAAGTTGACCCCCGACTGGCTGACCATCTCCGTGCCATTGGCCTTGGGCGTGCCCGGCAGACCGGGCTTGAGGTACTTGATCGAGTCGACATTGCCGTTGGTGGCAATCAGGACGTGCAGTATGCCATTATCCAGGTAACGGTCCGTCCGGCTGCCAAACGCCTCCGTGCCGGTGGTCACTGGAGTCGTTACCAGGGGCGTGAAGCCGCCCGGGTTGTTCGCCAGCGTTGACCCGGCCAAACACGACAGCCACAACGCCGCCCCCAAAAGAATCCGCCGGGTAACCTGCCTGGTATAACGCTTCGGATAAGTCAACGCCGCGCACGCCGCCGGCACAAACCGTTTTCCAGAAAAAGTGAATAAATTCATGCGGTATCGCATGAAGATACAACAAGTCCTCAAGGCCTGCCATCCACAGAACTGGTGACGATGACCCAATGGGTATCGACACGCTAGCGGCCCGGCCCCGCTTTTGCCTCCTATAAAATTCCGTCCGGGCCGGAACCAAAGCTCGCTGTCGGCGTTTCATGGGATGAGCGGTTGGTGGCCGGCAATCCGTGAACCAGAACGTCATCCTCATAACCCGCCCGTCACCGGGTTCACACCGCTGAATGAAAGAACGTACACAATGAGAAAAACCGCCTCCCCTTCCCCGGCCGGTTTTACACTGGTGGAAATCATGATCGTCGTGGCCATCATCGGCCTGCTCGCAACGATCGCCATCCCGAATTACATGAATGTCCGCGCCAAAGCCCAGGCCAACGCCTGCATCCACAATCTGAGCCAGATCGATGCCAGCGCCTGTCAATTCGCGCTTGAGAACGGCAGAAAAAGCGGCGACGCCATCAATTATCCCAGCGACCTGACTCCCTACATCAAGCTCAACCGGGCGGGGAGCATCCCCGGTTGTCCGGCAGGTGGCGCTTACAGTGAAAATGCCGTGGGGGCTTCGCCGACCTGCTCGTTGGGAACCACGGTAGCCCCGGCCCATGTGCTGCCATAATCGGGACGGGCAAGGACCTCTTCCTGGGAGCGCCGGCATCTTGCCGGCGAGCGGGGACTGACCGCCGAAGCGTAACGCGCCGGCGAGAGGCCAGCGCTCCCGGGGACAAGGCAGGTGGATTCTTTTTGCTTGTTTGGCAAATTTCGCTTACGTCTGTTGCCATGTTCGAAAATATCATTCGGCGGATGCCACGGCCCCAGGACGCGCAACGCCTGAACACCCAGGAGTTACGTGATGCCTTTCACATCACCAACCTGTTCGCGCCGGGCGGGCTGCGCGGCACGTTCACCGACCTCGACCGGCTGGTGGTTGGGGGAATCATGCCAGGCGCGAAACCTGTCGAGCTGCCCAACCACAAGGAAACCGGCCGCGCGTTCTTCCTCGAAAGCCGCGAACTGGGCGCCATCAACGTGGGCGGGGCCGGGGCGGTACACGCCGACGGCCGGACATTTTCCCTGGACCGGCTGGATTGCGCTTATCTGCCGATGGGCACGAAGTCGGTCGCCTTCGAGAGCGCCGACGCGAAGAGCCCGGCGAAGTTCTATTTCCTGAGCTGTCCGGCACACGCGCCGCAGCCGGCCGCGATGATGAAGCCGAAGGACGCCGCACCGGTGGCGCTCGGGGCTCCGGCCACGGCGAACCAGCGGACCATCCATAAATACATCCACCCCGGCGGCATCCGCAGCTGCCAGTTGGTGATGGGGTTCACCGCGCTGGCGGAAGGAAGCGTCTGGAACTCCTTTCCGCCGCACACGCACTGGCGGCGGACGGAGATTTATTTCTACTTCGACCTCGGCGAAAACGTGCTGGTCCATTTCCTGGGGGAGCCCCAGCAGACGCGGCACCTGTTCCTGCACAACGAGGAGGTCGCCCTTTCGCCCAACTGGTCCATCCACTGCGGGTGCGGCACCGGCAGCTACAAATTCATCTGGGGGATGGCCGGCGAAAACCAAACGTTTGACGACATGGACGGGGTGAAGCCGGTGGATTTGCGATGATTATTCGGAGGGTGGAGCTCTGCGATGCCCTGACAGAAGAAGTATGGGGCTCGTGGAACTCGCCTTTCCAAACCAAAAAAACAATATGAGCACCAAACGTTTTGCCAACCAAGTCGCCGTTGTCACCGGCGCCAGCCGGGGTATCGGCCAGGCCATTGCCCTGGCTTTTGCGCGTGAAGGCGCTCACGCCGTCAGCATCGACATCGGCGACCAGTCGGACACCGCTGCCCGGGCCAAAGCTCTCGGCGCCGACTGCACCACGCTGACCGAGGACCTGGGCAAACTCACCCAGAAAGGCGCCGCCGACCTCATCGCCAAAATCATCAGCGCCGCCGGTCGCGTGGACGTGCTCGTGAACAACGCCGGCATCATCCGCCGCGCCCCGGTGGTGGACCATCCCGAAGCCGACTGGAACGCCGCCCTTCAAATCAACCTGACGGCGCCGTTTTTGCTGAGCCAGGCGGTCTGCAAATGGTGGCTGAGCGGCGGACGCGACAAATCCCCGGCGGACGCGCGGCTGAAAATCGTCAACATCGCCTCCATGCTCTCGTTCCAGGGCGGCATTCTGGTGCCCGGCTACACCGCCAGCAAAAGCGGCATTGCCGGCATTACCAAGGCATTTGCCAACGAGCTGGCCAAGGATCGCGTCAACGTCAACGCCATCGCCCCCGGCTACATCGCCACGGAAAATACCCGGCCGCTCCGCGAGGATCCCAAGCGCAACCAGGCCATCCTCGACCGCATCCCGGAAGGCCGCTGGGGCCAGCCGGAGGACATCGCGGCCTCCATCCTGTTTCTGGCCTCGAAGGACGCCGATTACCTGAACGGCACCATCATGAATGTGGACGGTGGCTGGCTGGCAAGGTGAGACATGATCAAGAAAACGGCTCGATCCCATTTGCTGATGTTTCTGGCCCTGACCTGCGCCACCCGGACCACCCCCGCCGCCCCGAACCGGACGTTTGACGGTGCCACGCCACTGCAATGGTCGGTCCGGCTGGCAGATTCAGAAATGGCGCGGCGCGGTGACAGCTTGGTTTGGAAACCCGAAGGCAAGGCCAAATGGGATTACACGGTGGGACTGTTCACATTTTCATTGCTCAGATTGGATGCGCAGGCGCATGATCCGCGTTACCTCAAGTTCGTCGAGGCTGCCGTCGGCTCCTTCATCACGACCAACGGCAACATACAAGGCTACAAGCCCGAGGAATACCAACTCGACGCCATTAATCCCGGCAAAACGGTGCTGGCGCTCTGGCAGATCACGCACGAGGAGCGTTACCAGAAAGCCGCGGCGCTGCTGCGCCGGCAACTGGACACCCAGCCGCGCACCGGCGATGGCGGGTTCTGGCACAAGCAGCGGTACCCGCACCAGATGTGGCTGGACGGCCTGTACATGGGCGCGCCGTTTTACGCCGAGTACGCGAGATTATTCAACGGGACAACGGCCGATTTCGATGATGTGGCGAAACAAATCCGGCTGATGAGCGCGCACGCGTATGACCCGGCGACGGGCCTGTTTTATCATGCCTGGGATGAGAGTCGCAAGCAGCCTTGGGCAATCCAGGCCACCGGCACCTCGTCCAATTTCTGGGGCCGGGCCGTCGGCTGGTACGCCATGGCGCTGGTGGACACGCTGGATTATTTCCCGACGAATCATCCGGCCCGGCCGGAAATCATCGCGACCTTCCAGAAGTTGGCCAAAGGCGTGGTGAAATGGCAGGACCCCAAAACCGGCCTCTGGTACCAGGTGCTGGATCAGGGGAATCGCCCGGGCGATTATTTGGAAGCAACCGCCTCGAGTATGTTCGTCTATGCCCTGGCCAAGGGAGTCAACCACGGTTATCTGCCCCGGGACTATGTGCCGGCGATTGAAAAGGGCTACCAAGGCATCATTGCCAAGCTGCTCAGGGATGACGGCAACGGCAGGTGGTCGCTCACCCAGTGTTGTTCGGTGGCCGGACTAGGTGGTTCGCCGAGTAACGGCCGCGCCCGCGACGGAAGCTTCGATTATTACATCAGCGAACCCATCGTAACCAACGATCTGAAGGGGGTCGGCCCGTTCATTCTCGCCGGCGTCGAACTGCAGCAGTTGCCCGGAGTGCATTAGTCAGCCTTGGTCCGGCGCGGACGCAATCACCTTCATGGCCTCGGCAGTCAGGGCGGTGATTTTCGCCCAAGCCTTCTCGTTGACCAGTTTGCGCTCGGCCATCCAGGAACCGCCGAGGGCGGCCACCTGCGGCACGGCAAGATAATTCGGCAGGGTCGCGGCATTGATGCCGCCGGTGGGCACAAATTGAACGCCGGTGTGGGCAAACGGGCCGGCCAAGGCCTTGAGCATGGCCACGCCGCCGGCGGCTTCTGCCGGGAAAAACTTCAAATGGTTCCAGCCCAGATCCAGCGCTCTTCCGACTTCCGTTGGCGTCATCACTCCCGGGAAAAATGGGATTTTGCTTTTGTGCGCGCTGGCGAGCACAGATTCATTCAGCCCGGGCGACACGCCGAATTGCGCGCCGGCATCCACGGCGCGTTGCACCTGTTCGGCGGACAGGAGCGTGCCGGCGCCGATGGCGACGGCCGGGAGACTCTGGCGGATGCGCGCGATTGAGTCGGCGGCGGTGCTCGTGCGGAAGGTGACTTCCATGACGCTCAAGCCGCCAGCGAGCAGGGCTTCGGCCAGCGGCACGGCGTCGTCCGGCCGGTCAATTACAGCCACGCAGATCAGGCGCTGTTTGAGGAAGGCTTCGGTATTCATACCTGCTTTGGTCAGGGTACACATTTCCCGCAATGAGTGAACTGGAAAATGCCGTCGCGGGCGGCGACCCGATGGTCCCGCTCCCCATCCTCGTAATCGCAAGGTCGAGGAGGAGGACGACGACGAGAACGAATTTCGGTTTTGAACGATTCGGGCCCTGCGTGTAATCTGCCGGCCGGACCATGAACTTTGTCTTCGAACACATCGCCGTTCCTGCCACCCATCCCGCCGCCTTGCGGGATTGGTATGTCGGGACATTGGGCGCCCGCGAGATTTTCAACAACGGCCAGAATCCGCCGACCTGCCTGCTGGCGCTGCCGGGCGGCGGGTGGCTGGAAATTTACGCCGCCGAAGCGCCGCTGGCGGACCGCAGCAACAACAAGCTGGCCGGCTGGCGGCACGTGGCCCTGCGGGTGGATTCCCTGGAGGCCGCGAAAGCCGAACTCGAAAGCCGGGGCGTGAAATTCGAAGAAGCCCCCCGGCCGGCGGCCGGCGGCGGCCGGGTTCTATTCTTCGCGGATGCCGAGGGCAACCTGTTGCACCTGGTCGAGCGGCCGGAGGATTTCAAGCTGTAAATTTTAAGTTTTCAGCGGTGAGCCCGAGTCGCCGCCTCAACTTAAAATTCAATATTAAAGACTGAAAATCTTTCTACTTCGCCCGCAGGAGGAGCACGGGCACGCTGACGTGATGCTGCACCTTGGTGGCGGTGGTGCCGAGAAACAGATCGGCCAAAAAACGGTGTCCGTGCGTGCTCATCGCCACCAGATCGCAGCCTTTTTCCCTGACCCACTTGACGATTTCCTTGACCGGATCGCCGTAGGCCAGCTCGGCTTCGGCGGGTATCCCGGCGGATTGAAATTCAGCGCGGACTTTGTCCAGATACGCCGTATCGTCGGTAATTTCCCGGCTGACCGCGTCGCGGCCATAAGTGCGCGCCGCCCAACCGTCCGCCACGTGCAGCAGCACGACGCGGCTGGCGGCCCATTGCGCGAGAGGCTTGACGTGTTCGATAATCGCCCGGTCGGTCGGGGTACTGTCCAGCGTCACGAGGATGGTTTTGTACATGGTCCGATCTCTGCGGTTAACCGCCGATGATGACCTGCCAGGCTTCTTTGAGCGAGTCCGGCAGTCCCCAGAGGTCCATCGCCGTGATCAGGATGGCGCTTCCCCAGCCGGCTAGCAAAAGAAATCCGCCGACTTTCCAGGAGCCCATGTATTTGCGGGAGCAGGTGAAATGGAGAAGCGGAAACATGGCCAAGGGAAGCTGCAAGGCCAGTACCACCTGGCTCAAGGTAAGCAAATCATTGACACTGCTGTTACCGCGGATCCCGATGATGATCACTGCTGGCACGATGGCCAGGGCACGGGTGATTAGCCGCCGCAACCAAGGTTTGATCCGCCACTGCATGAATCCCTCCATCACTACCTGCCCGGCCAGGGTGCCGGTGATCGTGCTGCTTTGGCCGCTCGCCAGCAGGGCGACCACAAACAAAGTGCTCGCCAGAGCGGTTCCCAGCAACGGAGCCAGCGTGAGGTAGGCGATGCGAATCCAATCGGAGTCGCCATGGAACGTGACGACCTCGCCGCCCGCCACGGTGACGCTGGTTTTGCCGTAGAACACCAGCGCGGCCAGCACCATGATGGCCGCATTGACGAAAAAGGCGACGCTCAAGGCGACGATGGAATCAATCGCGTTGAACCGGATGGCGCTGCGGATGGATGCTTCATCCTTCTGCAATTTACGGCTCTGGACCAAGGCCGAGTGGAGGTACAGGTTGTGGGGCATGACCGTTGCTCCCACGATACCGACCGCCACGTAGATCATTCCGGCCTGGCCCAACCCGGGGGTCACCAGGGCGCGCCCCATTTCCAGGAAATCGGGCCGGGTTTGCGGCAGAACAAAGATTTCGATGAAGTAACAAGCGCCGATGGTCATCACCAGCAACAACACGATTGCCTCAATGGTTCGCATCCCGAATCGTTGCAGGGCCAACAGCAGCATCACGTCCAGGCCGGTAATGATGACCGCCCAAAGCAACGGGATATGGAACATGAGGTTCAGCGCCACGGCACTGCCGAGCACTTCCGCCAGGTCGCAGGCGCCGATGGCTAATTCGCAGGACAACCAATTGGGCCAGCGCGTCCAGCGCGGGTACCAGTCGCGACAGCATTGCGCGAGATCTTTCCCGGTCACCACCCCCAGCCGGGCGGAAAGGACTTGCATGAAGATGGCCATCAGGCTGGCGAGGCCGACGACCCACAGCAGGCCGTATTTGAACTGCGCACCAGCCGCCAGGTCGGTGCCCCAGTTGCCGGGGTCCATATAGCCCACGCTCACGAGGATGGCAGGTCCGACAAAGGCCCGCCATTGCGGCCAGAACCCGGCCCGGGCCGGCGGGACCGCGACCGTCGCATGCACCTCCTCCAGCGACGGGTGGTTGGGGATCGAAATGGCGGCCGTTTGGGCTGCGCCCCGCCCCCCATCCTCCTCGTCGGACAGTTGTTGGCCGGTAGGCATATACTGTAGCCTTGGTTACACTTGAATGCCAGGGCTGTCAATCAATTTGTAGCCATGGTTACAAATTTAATCTGGACTTACCAAATGGCCGATGTTCTAATCGAGGAAATAATGCCTGCCTCTGTCCGCCCCAGCATCGGCCGCCCGCCGGTGGAGCCCGCGCGCGCCACCGCGCAGGCCGCGGAGAATTTCCGTCGGTCGCGCCACGACCGTGCCGGGGAGATCGCCCAGGACTACGTCGAAGCCATTGCCGACCTGAAGGCCGCCGTGGGCGAAGCGAGGGTCGTGGACCTGGCCCGGCGGCTCGGCGTGACGCACGTGACCGTCAACCGCACGCTGGGCCGTCTGCAGCGGGCCGGCTACGTGCATACCCGGCCTTACCGCGCGATTTTTCTCACTGACGCCGGCCGCAGGCTGGCGGAGGAATCCAAGCGACGGCATGAAACGGTCGTGGCGTTTTTGCGGTCCCTCGGGGTTTCCAAGAAGGCGGCGGAGCTTGATGCCGAAGGCATCGAACACCATGTCAGTCCGGAAACCCTGGCCGCATTCGTGCGGCGACTCGTGAGGCGTTGATGCGTCCGGCCGACATCCAGCTAATCGGCAATGAGCTCGCCATCAAGTGGGACGATGGCAGCGAGGATTTCATTCCCTTGGAGCAATTGCGGCGGAGCTGCCCCTGTGCCGGCTGCAAGGGCGAGGTGGACATTCTGGGCAACGTGTATCGCAATCCGGAACAGCCGTTGACCCCGAAAGCCTTTGAACTGATGCGCCTCGAACGGGTGGGCGGATATGCCATCCAGCCAGTGTGGGCCGACGGACATTCCTCAGGTATTTACGCCTTTGATTACTTGAAACGGGTTGCGGGGGCGCCTCCCGCCCACTGAAACCAAAACGGCATCGTGCTTCCGGCGCCGGCGCTTCCCTTCCCGACTACGGCGGTCGAATCGAATCACGCACCAGCGCCCAACTGCAGCCGGGTATCCGATTCCAAAATGCCTTTCAGATTCGCCCAGTTCGCTTCGTTCATGTCATTGAACGCATTCAGATAAACCGCCACCACTTCGGGCGGGTACTTTGCCAGGAGCACATCGACCGCCGACTTCAATTTGGCGTCGTCCATGCCCGGAGGCAGCGAATCCACCACTCCTTTTTCGTTTTTAATTTCCAGGGCATTTAAGAAATCCTCCAGCATGGCCTCGTATTTCTTCAGGAGCCACGCGCGAATGAGCCCTCCCGCCGCAGTTTCCAAGGCGGGGCGCGACAGGGTGGCCACCATCAGCGCGTGCCGCTGCGGGCGGGGCTGGCGTTCGAGGAACACCGGGCGCAAATGGCGCGCCTGCGCTACGGCCCCCAGCGTGGCGCGGTAGGTCGGCTTGTCGGATTCGAAGGTGAAGGTGACGATGTCGTTGGCCAGGCCGGGTGACATGAAACCGAAAAGTTCGTGGGAAGTTAGCATGGTTGGGATTTAAGTTGGCGGGTGCGGTCAGAAAATGGTCGTCACGGATATTTTACCTTTTTTTGCCAGCGCTTCACAAGCTTCGCGTTCCAGCAGCAAGGTCTTGCCGGCTTCCAGCGCCAGCACAGAAATGCCCGCCCGGGCGCAGGTTTCCAGCGTCTGCGAGCCAATGCAGGGAATGTCGAAGCGCATGTCATGCCTCGCCTTGGCCACTTTCACGGCGGTTGCGCCACCCGTCTTGCCGGCCAGCGCGCCCCCGCGTTCCAGGCACCGGTCAGTGCCTTCAAAGCCTTCCACAGCGAGCACCGTGCCGTTTTTGACCACCGCGATTTGGCCGATGTCGAGGCGCGAAATCTCCTTGGCAATGCGAAAACCGAATTCGACATCCGCGCGTTGTTCGCTGGTCAGTTTGGAACCGAGTTGAAAACCGGCGCCGGGCATCAACGGTTTCAACCACGGCGTGGCTTCGACCAATTCAATGCCGTCCTTCTGTAACTCATCCGCGACTGCGCCGAAAATCGTATGGGCATTCCTCTCTTTCAATCGGAACAGGACCGACATCGCGCGCAAATCCGGCCGGACATCAAAAAGGTGCTTCGGCGCAATCTGGCCCACCATGACGCACTGCTTGACACCGCGGTCGACAAACGCGGCGATCATCTTGGAAAGCTGGCCGACCTTGAGCCAGACGATGTCATCCACGAGCGCTGCCAGCGCCGGATCGGTTTCATTCGCCACCCCGACAGCCACCAGCCGTTGGACGCCGGCCGCGCGCGCCTGCCGGGCGAATTCCAGCGGCAGCGAGCGGTTGCCGGCAATGATGCCGAGGGGGGCGGGCATGTCGTCCATCGTCATTAGCAGCATGAAGAATTCCGCCACAAGAAACAAGACGGAAGCGTAACAAAGCTCGGGCTTGATACTCCATTTTTTATCGGCCGGTCCCCTGTCCCAGTCCGGTACAAAGCGTCCTGTTCCATACAACCGTTGGAGCCTGCACATCGCACCAACCACCTCCGCGAGACGGCTGGCGGCCCCGGCTATCAACGCGGAAAATGGCGTGCAAGTTGCTGTAATTTGCACGATGTCCTCAATTGAAAACATCTATAAAAAAATGGCGGAGTCGGCTGCCAGTGCCGGCGCTTCCCATGAGAGCGCCCACCTGTTTGACCCGGCCCGGCATATCCCGCCCGTGGTGGCGCACGAACTGAACAACATCATTGCGATCATCCGCGGTTACGCCGATCGCTTGTTGGCCAAGCACAGCCAGGATCCCGCACTCGAACCGCATCTCACGCTCATTTCCGATGCGGCCCGGCGCGCCGGACTTATCGTGCGCGAAGCCATGGCGCCCCAGCCCGCGCCGGCAACCCGGGCGAACCCGCCCCCGTCTCCAGCGTCCGCCACCTGAGCTCCGCCGACCCGCCCTTCGAGAATCCGGTTGCTCCATCACCAAGACCCGCCACGAGTCGTCCGCTGCGCCGCCGGGATTGACCGGCGATTCGCTTTGACGCTTTGCCTCCCATCGCGTAGGGTTAGGATTCTGTTTTTAACGTGTGATCCAGGTTTATTGTGAATTTTTTAAAGTGGATTTTTGGGTCCAAGAACGACCGTGAACTGAAGCGGCTGTGGCCCCTCGTCCGCCGCATCAATGAGATTGAGGCCGGTTTGCAGCCCCTTTCCGACGACGAATTGCGGCAGAAAACCGCCGCTTGGAAGGCCCAACTGTCGCCCCTTCAGGACAACGCCGAGCTGGCGCGGGTCCTCAACGAAATCCTGCCCGAAGCGTTCGCGGTCGTCAAAAACGCCTGCCGCCGCCTGACCGACCGCAAGACCGAAATCGTCGTGCGCGAGCATCCCTTGCTCTGGGAGATGATTCCCTTCGACGTACAGCTTATCGGCGGCATGGGCCTGCACATGGGCAAGATCGCCGAAATGGCCACCGGCGAAGGCAAAACCCTCGTCGCCACCCTGCCCGTTTATCTCAATGCGCTCTCCGGCCGGGGCGTGCACGTCGTCACCGTGAACGATTACCTCGCCGCCCGCGACTCCGAATGGATGGGGGCCATTTATAAATTCCTGGGCCTCACGATTGGTTGCATCCTGCACGACCAGCCTCCCCGGGTCCGGCGCGAGCAATATAATTGCGACATCACCTACGGGACCAACGCCGAGTTCGGCTTCGATTACCTCCGCGACAACGGCATGGCCGCGCGCAAGGAGGAACAGGTCCAGCGCGGCCACTACTTTGCCATCGTGGATGAGGTGGACTCAATCCTGATTGATGAAGCCCGCACGCCGCTCATCATCAGCGGCCCGTCCATGCACACCTACGACGAGCAATACGCGCAATGGAAGCCGACGGTTGAATCGCTGGTCCGCGCCCAGGAACGGTTGTGCGGCCGTTTTCTGTCCGAGGCGGAAGGACTCATAGCAAAGCTGCATCCCACCGACGGCTCCAACGTGCAGGAAGCCGAGGCGCTCGAACGGGAAATCGGCCTGCTGCTCTTCCGGGTCAAGACCGGCCAGCCCAAGTCGGAAAGCCTGATGAAACTGCTGGAAGACCCGGAAAACCTCCGGCTGATGAACCAGGCCGAGCTGGAACTGCACAAGGATCAGAAGAAGATCGAACTTTATAGGGAAAAAGAGGAATTGCTGTTCGCCATTGACGAAAAGAGCTTTGAAGCCGACCTCACCGAAAAAGGCCGCAATTTCATCAGCCCCAAGGACCCGGACGCCTTTGTGCTGCCCGACCTCACGACGCTGTTGCACGAAATTGATGTCGGACCGGAAACCGACGCGCGCCAGCGGATGGAAGCGAAAACGAAGCTGCAGCAGGACTTCGAAACCAAGGCGCAAAAAATCCACGCCATCTCGCAACTGCTCAAGGCGTACAGCCTTTACCAGCTCGACGTGGAATATGTGGTGCAGGAGAACAAGGTCATCATCGTGGACCAGCATACCGGCCGCCTCATGCCCGGCCGCCGGTGGAGCGACGGATTGCACCAGGCCGTGGAAGCCAAGGAAGGAGTCGAGATCGAGCGTGAAACTCAGACGCTGGCCACCATCACCATTCAAAATTATTTCCGCCTATACCACAAACTGGCTGGCATGACCGGCACAGCGGAAACGGAGGCCTCCGAATTTTTCGACATCTACAAGCTCGGCGTGCTCGTCATCCCGACGAACCGCCCCATCGCCCGCAAGGACGCCAACGACTCGGTTTACAAGACCAAGCGCGAAAAATTCACCGCCGTCCTCAACGAAATCAAACAAATCCACGGCCAGGGCCGGCCCATCCTCGTCGGCACCATTTCGGTCGAAGTCAGCGAACAACTCTCCCGGATGCTCAAGCGCGAAGGCATCATCCATTCGGTGCTGAATGCGAAATATCACCAGCAGGAGGCCGAAATCGTGTCCCGCGCCGGACAGCGCGGGGCGGTGACCATTGCCACCAACATGGCCGGCCGCGGCACGGACATCAAACTCGGCGCCGGCGTGCCCGACCTCGGCGGCCTGCACGTCATGGGTACGGAACGGCATGAGGCGCGCCGCATTGACCGCCAGTTGCGCGGCCGTTGCGCGCGCCAGGGCGACCCCGGCTCCTCGCACTTCTTCATCTCGCTTGAGGATGACTTGATGCGACTGTTTGGCTCCGATCGCATCGGAAAATTAATGGAGCGGGTGGGCTTCAACGAAGGCGACGAGTTAACCCATCCCTGGCTGAACCGCTCCATCCAGAGCGCGCAGAAAAAGGTCGAACAGCACAACTTCCAGATCCGCAAACGCACGCTCGAGTTCGACGACGTAATGAACAAGCAGCGCGAAGTCATTTACGGCTTCCGCAACGAGATCATCCATGGGGAAGACGTCCGCGACCGGCTGATGGACATCATGGAGGAGGTCGTGGTGGACAAGGTCGCGCAACTCACGACGGCTGATGCGGACACGCATGAATGGAAGGTGCGCCAACTGGCCGACTGGGTGAACCTGAATTTCCCCATCGGCCTGCCGGAACCGGAGATTCTCAAGGCCGCCGATTCAGGCAAGGAACATCCCGTGGCCGGCTCGCTGTTCGACGGGCTCAGCCCGGCGCAATTCGCCGTATGCAATTTCATTTCCGAAAGGGTCCGCAATGCCTACGACGTCAAAATCAGCTTTGAAAATCCGGACGCGCTCAAGGAAGTGGAGCGTTTCACAATTTTAAGCGCCATCGACCGGCTGTGGCAGGAACATCTTTATGAGATGGACAGCCTGCGTTACAGCATCGGCCTGCGCGGCTACGGCCAGCGCGATCCGCTCATTGAATACAAGGCCGAGGCGTTCAAGATTTTCGACGAGCTGATGGTCAACGTGAAGACCGAGATCTGCCACAACATCTTCCGCAGCGCGTCGAGCATGCTGGCCTTTGAAAACTTCCTGAAGAACATACCCCAGCAGACCCAGCATCAGCAAGCGAGCGCCTTTGGCGGCGGCGCGGAAGATCCGTCGGGCAAAAAGGCCAGCGACGTTGTCAGCGAAGCGGCGGCGGCCGCGGAAAAGGCCAAGCCGGTCCGGACCGGTCCGAAAGTCGGTCGCAACGACCCGTGCCCCTGCGGGAGCGGCAAGAAATACAAGCACTGCTGCGGACGGTAAGCCGGCTTCATCCCCAAAATAAAACTTGCTGACGGCACGACAGTTGCTACTTTGCCGTTGCCGTGTCTTTCACAAAGGAACATCGGAGGCTGTACGGCAAATTGCCGTTCGCCCTTTTGCTGATTGGCTTGGTGTTGTTTCTGAACGCGATGGCAGCGGCCCCGGCGCTGCATGAACTGATTCACCACGACGCGGGCAAGGCGGATCATCAATGCGCCGTTACCTTGTTCGCGCACGGAAAAGTAGATGCAGCCGCGCCGGCCATTCCCGTTGTTGCACCCTCGGTCATCAGCGAAGCCGCCCCGCACCAGGCATTGTCTGTTTTCAGCGCGCCGGTTGAGGATCTTCCCCCCGGCCGCGCCCCTCCCGCAGTTGTTTCTTCTCTCACCTAGGTCGATCAGCCTCGGCTGATCGAATTCCGTTGGTTATTTCGTTTTGAACTGGCGTGCCCGCCTGGCGCGTGGCGCCGGAGTTGGAGAAACAATATGAAACTGAAAACAATTTTAGGGTGGTCTTCTGCCCTTTGCCTGTGCGCCATCATTGCCCAGGCCCAGGAGACAAATCAACCGGCCGACGTGGAGCAACGGTTGAAGCAGATGCAAGAAACGTTTGAGAAACGACAACAGGAAATGCAGGAGCAATTCGAGCGCAAAACCGCCGCTCAGGACGCGGAAATTGAAGCGCTCAAGAAACAACTGGCCGCAACCGTAACCAATCCCCCCCCGACAGCTGTCACCAGCGCGCCACCTGCGAACCTCACCGGCACGCCGGAAACAGTGACGCCGGAAAAGTTCAAGGAACTGGACGAAAAGGTGAACGAGGTGGCCGCCGCACAGAAAAAAACGCTGATGAGTGAATTCAACCCGGCCATCGGTTTCGTGGGCGAAACCATCTTCTCGCAGGAGAGCAAGGGGGCGCCGCAAAACGGCACGGGTTATCCCGGCGGGTTTGACGTCTACCAGCGTTCGGTGGAATTGAACGCGTCCGCCTCGGTGGATCCGTTCGCCAAGGGCTGGGTGGTCATCAACGGTTCCGCCGATGCCTCGACCGGCGAAACGTCGTTGGACGTGGAGGAAGCGGCGCTTCAGACGACATCATTGCCCTGGAACCTGACGCTGACGGCGGGGCAGTTTTTCGCCGAGTACGGCCGCCTGGCCTACATCCACGACCACGAACTGCCGTTTGTAAACCGCCCGATGGTGCTGGACCAATACATCGACGGCGAATCCAAAACCTATGGGGCGCAGGCGAGCTGGCTGGTGCCCATCGAGCATTACGTGAACCTGACTGGCGGCTTTGGCACACAATTCGGCGATTCGCCTGACGCTATCGGCAGCTACCGTTCGATGGGCGCCGTCAATTACTGGGGCCGGCTCTCGACCTATTTTGACCTGACCCCCAATTGGCAGCTTGAGTGCGGCGCGTCGGCTTTGATCAATCCTGATTCGGGCAATGTCAACGACGAGCTGGCGCCGAACGGCATCACCACCCTCACCGAAACCAGACGCCTGGTGCTCGACGGCGATCTCAAGGTGAGCTACGTCCCGTTGCGTGACAATCAATTCAACAGCCTCACCTGGGGCACGGAAGTGCTTTACAGCGACAATCAATATCTTGCCAGTAATGATGGCGGCGCCACCACGTTCAATGAGGCCGTGAGGGCCTGGGGCATGTATTCCTACCTCACCTACAAATGGAGCCGAAGCTGGAGCGGCGGATTCCTGTTTGAATTCCTCCAGAACGACGAGGACAATTCCGCGCGGACTTACGGTTATTCGCCTTACCTCACCTGGGCAATCAGCCATTGGAACCAGCTCCGCCTCCAATACACCCACACCCAGCCGAACTCCGCCACCGGCTACCAGCCGAACGACGGGGTTTATCTTCAATGGTGCTGGATCATCGGGTCTCATTCGCATGGCTGGCAACAACGCTGAAATCCCAAAAAACAAAACGGAAAGGAATTGAAATGAAAACGAAATTGCTTTTTAGCGCGCTCCTCGCTCTGGCGGTGGGCGCACCGCAAGTTCACGCCGCGAAAGTGCGCGTCGTCACCACGCTCACCGACCTCGCCGATCTGACGCGCAATGTGGGCGGCGAATCCGTCGAGGTGCACAGCCTCGCCACCGGCGTCGAAGACACCCATGGCGTGCCGATGAAACCGAGCTTCGTGCCGCTGCTTAACCGGGCCGATCTCGTCGTGCTCGTCGGCTTCGATTGCGAGCACGCCTTCCTGCCCGCATTGCTTGAAGCCAGCCGCAATCCGCGCATCCAGCCCGGCCACGCTGGCTATGTGGACTGCTCGAAGGGCATCACGCCCGTGGACGTGCCAAAGTCCACCGATCATTCCGAGGGCGACGTGCATCCGTATGGCAATCCGCATTACCTGCTCGATCCCGTGCTGGCGAAATCGGCCGTGAAAACCATCTGCGCCGCGCTCGCCGCCGCTGCGCCGGATCATCAGGCGGACTTCGAGAAAAACCGCGACGCCTATCTTGCCAAGCTCGACGCCAAAATCGCTGAATGGCAAAACCAATTGGCGCCGTTCAAGGGCACGAAATTCGTGTCATACCACGAACACTGGCCGTATTTTGCCGACCGGTTCGGCCTTGTGTATTTTGGCACGATTGAACTGAAACCGGGTATTGACCCGACGCCGAAACACATTGAGGAAATGGTTTCGGCGATGAAGGCCGAACACGTTCCCATCGTGGTGCGCGAGCCGCAGTTCCCGGAAAAGGTGCCGGCATTGATTGCCCGCCAGACCGGCGCCACCCTCCTCACGCTGCCCATCATGCCCGGCGGAGTCCCCCACACGGACACGTACATGGCGGAGATGGATTACATCGTAAACTCATTTGTAAACGCATTGAAAAAATAAACTCCATGGCGGCGGTCACAAACCGCCGCCACAAAACTGGTATGTCCGAATCACTCATCACCCTGGACCGCCTCGCCGTCGGTTATGATGGCCGGGCCGTGTTGTCCGGCATCTCGCTGTCCATCACACGCGGCAGCTTCACGGCCATCTTGGGCGCCAACGGCTCAGGCAAATCCACGCTGCTCAAAACCCTCCTCGGCCTGCTGCCGCCGGTGGCCGGAAGCATCCATTTCGTGTCGGCTCCCGTTTTCGGTTACGTCCCACAAACCACCGAACTTGACCCGCTCTACCCCCTGACTGGGTTTGACGTGGCATTGATGGGCACTTTCAACCATGTGATGCCAATGCAGTTTCCATCGCGCACGGAAAAAGATTTTGTCCGTGAATGCCTGCGCGCCACGGCGGCGGACGGGTTCGCCCAGCAAAAATTCAGCCGCTTGTCCGGTGGTCAGAAGCAACGCGTCCTCATCGCCCGCGCCCTGGCCACCCGCCCCGATGTGCTGGTGTTGGACGAGCCGACGGCCGGCGTGGACGCCGTCGCTTCACACAATCTGCTGGAATTCATTTCCCAGATTCACGCGGAACGGAAGCTGACCGTCCTGTTGGTCACCCACGACCTGCCGCTGGTCCGCAAACATGCGCAACAAGTCATCTGGCTCCATCAGGGCCAGGTCCTGCAGGGTACGGCGGCGGAGTTGCTCTCGCCGGCACACCTGGCAGAAATTCTTGAAATGGAGGTAGGCTGACATGGAAACGCTACTACAAATTCTGTCTCCGGACTTCCTGCTTAGGAATTCGGTTTACACAAGTGTCTTGATCGGCTTTGCCTGCCCGCTGGTCGGGGTGTTTCTCGTCCTGCGCCGGTTGATTTTTCTGGGTGTGGCGCTGCCGCAAATTTCCTCGACCGGAGTGGCCGTGGCGCTGTCGTTGCCGTTGTGGCTCGGGATGAACACAGCCGCCCACGGGGAACCCAGCGGCCATGCGCTGGCGTTCGCCGGATCGATTTTCTTCACGCTGGCCGCCATCCTGGTGCTGGCTTTTTTTGAGCGACGGGGGCGAGGTTTGCCGGAAGGCCGGCTGGGCACCGCCTATGTCGTAGCCGCCGCGCTCAGTATCCTGCTGCTGTCAAAAAACCGTTATGCAGAGCTCGGCTGGCTGGACCTCCTGAAAGGCGAGGTCATCACCATTTCCAATTTCGATCTGGTGCTGACGGCCGCCGCTTTGGCGGTGGTGCTGGCCGTGCTCGGCCTGTTTCACAAGGAACTGATGCTGGTTTCATTCGACCGCGCGTTTGCGGTCACGCTCCGGAAGAAAGTTATCCTCTGGGATGCGGTCACCTATTTGTTGATTGGCTTTACCGTATCGATGGCGGTGTTGAGTGTCGGCCCGTTGATCTCGTTCGGCTTTCTGCTGATTCCGCCGCTCACCGCGCATTTGTTTGCCCGGAACATGAAACAGTTCACCGTGTTCGCTTCCATCATCGGCGGCGTGGTTTCCTTCCTCGGGTTCTGGATCGCCTACCAATGGGACTGGCCGGTCGGCCCGACGGACGTGGTCCTGCTGGGTATGATTTACGCGCTCGGTTTTGCCGCAAAGAAATTCCTGATCCTGTTGGACCACCAACCCGCACCGTGATTCCGGCCGGTGGAGGATAGTCCTTCAACCGCCTAACCTTTACATTTGTCAAGATTACACTTGACATCTCTACAACTGTCAAGCAAAGTCGCGCCATGCCCAAGCCGTCCACCGAACTGACCGCAGCGGAATGGTTCATCATCAAGGCCGTCTGGGACGAGGAGCCCTGCACGGCGCCGGCGATCCAGGAGAAACTACGCCCACAAACCGACTGGACTTATTCCACCGTGCGCACGGTCATGGACCGCATGGTGGCCAAGGGTCTCTTGACGGCGGAAAAAGTCCGCAATCTGACGCTGTACCGCTCGGTGATTACCCGGGAACAGGCCCAACGCGGTGAGTTGTTTTACGCCCTGAAGCACGCCTTCAACGGCGCGCTCACCCCGATGGTCCAATGCCTCCTCGAAACCCATGAATTGAGCGCCGATGAACTGGCACAATTGGAGTCACTGATCAAAGCCAAGAAAAGGACCGCGAAAAGATGAATCCGCTAATCGAGACTTTGAATCATTTTGGCCAATCCGCCCTCCGCTTTGCCTGGCCGATGCTATGGCAATCAAGCTTGCTAATCGCAGTACTGTTTACCGCGGATTTTACCCTGCGCCGTCATGTCCGT
This sequence comes from Candidatus Acidiferrum sp., assembly GCA_035506715.1. Classification (GTDB taxonomy): domain Bacteria; phylum Verrucomicrobiota; class Verrucomicrobiia; order Limisphaerales; family UBA11358; genus UBA11358. Next base: position 4,407 of record DATJOW010000204.1, on the reverse strand, counting down.
GCTGCCGTCCGTCATGCCCTGTGGCTGGTGTTGCTGGTCAAACTATTGCTTCCGCCTTCACTGGCTCTCCCCACCAGTCTCGCCTGGTGGCTGTTTCCCACCGCAGCATCACCCGTCCAGCCCCAAATACCCCATTTTGTCGTGAGTTATGGCAACGACATGCCGCCCAGTGCTCCGACTATGGCCCCGGTCACCGCAACGACGCCGGGACCATCAATATCCATCGCAGCGTGGACGATACTCGGCTGGAGCAGCATCAGCCTTGGCTTGCTGGTTTGGCTAATCGTGCGCTGGTGGCAAGTCACACGCCAAGCGCTGCGTGCCACCCCGGCTCCGGCCTGGCTGAGTGAAATCTTTGACTCGGCAAAGCGTTCGTCAGAACTGCGCCGGAAAGTGAACTTACGGATCACAGATCGAACCATGTCCCCGGCGGTTTGCGGTTTGATCCGACCGGTGATTCTGTTGCCGCAATCGCTGGTGGAGACGCTCTCGTCTTCCCAATTGCGCGCGGTGCTGTTGCACGAACTGACGCATCTCCGGCGCGGTGACGTCTGGATGAATTGCGCGCAGGCGTTGGTTCAAATTGTTTATTGGTGGCATCCCCTGCTCTGGCTGGCCAACGCACGAATCTGCCGCGTCCGCGAGGAGGCCGTGGACGACGCCGTCATGCTGGCGCTGCGCGGGGACGCCGAGATTTATGCTCCCACTTTGTTGGAAGTTGCGAAACTGGCGTTCCACCGGCCCCTGGCCAGCCTGGGTCTGGTGGGCATTCTCGAATCCCGCAGCGCGTTGCGGCAACGGATCGAACGCCTGGTGAATTTTCGCGCGCCCAGCAAGGCAGGATTGACGCTCGCATCATTTTGCGGCATTTGCATTTTCAGCGCCGTGGCGTTGCCGATGGATCAGGCGCCTGTTTCTGCGGGAAATCCACCTGCTGCTGGGACTGGTTCCGCCGAACAGTCGCTGACAGTAAAAGTGGATCCGGTGATTTTCATCCGAAACGTCAAGGCGCAGGCAGAAAGAGTGTTTGACTCTCCGACGGATGATTATACCAAGATTCTTTTGGACATTTTGCGCGATGAGACTTTGAATTGCGCGCCACCCCACGGCATCGCGTTCAACACCCAGACCGGTGAAATCACCACGCAAAACACACCGGAACACTTGGATATTTTCCGCCAAGTCATCGAGCAACTGAATCGCGTTGATGGAAGGGTTGAACTTCCTTTGCGCAACAATCCTCTCCGCAAAGGCGTGTTGATTGAAGCTCGCATTTACCGGATGTCCGGCCTCAATTTCAAAAACACTGCTTCCGGTCTGCAATTTTATAATGACAGACAGAGTGGCGCTCCCTGGTGGTCGGTGGCGCCGGAAAATTTCAAGCGGTTTGTCGGCAACCTGGAATCATCCGGCCTGCCATTGATTCAACGCCCCCGCATCCTGACCCGGAGCGGTTTGGCCGCTGAATTTTACGTCGGCGATGGCACCAACAGTGTTGATTTTAATTGCAAGCCGCTCGCGGCGGAGGGCTTTGTCGATTTGAGAATTCAGGGCACTACCATTGCCAGAGGTGCAGCCAACTCGGCCTTCACAAATTATTTCAACGTCGCCGCGTCGGCGGAAGACGGAGGCGGCATCGTGATTCGAGTGGAAAATTTTGAAGGCCACGCCGGCAGCAATCTGGTGGTGGTCATCAACCTGGAAATTGTCACCAACAACGCGCCTCCAACCCAATTCAGGGAAAGGCTGACGGCGATTATTAACCGGGCAAATGAAAATGCGACGACCAGTTTCGGAAAAACCACAGTTGTGCCAGATACAAGCACTGTAAACGCACCAAGTCCTGCCACCGTAGAACAAGCCGGTACCAACGGTTACGCCCGCACTTTCATGGGTACGGCCAACTCGGTCCCCGTCACGAAGGCTCAAATTGGCAGCCCGACTAATTTCTTTCTCTCCAGTCCCGGCCGCAAGACCATCTACAACAAACTGAATCGCCTCCATTTGGATGCGGTTTCCTGGCCCGACGGTTTGCCCTTGAGCGAGGCGTTGCGCGTGTTGAGCATGCAGGCGAAACTTTGCGACCCCGAGAAGAAAGGCATCAGCTTTTGGTTCGACTCCAATGCGCCGGCAGCGTCCCCGCTCGCCGCCGCCGCCGCCGCGCTCGACCCCGGTTCCATCAATGTCAAGCTGAAGTTGACCAACATGACGCTCGCGGAAGTGCTGGATGCCATCGTATTGGTGGCTGACCGTCCCATCCAATATTCGATTCAGGATGACGGGGTTGTTTTCTCGGCCCGAGGCCCGGCTTCGACCCAATTGGAAACTCGCACCTTCAAGGTGGACAAGGTCGCGTTCCTCGACAATTTCGGAGCAAAAACCAATGTTTCCCTGGCCTTCAAACAACTCATCACAAACCTCGGCTTGGATTTTTCCCCGCCCAAGGCGATTTATTTCAACGAAACCCGCGGTCTCCTGTATGTTCGCGCAACCCGTCCGGATTTGGACACGGTGGAAAAGGTTTTGACGGCCTTGAACTTCACGCCGCTGAAGCCGCAAATCCACATCAAGGCCCGGTTCATTGAGTTGCCTCCATCAGCCGCCGGCGATGTGTATCTGGGAAGCTTTGACACGTCACCCAAACCTTTTGTCGGCGACGACAATCCACAACCCACTCGTGAAACAATGAACCGTCCCCAATTTATCTATGGTGGCACCACCGGCCCAACATCCTTCACCGGCATCATGACGGATCCGCAGTTCCGGATCGCCCATCACGCCTTGCGGCTTAATCCGGATGCGGAAACGCTTGCGGAACCGGAGGTAACCACCTTGAGCGGCCTCCAGACCCGGATGCGGGCGACCGAGGTCATGTCCCTTGTTACCAACTTCGTCTCGCAGGAAACCGGAACCAATTTGGGCATTATGCCGCAACAAGCCCGGGTGGAGGTGGGGCCAGTTTTAGACACGATCGCGTCTGTTTTATCCGACGGCTACACCATTGACTTGACGGCCATCGCCTCCCTGACGGAATTCTTGGGCTACGACACGCCGACCAATTCCGTTCCGGCTCGCAGTTCATCCGGCGAAAATGTCACGGTGCCGACCGTTCTTCCCCGTTTGCGAGTTCGGCAAGTGGAATCCCACGTAAAATTATGGGACGGCCAGACGGTTGTTTTAGGAAACCTACAAGGCCATTTCATGATCAATGGGAAGGAGGTCGCCGCCAAGCCAAGTACCGACAACAGGATCGTGCTGGTTCTGATCACCGTGAACCTGGTTGACGCAGCCGGCAACCGGGTCCATAGCGACGATGAAGTGCCTTTTGCGAAGGACAGGATTCCGCCGCAGGATTCCCGTTGAATGCCCAAGGTCCGATTTCCAAGCCCGCGTCCATCGCAAATCGTATATTGTAAATCTCGTCACCCCATCACCGTGAGCACAATGCCCACGAGAATGCCAATCACGGCAGGCAGTTTCTGCCAGCCGTGCTTCTCCCCAAACAGCAGCAGTCCCCCGGCGAATCCCACCAGTGTGCTGCCGCGGCGCAGGCTCATCACGATGGAAACCAGCGACGCCGGATCGCGCAAAGCGCTGAAATAAATGTAATCAGCGACCAGCAACGAGAACGCGATGACGGGAATGCTCCAGCGCCAGTGGAATTCGTTGCGCTCCCACCAGCGTTTCTTCCAGCCGATGGCAAAGGGCACAAAGAGCACCAGCAGGTAAACCGAAAACCAGGCCTGAACCGTCGGCACCGAGAAGTGCGCCCGGCCCAGCAGGTATTTGTCGTAGAGCGTACTCACCGCGCCGAGCAGCGTTCCGGCGATGAGATACCACACCCATTTGTCCCGATGAAAATGCACTCCTTCGCGGCTGCCCACCACCGACAGCCCGACAAACGACACCAGCGTGGTCAGCACGCCGACGGTCTCCAGCCAGGTCGGGCGCTCACCTAGAACCAGGAGCGCTCCAAACAGCGTGAACAGCGGGCTGGTGGCTCGAATGGGCGAGCCGAGCGACAGCGGCAGGTGTTTGATCGCGAAATAGGTGAAAATCCACGACGCCGCGACAATGGCCGATTTGAGCACGATCTGAAAATGCTGCACCGACGTGAGCGGGTCCGTAACCAGCGACGCCGGCAACGCGCCCGGATGAATCGCCTGCGCGAGCAACAGGATAATCCACACCGCCGCCCCGCTCAGGGTGCTGAAGAACAGGACCGGCACGACGGCGTTGTCCCGCACGGCGTGCTTGGTACAAAGCTCATAGACGCCGAGAAAAAGCGCCGACAACAGGCTTGCGGCAATCCAATTCATGAAAGCGCTAAAGTACGACGGGCGAACCGCAATGGCCCGCCCGTCGAGCTGGACGTTTAAGAATAATCCACATAGACTACCAGTTTGC